>DASUBP010000204.1:0-3392 GCA_035763205.1 Gemmatimonadales bacterium
GGACCATCGACCGTCACCTGAAGAGATCCTCGATGACGAGGCACGCCGGCGCCGGGTGCGTGAAGCCCTGGATCAGCTGACCCCGCGGGACCGCGAGGTGCTGCTTCTCTGGGATGCCGGACTCTCGTACGACGAGATCGCGGCGCAGACCGGGCTCGCGCGCACCGCTGTCGGCACCACGCTGGCGCGCGCGCGCCGCCGTCTGGTCGAAGCCTATGGATCGGGAAGTGAGGACGTCCGTGTCGCACGTTGACGAAGGAACCCTTCACGCCTATTTGGACGGCGAGCTGCCCGACGCGGAGCGCGCCCGGTTCGAGGCGCATCTGACCGAGTGTGCTGCCTGCCGGGGTCGCCTGGCGGAGGAGCGCGGACTCATCGAGCGCGCCGACCGGCTCCTCACGCTCGCTGAGCTCCCCACCGGCCACACGCACCGCCCCCCCCCGGCGTCCCGCGTGCAATCGCCGCGCCGGCAGCCCCGATTTGTGGTAGCGGCCGCGTGGGCCGCATCCATCGCGCTGGCGTTCGTCACCGGATGGCTGCTGCGGCCGACGCCCCAGAGGGCCGGAAATGCGGCAGATGAGACGAAACAGGTCGCGGCCGTGGTTCCCGCCGATTCGGCGGCCTCCGCGGCACACCAGGACGCTCCCGCTCCGGCGACTCTGTATCGCGCGCGCGCCTCCCATCTTCAGGCGACGAAGACCGATCGGGAGTCGCTTGCCGTCGCGGCAGAAACGAGCGTCGTCCCCATGGTGAAGCCTGGGGTGGTCGGGAACGCCGGACGCCCCGCCCTCCGGGGCGCGGCCCCCGCACCCATCCCCCCTGCCACCGTCGCCATCACGCCGTCCACGGCAGCGCCACGGACTGCGGCCACCGCGGACATGGCGGTGGGGACGGCTGAACGCCGCGCCATCGGAACGACGTGGACCGCGATTGCCGCCGAGCCAGCGCGGAGGGCTCTGGGCACCGACGTCGCCCGTATCCCGGGGATTCCAGTGCGCGACATTCTCCAGAACCCCAAGGTGCCGAACGAAGTGATGGTGGAGCAGGAAGTAGCGGATGGAACCATCATCCAGCTGTTGCAGTCGCCCCTGGACTCGGCCGTGGAGGCCATGGGCTACGGTTACTCGCGAAATCCACTCCAGAAAGCGGTGGGGCGTCTGCAGGTTCGGATCTCCGGACCTCTCGCGCCCGACTCCCTGCTCAAGCTGCTCGACCGGGTCCGGTAGAGGGCAATCGCCGCCAGGCGATGAGCTCCGCGGTGACGCTGACCGCGATCTCCTCGGGCGTCACCGCTCCGATCTCCAGTCCCACCGGCACCCGGACCGCCGCCAGGGCATCAGCCGGCGCGCCGGCGGCGCCGAGGGCTTTCAGGATCACCGCGCGCTTCCGTGCGCTGCCCAGCAACCCCACATACCCGACCGTCATCCGCGCCAGCTGGTCCAGGATCTCCGCGTCGTTCCGGTGGCCGCGCGTCGCGACCACGACGGCGTCGGCGGGTCCCGGCGCGAACTCGCTCAATACGCGGTCCGGAGGCAGGGCGTGGACGTCCAGGCCCGGAAAACGGGCGGCATCGGCGAATTCGGGACGATCGTCGGTGATCGTCACCCGGAACCCGGCGGCACCCGCCGCGCGGGCAATGGCGGCACCGACGTGCCCGGCTCCGAACACTAGGAGTCGAGGCGCCTGAACCAGGCGCTCGACCACAAAGCGTTCGTCATCCGAGATGTGGGCGTCCGCGACGGGAGATGTCCCGCCCGGCAGGGGTCCGAATGTCTTGTGCGGCCCGTTCGACCAGTCGACGGCGGTGGTCACCTGGCCCAGCGTGGCGGTGGCCGCGGCCGCGAGCGCCTCCACGTACCTCGGGTCCGTCGAGAGCGGTTCGACGAAGATCCGCACGGTACCGCCACAGGAGAGCCCCACGTCCCCGGCAAGGTCGGCGTTCAGGTGGTGCGTGACCAGCGCCGGATGCCCGGATCGTTGCGCGTCGATCGCCACCTGGATGACATCCCCCTCCACACAGCCACCGCCGATCGAGCCTGCCAGGCGATCCGCCTCCCCGATCAGCATCTTCACGCCGGCCGGCACGGGCGTGGACCCCGAGGTGTCCGCGATCGTGGCCAACGCCCCCCCCGCGCCGGCCCGGGCCATCTCGCACGCCTTGGCCCAGAGATTCACGCGGGCGGGAGCTCTTCCAGCCGGGCGACGGCGCGGCGGAGATGCGGGATCACGATGGACCCTCCCACCACCAGCGCGACGGCGAACGCATCCTGGAACTCGGCGTCACTGACCCCTTCTTCCCGGCACCGGATGACGTGGTAGGTCACGCAGTCGTCGCAGCGCAGGACCATCGACGCCACCAGCCCCAGGAGCTCCTTGGTCTTGACCGGAAGCGCCCCGGCTTCATAGGTCCGGGTGTCGAGGGCGAAGAAGCGGTTGATGGTGGTGTTGCCGGCGGCCAGGATGGCCGCGTTCATCTTTTCGCGGAAATGCCGGAACGATTCGAGGCTGTCGGTCATACGACAAACCTAGACGGCTAGACGGGTAGACGGCTAGGTCAATAAACCGCGATGGTGCCGATCATGGATCCCGTGTTGAAGTCGGACGAATGGAGGGTGCAGCGGTAGAGGTAGATCCCCGGCAGCGGGAACCCACGTTTGGCGGTCCCGCTAGACTGCGATGATACGTTGCCGACGGTGGTGTCCTGGAAGACCAGATCATGCTGCTGACTGCCCTGCCAGGTGAAGGTCACGGTGTCTCCCACGCTGATACTGTCCACCTTGGGGGAGAACATGTTGTCGCGCACACTCACCGTGAGCGAGTGGGCGGCACCACCGGCGGTCGCGCTCTTGCCGCACGACACGAGGGCTCCCGCCAGCGCCAGCGCCGCACCCAGACGGATGGTCATCGGACGTGAATCACTCCCCACATGCCGGTCTGGTTCCCGCCATGATACGCGCAGTGATAGTAATAGTCACCGACTCCGAGCGTGAATTGATACGGAGAGTTGGGCGGCAAGGCCTCCGTGGGATGGCCGCGAATCCACAGCGTGTCGCCCGGCATCTCCGAGTCTGGAGTCACCGTATGGAGCACAGTGCCCAGATTCTGGAAGCAGACTTGCTGCGTCTGACTGACCTGCACCGTCTGAGGAGTGAAGGTCTGGTTGTCGTGGGCAGTGATCGTCACGACGTTCCCGCCATTCCCACCGCAGCCGCTCCCATTGCCGGTCGGATTCGAGCAGGCCACGCCAACCACCACGCCGGCTCCCAGCAGCCCGAACAAGATTTTGTTCATGGGTCCCCCCGCGAAGAGTCAAACATGGAATCCCTCTTGATACGCCTGAAACTACAGGGGGCTCCGGCCTGAGCCAGAGCCCCCATGTGCCGGATCGGAAC
>DASUBP010000205.1:0-34854 GCA_035763205.1 Gemmatimonadales bacterium
GGCTGAATGACCTCGTCGATCTCCTCCCGCGTCGCCGCGGGCAGGCCCGCACCGATCACCCGGTTGAAGAGCAGGATATCAATCGTGGGGACCTGCAGAATCCAGCCTCCCGCCCGACGCTCCGACCACGCCCCCCACTCCCGGGGCGCGGCCGCCAGCATGTCCGCGAAGGCCTGGGCCTCCGTGAACTCCAGGAGATCGGAAATTTCCGAAGAGATGGTCACCCGGTGGTCGCGACGACCTCGATCTCGACCCGCGCGTTCCGGGGCAACCCGGCCGCCGCCACCGTCGACCGCGCGGGCTTGTGATTCCCGAAATGCTTCGCGTACACCTCATTCATCGCCTGGAAGTCGGCCATGTCGGCGAGAAAAACCGTCGTCTTCACGACCCGGTCCAGCCCGGACCCGGCGGCCTTGAGCACCGCCGCCAGGTTCTTCATCACCTGCTCCGTCTGCTCGCCCACCGTCGTCCCCACGAGCTCCATCTTCTTGGGATCGAACCCCACCTGCCCCGCCGTGTAGACGAAACCGTTCGCGACGATCGCTTGACTGTAGGGGCCGATAGCCCCGGGCGCCTGGTCGGTCGCCACCACCTTGAGCGTCATGCTAGAAGAGTCCCTCGATGGTCCCGTCCGGATGCATCCGGATCTTCTGGGCCGCCGGCTCCTTGGACAGGCCCGGCATCGTCATGATGTCACCGGCGAGCGCCACGACGAACCCCGCTCCCGCCGACGGAAGAATGTCCCGCACTTGCAGCGTGAACCCGCTCGGCGCTCCCAGCTTGGTCGCGTCATCCGAGAACGAGTACTGCGTCTTCGCCATGCACACCGGCGTCTCCCCCAACCCCAACTTCGGCAGCAACTCCATCGCCCGCTCGGCCGCCGGCGCGAACGCCACCGCCCCGGCCCCGTAGATCTCCTTCGCGATCGTTTCGATCTTCTCCCTGATCGGCTTCTTCTCGTCGTACAGCGGGTGGTAGTTCGACTTCTCGGTATCGAGCAGCTTGAGCAATGCACGGGCGACCTCCTCGCCCCCCGCCCCACCCTTCTCCCACACCTCACACCGCACGACCTCCACCCCCTCGGCCGCGCACGCCTTTTTCACCGCGGCGATCTCCGCGTCGGTATCCGTAATGAACCGGTTCAGGGCCACGACCACCGGCAACCCGTACTTCTTCACGTTCTGGACGTGCCGCTGAAGGTTCACGACACCCTTCTCCACCGCCGCCACATTCTCAGGACCCAAGGCATCCTTCTTCACGCCGCCATGCATCTTGAGCGCGCGCACCGTGGCGACGACCACCGCCGCGTCCGGCTTGAGCCCCGCCATCCGGCACTTGATGTCCAGGAACTTCTCGGCGCCGAGGTCGGCACCGAATCCTGCTTCGGTCAAGACGAGGTCGGCGAGCCGCAGGCCAAGCTGGGTCGCCATCACCGAGTTGCACCCATGCGCGATGTTGCCGAAAGGCCCGCAATGCACGAGCGCGGGTCCCCCCTCGAGCGTCTGTACGAGGTTGGGCTTGAGGGCGTCCTTGAGCAGGAGCGTCATCGCGCCCTGCGCCTTCAGATCTGAGGCGCGCACCGCAGTCTTGTTCGCCGTGAGACCCACGATGATCCGGGCGAGCCGGGCTTCGAGATCCTCGATGCTCGTCGCCAGGGCCATGATCGCCATCACTTCGGAACCGGGGATGATCACGAAGCGCTCTTCGCGCGCCGGTCCGCCGTTGATGCCGCCCAACCCCACGATGATGGAGCGGAGCGCGCGGTCATTCATGTCGATCGTTCGAGGCCAGGTGATGCGGCGGGTGTCGAGCCCGGAAGCGTTGCCATGATGCAGATGCGAGTCGAGCATGGCGGACAGCAGGTTGTGCGCGCTCGAGATCGCGTGGAAGTCGCCCGTGAAATGGAGGTTGATGTCCTCCATCGGCACCACCTGCGAGTAGCCACCCCCCGCCGCGCCTCCCTTCACCCCGAACACGGGACCGAGGGACGGCTCACGAATGCAGAGGATGGCGTCTTTTCCGATCTTGCGGAGCGCCTGCGTCAGCCCGACCGTGACCGTCGACTTCCCTTCTCCGGCCGGTGTCGGGTTGATCCCCGTCACGAGGATCAGTTTGCCTTTCGGCTTTCTTTTGCTGATGGCTGACAGCTGTATCTTCGCCTTGTACTTCCCGTAAAGCTCGACCTCATCGTCGGCGAGCCCCAGCTCGCGGGCGATGTCGACAACGGGACGCATCTTGGCGGCTTGCGCGATGGCGATGTCGGACGGAACCGTGGACAAGGGCGCTCCTCGAATCAGGGCGACGGTGTGACGCGGGCACCGAACACCCGCGTCGCGTTGGCGGTGAGCATGGGTACGAGAGCCTCGAGGGTGACCCCCCGGGCCCGGGCCAGCGCCAGCGCGGTTTCCCGCACGAACGCGGGCTCGTTGCGGCTCCCCCGATGCGGAACCGGCGCCAGGTAGGGCGCGTCGGTCTCCACGAGCAGGCGGTCCGCGGGACACCCCGTCAGGTACTCCGGGTGCCCCCAGCTCTTGAACGTGATCATCCCGCTGAAAGAAAAGTACGCCCCGATCTCCATCCCTGCTGCAAACAGGTCCGGTCCACTGCTGAAGGAATGCAGGATGATTGCCGGGACCCGGGCACCCCAGGACCGCAGGAGCCGCGCGACGTCAGCATCGGCATCCCGGGCATGCACGACTACGGGCTTCCGGACGCTTTCGGCCAGCGCCAGTTGCCCTTCGAAACTCTCGATCTGCTGGGGGCGAGGCGAATGATCGTAGTGGTAGTCGAGCCCGGTCTCCCCGACCGCCACCACCTCGGGCTCGGCGAGAAGACCGAGCAGCTCGGCCCGGGTGGCCGCGGACCACTCCGTGGCTTGGTGGGGATGAATCCCTGCGGTGGCGGAGAGCCCGGAAGCCGACCGGGCCAGGGCCAGCGCATCACGGCTGGTCCCGACCCGGTCTCCGATCACGACGACATGGCCCACACCGGCCGCGCGGGCGCGGGCCCGCACGTCGTCACGGTCTCCGTCGAACGCCCCATCCCCGAGGTGGCAATGGGCGTCGACCAGCACGTCAACGCGCCGGGCTGGGTGTCGGCGGAGCCGCCTTGGCGGCCTTCGGTTGCGTGGCGGGAGCCGCGGCTGCCCCGGGCGCGGGCATGGCCATCGGCGACGTGAGGATCCGGGCACCCCGCGCGTCTTCACCGGGCCAGCGCTTCTCGATGTACATCAGGATCGGCGCCGCGATGTAGATCGAGGAAAAAGTGCCGGTGAAGATGGCGAACGCCATCACCAGCGCGAACGGGCGGATCACCTCGCCCCCGAGCAGCGCGAGCGCCGTCGTCGTCGCGAACGTGGTGCCGTGCGTCAGAATCGACCGCGGCAGCGTCTCGTTGATCGAAAGATTGACGACGTCGTACAGGTTCTGACGCCGGAACTTCCGCAAGTTTTCACGGACCCGGTCGAAGATGATGATGGTGTCGTTCAGCGAGTACCCGACCATCGTCAGCACCGCGCCGACCACGACCAGGCTGATTTCCAGGTTCATGTACTTGATGAACGCGATGGTCGTGAGGATGTCGTGTGCCGTCGCGAGCACCGCGGCGGTGCCGAAGCGCCACTCGAACCGGATCGCAAGGTAGGCCAGGGTCACGAAGAAGGAAAAGAAGATCGCCAGGAACGCCTTTCCCTGGAGCTCCTTCCCGACCTTGCCGTCGATGCCCTCGTATTTCATGACCTTGTACTTGGTGGGACCGAGTCCTCTGTCGAAGGAGCTGCGCACCGCCCGCATGGTGCTGTCCGAGGCCTGCTGGGTGCCGCTGTTGGTCTCGCCGAGCCGCGCGCGGATCATGAACGCCGTGTCGGCGCCGTAGGAGGAGATTTCGGCGCCATGCAGCCCGCCGGCGTCGAGCGCGGCGCGGATCTGCGCCGCCCCGATCGCGTGATCCAGGGTCGCGATCTGGACCTGCGTGCCCCCGGTGAATTCGATGCTGTAGTTCGGCGGCGAGATCAGGAGCCAGACGAACCCCGGCACGATGAGCAACGCGGACAGCCCGTACGCCCACTTGCGCCACTTGATGAAGTCGTAGCGCGCGTTCGCGAAGAGTCGGAACATCAGATGCTCACCGTAGTCATGTCGGGCCGCCGCTGCAGCCAGATCATGTAGAAGGTCCGGACGACGAAGATGGCCGTGATCATCGAGGCGGCGATGCCCACGATCAGCGTGATGGCGAAGCCCTGTACCGGGCCGGTGCCCACGAGGTACAGAATGGCGGCGGTGAGCGCGGTCGACACGTTCGAGTCGACGATGGCGCTCATCGCGTGCTTGAAGCCCTCGTCGATGGCGAGGCGCACCGATTTCCCGTGCTGGAGCTCCTCCCGGATGCGTTCGAAGATCAGCACGTTCGCGTCGACCGCGATGCCCACCGACAGTGCCAACCCCGCCAGTCCCGGCAAGGTCAGCGTGAACCCGAAGATGGCGAGCCCGGCGAGCGTGAAGAGGACGTAGAGCGCCAGCGCCGCCACGGCCAGGAGGCCCGACAGGCGGTAGTAGATGCCCATGATCAGGATCACCAGGGCGACGCCCACCGCCCCGGCCCTGATGCCGTCATGAATCGCGTCGGCGCCGAGCGTCGGTCCGATGGACTGCTCGTCGACGATGGCGAGGCGGACGGGCAGCGCGCCGGCGCGGAGCACCAGCGCCAGATCCTGCGCATCCGCCAGGGGTTTGCTCTGCAGATCGATCTGGCCATGCGCCCCGATCTGGTCGTTGATGATGGGGGGCTGCCCCTGCACCAGCGTGTCGAGGATGATCGCCATGTAGTCGCGGACGTGGCGCCCGGTCGCATCCGCGAAGAGGCGCCCGCCACGGCGGCTCAAGTCGAACTGCACCACCGAGTGGTTATTGACGGGGTCGCGGCGCGCGGTCGCCTTCTCGAGCTCGTCACCGGTGAGCATCGCCTTCGATTCCACGGCGTAGAGGTACTTGTATTCGCGGGCACCCCGGACCACGGAATCCGTGCTCCAGAAGAGGTCGATCCCCCGCGGCATCGCGGTCTGGAAGGCCGTCATCTTTCGCAGGGAGTCCACGAGGTGCGTCTGCTCCACCGGCACGAGGTATTCGCCGGGCAGCTGCCCCTGGAACAGGACGCTCGAGAAGACGGCCGAGTTGTTGGTGGTGTCGGGAGCGGCCTTGGCGCCTTTCTTCTTTGAGGAATCGGCGCCGAAGAGCTGCGAAACCGTGTTCGACGGACCGGCGTTCCCCGTGCCCCTCACCCCGGCATCATGGAGGGCTTTGTCGATCCCGGGCAGTGCGTCGCGGAACAGGTTCTTCATGTCCGTGATGCGGAACTCGAGGTGGGCCTGCTGCTGCACGATGCGTTTGGCGCGCTCGGGGTCGCTTTCACCGGGAAGCTCGACGTTCAGGCGGCAGTTGCCGGTGGTCTGCACCACCGGCTCCAGGGTCCCGAACTCGTTGAGCCGGGTCCGCACCACTTTCTCCGACCGCTCGATGGCGTCCTTGCAGTCGGGCACCGGGCCCTGGCTCTGGTCCACTTCGAGGTCCAGGTGCACGCCGCCTTGCAGGTCGAGACCGAGGGTGATCGGCACCAGGCGTTCGGTGACCACCACCATCTGTCCGCTCTGCGGATCGAGCTGCTTGACCTGGGTGGAGCGTGGCACGATGGCGTACACGGCGACCAGGAAGAGTGCGCCGATCAAGATCAGCCGGTTCCGGATGGTTTTCATCGCGTCCCTGACAGGTTGAGGCTTTCCCGCGCCGCGGCGCGGTCATGCTCGAGTTGTGCGATCAATGCGTCGCGGGACGGGAAAGTACGCACGTCGCGCAGGCGACGCACCCATTCCACCCGCACCCGCTCGCCGTACAGATCCCCGGCGAAGTCGAACACATGGGTCTCGAGGCCGCGGGCCGTGACGCCGAACGTCGGCCGCGCCCCCTGGTTCATCATGCCACCGTACCGCCGGCCACCCACCCAAACGTGCACGGCATATACCCCATCGGGCGGGAGGAGCTTCCTGGCCGGCGGGGTCAGGTTGATCGTCGGAATGCCGATGGTCCGGCCCCGGCCCGCCCCCCGCTCCACGACTCCCGAGAAGGCGTGGGGTCTGCCGAGCCAGCGCGCCGCCCGGTCCAGCTCCCCATGCGCCACCGCCGTGCGGATCACCGTCGACGATATCGGCTGCCCGTCGTCCCGCACCGCGTCCACCACGTCCACGGTGAATCCCTGTTCCAGCCCCATCCGGCGGACCGTTTCGACATCTCCCGAGCGACCCCGCCCGAAGCCATGATCATGGCCCAGAACCAGGTCCACCATCCCGTATCGCTCACGGAGCACGGTGCCGACGAATTCCGTCGCCGAGAGCTGCGAGAGCTCCCGGGTAAACGGGAGCACGACAACCTCGTCCACCGGTGATGCCGCCAGCACTTCCCGCTTCTCGTCCGGCGTCGTCAACAGCTTCGGCGCCGCTTCCGGATTCACGACCTCGAGCGGGTGCGGGTCGAACGTCACCAGCAGGCTCTTCCGTCCCGACGGCTTCGCCCGCCGGGCGATCTCGGCGAGTACCGCCTGATGCCCGCGATGGACGCCGTCGAACGACCCGACCGTGACGACGGTGCCGGCTGTCCCGCTCATGCGTCCGCCAGGACGAGGCGCGGTTTGATGCTCCCGTCCACCACTTCGCCGACCGCCAGCAGGCAGCCGTCAGCCGTCAGCGTTACGGTTCCGACGTCAGCCACCCGGGCCGGAACTGGGCGCCCATGCACGATGGCCTCCCGTTCCGCCGCATCGAGAGTCCGGCTCGGCAGATCACGGACCAGCAGGACCGGATCCTTGATGTCGGCCGGGGTCAGCGCCTGCGCCGGGACCGCATCCTCGAGCCGGAAGGGCCCGACGACGGTGCGCCGGAGCTCCGCCAAGTGCCCGCCGCACCCCAACCGCTCGCCCAGGTCTCGCGCGAGGGAGCGGAGATACGTCCCACCGCTCACGGTCGCCCGAAACATCACGTCGGGCGCCTTCCAGCCGGAGAGGGTGAATTCGAACACCGTCACCCGGCGCGCTTCGACCACCACCGCTTCACCACGCCGCGCCTTCTTGTAGGCGCGCACCCCGCCCACCTTCACCGCGGAGAATGCGGGTGGCTGCTGCTCGATCTCACCCGTCAGTCCGGCGGACGCGGCGCGAATCTGCTCGAGGTCGAGACCCCGCCACGCATCCGACGCCGTCGTCACCTCGCCGGTGCGATCATCGGTGGTCGTGACCGACCCGAGCCTAATCACGCCCTCGTAACTCTTCTTCCATCCCGCCGCGTAGGGCGCGAGCCGCGTCGCCCGCCCCACCACGATCACCAGCAGTCCTTCGGCGAAGGGATCGAGGGTGCCGAGGTGTCCGACGCGCTTCTGGTGCAAGGCCCGCCGGGCGATGTCCACAATGTCGTGACTGGTCGGCCCCGCGGGCTTCGCCACCAGACACACGCCGTCGGTCAGGACTCGCCCTCCTCGCTCCCCGACCGCAGGTCCTTCAAGACCTGATTGATCCGCTGGGCATGCTCCAGGCCCCGGTCCAGCCGGAAGTGGAGCTCCGGGCTGGTGCGCAGCGTCAGCTCCTTCGAGAGCTGGGCCCGGAGGAACCGCGCCGCGCTGGCCAGTCCCTCGAGGGAGCGCGTTTTCTCCTCTTCCGTGCCCATGACGCTCACTTGCACGTTGGCGTGCGAGAGATCGGCCGTAACCTCCACTCCGGTCACGGTGACAAATCCGATCCGTGGATCGCGAACGTCGCCGGTCAGAAACGCCCCCACGGTCTGCCGCACCAGCTCGGCGACCCGCTCGGGACGATGGCTTCTGCGTTTCATCATCAGAGATAACTCGTGCTCGTGTCCACGATCCGCGCGCCGGCGGTTTCGTCCACCAGCCGGTCCGCTTCACGGAGCACCTTCTCCGCGTGCACCCGGTCGGTGCTCATCACGCAAGCGGACAGCTCCGCGCGCTGCCAGAGGTCCTGATGGGCCGTCTCCGCCACCGAGATGTTGTACTTCCGGTGCAGCCGGTCCTTCAGGCTTTCGAGCACCTGCCGCTTGTCCTTCAGGGAGTGGCAGGCATCCAGGTGCAGCTCCCACGTCATGATACCGACGATCAATCAGGTGGCCTTGGCGGCCGTGCCCCCGGAGAGCGTCCGGGCGACCTCGTCGATCCGGTACGCCTCGATCAAGTCCCCGACCTTCACGTCGTTGAAATTCTCGACGCCGATGCCGCATTCGAAGCCTTCACGCACTTCGCGTGCGTCATCCTTGAAGCGCTTCAGCGACGCGAGCGTGCCGTCGTACACTTCGACGCCGTTGCGGATCACCCGCACCTTCGCGGTCCGCGGGATGACGCCCGAGCGCACGAACGAACCCGCGATGGTGCCGACCTTCGCGATCTTGAAGACCTGCCGCACTTCCGCCTCGCCCAGCACCACTTCCTTCTTCTCCGGCGCCAGGAGGCCTTCCATGGCGGACTTCACTTCGTCCACCGCCTCATAGATGATGCGGTAGGTCCGGATTTCCACCCGCTCACGCTCCGCCGACGCGCGCGCGTTGGAGTCGGGACGGACGTGGAAGCCGATGATGATGGCGTTCGAGGCCTTCGCGAGGAGCACGTCCGAGTCGGTGATCGCGCCCACGCCCCGGTGCACCACTTCGACCTTGACCTCGGACGTCGACAGCTGGGCCAGCGCGTCGGCGAGCGCTTCCGCCGGGCCGCCCTGGTCCGCCTTGATGATGATCTTGAGCGACGCCGCGCCGCCGTCCACCCGCTCGGCCATGAAGTCTTCGAGCGTCTTGACCCGGCCGGTGCGGCGATGCTGAGCTTCGCGCTCGAGCCGCTGGCGCTTCTGCGCGATTTCGCGCGCCGCGCCCGCATCCTCCATCACGGTGAACGTGTCCCCCGCCTCCGGCACACCCTCGAACCCGAGGATCTGCACCGGGATGGACGGACCCGCGTCCTTCACCGTCTGCCCGCGCTCGTCGGTGACCGCGCGGACCCGGCCGGAGAACTGGCCGCAGATGAAATCGTCGCCGACGCGGAGGGTGCCGTTCTGCACGAGGATCGTCGCGACGGGTCCCTTCCCCGGATCGAGCGTCGCTTCCAGCACGGCGCCCGCGGCGCGACGGTCCGGGTTCGCCTTCAGGTCGAGGAGTTCGGCCTGGAGAAGGATCTGATCGAGCAGTTTGTCGACGCCCGTGCCCTTCTTGGCGGAGATGGGGGTCATGAGCGTCGTGCCGCCGAACTCCTCGAGCACCACGCCGTGCGCCAGCAGATCCTGTTTCACTTTCTGCACATTCGCCGACGGGAGATCGATCTTGTTGATGGCGACCACCAGCGGCACACCCGCGTTCTTCGCGTGCGAAATCGCCTCGATGGTCTGCGGCATGATGGCGTCATCGGCCGCGACGACGAGCACGACGATGTCCGTCACCTGGGCGCCGCGGGCACGCATGGCGGTGAACGCTTCGTGACCCGGCGTGTCGAGGAACGTGATCGTGCGCCCGTCTTTGAGCGTGACGTGATAGGCGCCGATGTGCTGGGTGATGCCGCCCGCCTCACCGGCGACGACGTTGGCCTGCCGGATGTAATCGAGCAGTGACGTCTTGCCGTGGTCGACGTGACCCATGACGGTCACGATCGGCGGCCGCGGCTTCAGGGTCTCGGCGGCATCGGCGGCTTCTTCCGGCGCTCCGCTCGAAACGTACTCCTCTTCCTGCACCGCCTGGAATCCGAACGCCGACGCGATCAGCTCGATCATGTCGAAGTCGAGCCGCTGATTGATCGTCACCATCTGCCCGAGCTCTTTGAAGGCGAACGTGACGATCTGCGTCGGGGGAACCTTCAAGGTGCTCGCCAGCTCGGAGACGGTGATGAACTCCGTCACCCGCACCAGCGTCTTCTCGCGTTCCTTTTGCTCCTGCCGCTGCTGTTCCTGGATGTCGCGGTAGGAAGGTCCCTCTTCGCGGCGATGCGGACCCTTCCGCCCCACCGGTCCCTTGAGGGCCGAGAGGGTGCGGGAGATGTTCTGCGCCACCGCTTCCTGATCGACGGATTTCTTCCCCTTCTTCCGCTTCTTGCCGCCCTTGTCGCGCCGACGGTCGTCGAGACCGGGCCCCCCGCCGCCACCGGGACCACCGGCTCCCGGACCTCCGAAATTCGGCATGCCGCTCGCCACCGGTCGGGGCGGCATCGGCGTTCCGGGCGTGTGGCTGGCCACGGGCTTGGGACGGACGGGCGTCGGGATGAACGGACGCGGCGGAGGGGGCGCGCTCGGAGCCGAGGGCGCGGGCGGAGCCAGGGGAGGCTCGACCACCGCCGAGGCGGCTGCCGGCTGTAGCGGATCGGCCGCGCGGGGCAGATCCTTGAAGAGCTGCGCAGCCCGCTCCTCCAGCGAAACCACCGGCTTCTCTTCGATCTGCGCCTTGGCGGCCGCCTCGAGCGCGTCCCGCGCCCGCTGCTCGGCCAGGGCTTCGACCTCGGCGGCGGCGGAGGCTTCCGCCTCGGCGGCCGCGACTTCCGCCGCGGTCCGGCGGCGGCGCTTGGGACGCGCCTCGACGGGCTCGGGTACGGGTTCCGGAGCGACCTTCACGGCGCGCCGTCTCTTGGTCGGGGCGGCGGGCTCCTTGGACTTCCGCTTGTCCCGCTCCCAGCGTGCCCGCACCAGGGCCACCTGCTCGTCCTTGAGCGGCGAGAGGTGACTCCGTACGAACACGTCCATCTCCTTGAGCATGCCCATCAACTGCTCGGCGGAGATGCCGAATTCGGCTGCCAGATCATGAATCCGCGTCGTTCCCACTCTACTCCTCCGAAAGCCCTAACACGCCTCGCGCCAACGAGGGATCGTTGACGCCGATTGCCTGCACGGGCGGACGTCCCAACCCCGCCCCCAACGCCTTCGCATCCGGACCGACGATCACGGGCACATTGGTCGCCCGCGCCAGCCGTTCCACCTTGTCGCGGGTCCGTTCGCCGGCATCCGACGCCAGCACCACGCACCGCACGCCGCCGCGATGCAGCTCGGCCCGGGTTCCCGACACACCGACCACTACCGTACGCGCCCGCACGCCCAGTCCCAGAAGCCGGACCAGCCGGGCCGGGTCGCTCACGCCGGCGGCGTTTCCGGCGCCGGAGCCGCGGTGTCATCCCCGCCTTCGGGACCGCTCTCCTCCGTCAGCTCGTTCAGGAACCCCATCAGCTTGTCCGCCAGGACCGGTGTCATGCCCGCCATGCCGGTCACGTCATCGCGCTCGAGATCGAGAATGTCCTGCAACGTCTTCTTGCCGTTCTGCTCCAGCACCGCGACCAGCTCGGCCGAGAGGCCCTTCATCTCGCGGAGCGCGACCTTCACGGCCTGCTCTTCTTCAGGAGGCAGCGGCGCGAAGAGCGGGCCTTCGCCGCCACGCTCGAGCCACTCACGGCTCGAGTAGAGGTCGATCTTCCACCCGGTGAGCTCCGACGCGAGCCGGACGTTCTGTCCGTTGCGGCCGATGGCGAGTGACAGCTGGTCCTCGTCCACGATGGCCTGGATGGTCTTGGCGTCCGGATCCGAGAACACGCGGGCGACGCGCGCGGGCGCGAGGGCCAGCTTGGCGAAGCGCTCCGGATCGGGGGACCAGGGCACGATGTCGATGCGCTCGCCGCCGAGCTCGTTCACGACCGCCTGGACGCGGGAGCCCTTGAGGCCCACGCACGCGCCCACCGGATCGATGGCGTCGTCCCGGCTCGCGACGGCGATCTTGGTCCGTGATCCGGACTCGCGGGCCGTGGCGCGGATCTCGACGATCAACTGCTGGATCTCCGGCACCTCGAGCTTGAAGAGCGCCTTCACGAACGCCGGATCGGCGCGCGACAGAATCAGCCGCGGGCCCTTGGGCGTCTCTTCGATCCGCTTGAGCACCGCGCGGATGGTGTCGCCCTGATGAAAGTGCTCGCGATGGTTCTGCTCGCGGTACGGGATGATCGCTTCGGCTTCGCGGAACTTGGCGAGCATCACCACGAGCTTGCCGCGCTCGATCTGCTGGACTTCCCCGGAGAGCAGATCACCGACCTTGTCGGCGAATTCTTCACGGATACGGGTCCGCTCACCCTCGCGCACCCGCTGAATGATCCGCTGCTTCGCGGCCTGGACGGCCGTCCGTCCGAACTGCTCGACCGGCACTTCCTCTTCCAGGACGTCCCCGGGCGCGAAATCCGGATCTTCGAAGCGCGCCTCTTCCAGGGAGACCTGCGAGCCCGGATCCTCGACCGCTTCGACCACGGTCTTGAGGACCACTACCCGCACGGTGCCCTTCATTTCGTCGATCGAAATCTCCGACCGGACGTTCGGGCCGTAGCGCTTCACCAGGGCCGCGTGCATCCCGTCCTTGAGAAGATCGATCAGGCCGCTGCGGTCGAGCGATTTCGAGCTGGTGAGCTCGCGGAGCGCCGCCGCGACGTCGACTGTGTTTGCCATGTTGTGAAGTTCCTGTGTTAGCCGTCAGCCGTCAGCCATCAGCAGGCCAATGCCGTCTGCTGACGGCTGATGGCTGATGGCTACCAATCCACTGCCAGATGCGCATCCCGGATCGCGGCCAGCGCGACGGTGCGCGGCTCTGCCCCCGGGAACTTCAACACCACCGTCTTCTCGTCCGGCACCGACACGATCCGGGCCCGCACCAGCCCCAGTCCCTGGATCTTGGCGTTCACATCCCGCCCCACGAACTGGACCCAGTGCCGGGGCCACCGGAGCGGCCGATCCATTCCGGGGCTCGAGACCTCCAGGACGTACCGCGCCCCCAGAGGGCCCTCGGCGTCGAGCCAGGCTTCCAGGACGCGGCTCGCCTTCCCGCAATCCTCCACTGACACCCTCTGAGGGGGGTCATTTGGCTTGGGGGACGGCCAGTCGATGCGGACCTGGACGAGGGGCCGGCCTGCGGTGCCGCCGATTCGGAGGTCTGCCAGATCGTAGCCCAAGGCTTCGAGCCGGACCCGGAAGGCCTCTACGAGACTGTCGGTGAGCATAAAAAAAAGGGCGGGCCTGACTTCGCCCGCTGCAGGCCGGAATGTACCCTGGGTCCAACCCAAGTCAAGGCGTCAAGTCTTTGGGCGACCTAGGTATGCGACCATCCGCCCCGGTTTGCCGCCCGAGCCCCGGTGGGAATGAAGGCTGGCGTCATGAGCGGTGCAAAGAGGAGACATCGAGATCTCCCGGATTCCCAGTCCCCAGGCCTGTTCAGCCAGATGCGACCGGAGGTCAACGCGAGTCTTGGTGCCCTCCGGGATCGACTCGCCAAGCGCATTTGCCACCTCAGAACCTACTTCATAACAAGCACCGCAAATACCTATGCCACAATGTATTACAAGACTTGATATCGACGCCATCGCGACATCTGCCAGGACCTTTGCTCCTACCGCGAGTATGCCGCCAGCGGTGCCCCGCCACCCCGCATGGACGAGAGCGACTCCTCCGGACTGGGGGTCGGCCATATACACGGGGATGCAGTCCGCCACGCTGATGGTCAGGAGGATGCCTGTCGAGGCCGTGGCGTGCCCGTCCCAGCCCTCCCCAATGAGCCAACCATCCGGAACTGCCTCGTACCGGCGGACCAGGGTCCCATGGACCTGGCGTGAAAAGACCACCGCGGGCAGCCGGGGGCGGAAATGGGCCTGAAAAGCTCGCCACCGGTCCACGGAAAACCCTACCGGAGCGTTGCCGGAGAGCTCGAGCGAGAAGCCATCGTGCGCGGTCGTGATCCCCGCGACGAGGCCGAAGCGAGTGGCCCACTCCGCGAGCTCGAGTCTGGGAATCCCATCCGAGGGGCCGGCAGGAGGGGCCTCCCGGAGCACCGACGTGATCACTCGACCCGCCGGATCTCCGCGCCGAGTCCCCGGAGGCGCTCGTCGATGCGCTCGTAGCCGCGCTCGATCTGGCCGATGTTGTGAATCACCGACTCCCCTTGAGCGGCGAGCGCCGCCAGGAGGATCGCCATGCCGGCCCGAATGTCCGGGCTCTCGACCACCTGGCCACGGAGCGCCGAGGGCCCGGCGATGACGGCGCGATGCGGGTCGCAGAGCACGATGCGGGCGCCCATCCCGATCAGTTTGTCGACGAAGAAGAGCCGCGATTCGAACATCTTCTCGAACACCAGCAGCATGCCCGCGCACTGGGTCGCGGTCACGATGGCGATCGACATGAGATCGGCCGGGAAGGCCGGCCAGGGGCCGTCATAGAGTTCCGGAATGTGGCCACCCAAGTCGCTCCGCACGCGCCGCTCCTGATCGGCGTCGACCACGAGCGCGGTTCCGGTGATGCGCGGCCGTACGCCCAGCCGCTCGAAAGCCATCAGGGTGGCGCGGAGGTCGTCGGCCCGCACGCCTTCGATCGTGATGGCGCCATTCGTCACCGCCGCAAGCCCGATAAACGAGCCGATCTCGATGTGATCGGGCCCCACGGTGTGCGGTGCCGCCCGCAACGCGATGCCCCCCCGCACGGTGATGGTGTTCGTCCCGATCCCCTCGATGTGGGCCCCCATCGCTACCAGAAAGCGCGCGAGGTCCTGGACGTGCGGTTCCGACGCGGCATTCCGGAAGATGGTCGTGCCCTTGGCTCCCACGGCCGCCATCAGCGCATTCTCGGTCCCCGTGACGCTGGGTTCGTCGAGGAAGATGTCGGCGCCCTTGAGGCTCTTCGCCTCGAGGGCGTAGCGCTCGCCCACGGTCACCTCAGCGCCCAGCCGCTCGAGGGCCAGGAAATGGGTGTCGATCCTTCGCCGCCCGATCACGTCACCGCCCGGAGGCGGCAACGTCACGCGTCCGAACCGCGCGAGCATCGGTCCCGCGAGCAGGATCGACGCCCGTATCCGGGCCGAGAGGGCTGGATCGAGCTCCTTCGGCTCGACCTTCCGGGGATCGACGGTAACGGTGTTGATGCCGGTCCATTGGACGTCAGCGCCGAGCCGCTCGAGGAGCGCGAGCATGGTCTCGACGTCGCGGATGCGCGGCACGTTGTCGATCGCGCAAGGACCGTCGGCGAGAATGGTGGCGGCGAGAATGGGCAGGACGGCGTTCTTGTTCCCTGCCGGACGCACCGTTCCGGTGAGGGGTCGGCCGCCGGAAACGACGAACGCAGGTGAGGGCATTGGTGCCGGAACGATATGGCGCGGCTTGCGCGCCAGTCAAGCGTTCGCGAACCTTCGCCGACGTGAATCCCGTCCTCGCGTTGGCCGTGGTGCTGGCCGCAGGGTTGGTCGTCACGCGGCTCCCACGCATCCCCCACCCCACTGGGCTCCGGCTCGACCTCGTCGCCTCCGCCGGCCTGCCGCTCGTGTTGCTCGGCATCCTGCTCGGACCCGTTCTGCACCTCCTGGACGGGGACGTCCTCCGGGCTCTGGCGCCGGCGACGGCGCTCGGCATCGCCTGGATCGGCGGGGTGTTCGGCGCGTCCCTGGGATGGCGGTACGTCCGGAAAGTGCCGCCGGCCCTCTGGCTCCTCGCCGGAGTGGAAGCCCTCGCGGTCCTCGCGGTGACGGCACTGCTCGGGTGGGAGTTGACCCGGGTGATTCCCGCGCTCGGACCCGCGCTGAGCCCCACTCTTCCCACCGTGTTCGCGCTCGCGTCGATCGCGGTGGTCACCGGCCCATCCGCCGTGGCGATGACCGCCCACGCCGTGGGCATCAGGCGTTCGGTCCGCCAGGCCTTCGAGATCGCCGCCTGGCTGGACACCGCGGCGGGCGCGCTGGCCTTCATTCTCGTGCTGACCATTTACCACCCGCGGCAACCCGCCGGTGGCGTCACCCTCGGCTGGATTTCCTGGCTCGGGTTGGGCATCGCGAGTGGTCTCCTGTTCGGATTCCTGTATCTGGGGCTCACGCATTTCCTCGAGGACCCCGAAGAGCTGCATCTGGGCCTCCTCGGCGTCATGCTCTTCGGCGGCGGCGTCGGGTATGCGGCAGATCTCTCGCCCTTCGTGATCTGTGCCGTGGCGGCGGTCGTGATCGTGAACCGTTCGCCCCATCGTCACGCCGCCATCGCGCTCCTCCGGTCGTGGGAGCATCCGGTGTCCGCCATCCTGCTGATCCTCGCGGGCGCGCTGCTCACCGTCCCGACACTCTGGATCCTGGTGATGGCGGTCTTGCTGGTCTGGGCGCGCGCGGTTGCGCGCTGGCTTGCCGTGCGGGTGGCTCGCGGGCCCCTGGGACTGAGCCGAGTGCTCCCGCCTGACCTGGGGTTGGCGGGAGTCGCTCAGGGGGCGGTCGCGGTCGCCCTGGCCATGAACTTCTTCATTCTGTACGGCGCCACGGTCGGCGGCCCGGTCGTCACCATAGCGCTCGTGGGCCTCGGATTGAACCTTCTCATGGCCCCGGCCGCGATGACTCGCGCCCTCAAACCGGCGCCGTTGACAGCCGCACCCACCGCGCCCGAGGTTTCCTCATGATTCCGACCTGGGCCGCCGTCGTCACGGCGCTATCGCTGCTCGTGATCGCTCTCGCCGCGATCGTCGTCGCCTTCGCCGCCGTCATCTCCGCGCTCGGCGTCCGTGCCACCCTCGGGTTCTTCAAGCAGCTTGCCGCTCCCGCGGTGGATGATGTGCGCGGGCTCCTCGGCACCATCCGCACCGAAGCCGATGCCCTCGTGGGCACGTCGAAGGACATCCGGATGAAGATCGTGCAGGCCACCGATGCGGCGGAGCTGCGGCTGTCCAACCTCGCGGCGCTGGTGGACGTGCTCCAGGAAGAGGCGGATGACGTGGCGCTCGATGCGGCAGCCGCGGTTCGGTCGGTCCGCCGCGGAGTCGCCGCGTTCTCCCTCGGCAAGCGGCTCTTCGGCAAGCGCAAGAGGAAATCACGCTGAAGACGTGGCTCGTGGTGGCCGTGACGGTGCTCGCGGTTCTGATCCTGTTCCCCGCGCCGCTCCACGCCTGGACGCCCGGCACACACATCTATCTCGGCGAATCGGTCCTCGCGAACCTCCACCAGCTCCCCACCGCCGTCGCCGACCTGCTCCGGTCTTTTCCGTTCGATTTCCTCTACGGCAACATCGCCGCCGACACGTCGATGGCCAAGAAGTACGCGCCGGTGGGCCGGCACTGTCACGCGTGGCACGTGGGACAGGAGATCTACGACCTGGCCGCGACCGATGCGTTGCGGGCGTTCGGCTTCGGCTATCTGTCGCATCTCGCCGCCGATACCGTCGCGCACAATTACTTCGTGCCGCGCCAGCTCGTGATCACGTCGAGCACGGCGGCCCTCGGGCACAGTTACTGGGAGAGCCGCTTCGAAACCCATCTGGGCGACGCGTACGCCCGGACCGCCAAGGAAGTGATCATGCGCGACCATGACGCGAGTGACGCCCACCTCGACGGCATCCTCTCGCCGACGCTCTTCTCGATACGCACCAACCGCCGCCTGTTTCGCGGGATGGTGCACGTCACGGAGAGCCAGAGCTGGCAGTGGGCATTCCAGATGATCGCCGAAGCGAGCCGCTGGGATCTGCCGACCCCGGACGTCGACCGGCATATGGCGGTCGCCTTTCAGTACGTGATGGAGTGTCTGGGCGACAAGGATCCCGCGACGCGGCGGCTCGATCCGTCCGGGGAGAAGGCGCTCGGGATGGCGAAGCAGATGCGCCGGGAAGCACTGGCGGCGGGTGGCCGGGAGGATCCGCGCCAGGTGGCCGAGACGGCGGAAGAACATTTCGGACTGCCCGAGGTTTCCCTCGGCTATTGGCGGGAATCCAAGGCTCAGCGCCCCTGGACGCCCGCTTAGAGCTCCTGCAGCAAGACGTGGTCGGGCATGACTTCGAAATGCCGTGCGTGACGGGGCAGGATCCGCACCATGTAACACCCCTCGTCGAGCGCCTTGGTGGAATCCACCACCGTCGCCGGCAGGTACCCACCCGCTGGGGCATCCGCCTGCCACAGCGTCCTGGTCGAATCCGTGCAGGTGACGATGTCGATGTGCGTGGCCTTGCCTTCCTCGATTTCGAAGGTCGGGCGGTCGGACATCGCGTGGTTCGCGACGAAGACCTTCGGCGATCCCCCGCAAGCGGCCAGCAGCACGAGTC
This sequence comes from Gemmatimonadales bacterium, assembly GCA_035763205.1. Lineage (GTDB taxonomy): Bacteria > Gemmatimonadota > Gemmatimonadetes > Gemmatimonadales > GWC2-71-9 > 40CM-2-70-7. The sequence goes on from DASUBP010000205.1 coordinate 18,081, forward strand.
CGGTGAGTGCGCGCGTTTTCATTTCGCGAGCCTTTCCTCGAGGAGTTTCGGGGCGGCCTTCGGATCGGCCTTGCCCTTGGACGTCTTCATCACCTGCCCGACGAAGAAGGCCATGAGCTTGGTCTCGCCACCCTTGAAGCGGGCGGCCTCCGCCGGGTGCGCGGCGACCACCTCTTCCACCCACTGCGCGAGGACCCCGGTGTCCGCCACCTGAATCACCCCCAGCGCCTCGGCGACGGTGCGGGGGTCTCCGCCCTTCGCCGCGACTTCGGCGAAGACCTTCTTGGCGCCCTGATTCGAGACGGTCCCGCCCTTCACCAAGGCGATGATCCCCGCGAGTGACGACGCCGGCACGCGCAGCTGTTCCTGATGATCCTTGGCGTCTCCCAGGACCTCCCCCATCACCCAATTCGCCGCGGCCTTCGGCTCCGCCCCCGCATGGACGACCGATTCGTAGTAGTCGGCCACGGAGCGCTCGGCGGTGAGCACGCCGGCATCCTGCTGGCTCAACCCGTACTGCGACACGAACCGCTCCCGCTTCGTCGCGGGGAGCTCCGGCAACACGCCCTGCTGCTCGGCGATCCACTCGGGGGTGAGCACGAGGGGCGGGAGATCAGGCTCCGGGAAATACCGGTAGTCCTTGCTCTCTTCCTTGGAACGCTGCAGCCGGACCGTATTGGTCTTGGAGTTGTACAGCAGGGTCGACTGCGTGATGGTGCCGCCCTTTTCGATCTCCGCGACCTGCCGGTCGCGCTCGACCGTCAGGGCCTTTTCGACGTACGAGAACGCATTGATGTTCTTCACCTCGCACTTCACGCCGAGCGCCGTGCTGCCCGCCTTGCGGACCGAGACGTTCGCGTCGACGCGCAGGCTGCCCTTCTCCATGTCACACTCGGACACCCCGACGTACTGCAGCACCTGCTTCAGCGTGAGCAGGTACGCGCGCGCTTCCTGCGGGGACCGGAAATCGGGTTCGGTGACGATTTCGATGAGCGGCACGCCGGCGCGATTCAGATCCACCGCGGTCGCCTTTGCGAAGCGGTCGTGCAGGGACTTGCCCGCATCCTCTTCCACGTGCACCCGGATGATCCCGGCGCGAACGACCCCGCGGTCGGGAGACAGGAACGACAGGTGGCCCGCGGTCGCGAGCGGCTGATCGTACTGCGAGATCTGATAGCCCTTCGGGAGGTCCGGATAGAAGTAGTTCTTCCGGGCGAACACGCTGCGGGGATGCACGGAGCAGTTGAGGGCGACGGCCGCGCGCACCGCGAGCTGGATCGCCCGCTCGTTCGGTACCGGCAGCGCGCCGGGCAGGCCGAGGCAGACGGGACACACGTTGGTGTTCGGCGGCGCGCCGAACGTCGTCGAGCACCCGCAAAACATTTTCGAGACGGTGCCGAGCTGCACGTGGGTCTCGAGCCCGATGACCGTTTCCCAGGCGGTGGAGGCGCTCACACCTCCTCCGTTCCGGAAATCGCCCGCTCCAGCGCGTAGGCCGCTTCGATCATGTCGTCCTCGAGAAACGGCTGGCCAATGAACTGGCCGCCGACCGGCAGTCCCTTCACCCGCCCGATCGGGAGCGACATCGCCGGAACGCCCGTGAGATTCGCGGGCGCCGTGAAGCAGTCGGCGAGGTACATCGATACCGGGTCCTTGGTCCGCTCCCCCGCCTTGAACGCCGTGGTCGGCGTCGTCGGCGTGAAGATCAGGTCGACCCCGCGATCGAAGACGTTGCGGAAGTCCTGCGCCAGGAGCGCGCGCATCTGCTGCGCTTTCTTGTAGTAGGCGTCGTAGTAGCCCGACGACAGCACATAGGTACCGACCAGGATCCGCCGCCGCACCTCCGGACCGAACCCGGCCCCGCGCGTCCGCCGATACAGGTCGGCCAACGTCGTCACGTCCTTCGCGCGGTTGCCGTACCGGACGCCGTCGAACCGCGCGAGGTTGGAGGACGCCTCGGCGGGTGCGATGACGTAGTAGGTCGGAATGGCGTAGGCGGTGTGCGGCAGGGATACATCCCGCACCGCCGCGCCGAGGTCCTTCAAGGCACGGATGGCTCGGTCGCAGGCGCGACGCACCCCCGGGTTCAGATCGACCGGGAAGTACTCCTTCGGAATCCCGATGACGAACCCCTCCAGGCGTTCGGGCACCGTGGGGAGTCGAAGGGGGTCGCGGTTCTCGCAGGTGTTGTCCCGGGGATCCCGCCCCGAAATCACGGAGAGCACGCGGGCCGCGTCGTGCACGCTTCTCCCCAGCACGCCGATTTGATCGAGAGATGATCCGAACGCCACGAGCCCGTAGCGGCTCACGCGTCCGTACGTCGGCTTGATGCCGACGACACCGCAGAACGCGGCGGGTTGGCGGACCGAACCGCCGGTTTCGGTACCCAAGGCCGCGGGGACCGCACCGGCACCGACGAGGGCCGCCGAGCCCCCCGACGAGCCGCCCGGAACCCGGGTGCGGTCGACGGGATTGAGCACGCGCCCGAACGCCGAGTGCTCGGTCGACGATCCCATCGCGAATTCGTCGAGGTTGGCTTTCCCCGCGATGAGCGCGCCGGCATCCTTCAGCTTGGTGACGACGGTGGCTTCGTAGGGTGACTGATAGCCTTCGAGCAACTTCGACCCGCACGTCGTCGGAAATTCGAGCGTGCAGATATTGTCCTTCAACGCGACCGGCATCCCGTAGAGCACTCCCGACGGGTGCGCGTTCTTGGCCTGGGCAAGCAGCGACTTCCGCACCACCGTCGTGGGCGTCAGGAGGGCATTGAGTCGCTTGGCTTTTCCGAGGCGGGTGGCCGTGGCCTTGGCGCTCGCGAGCGCTTCGACTTCGGTCACTCTCCTTCCTCCTCGGCCCCTTCGAACACGCCGAGCTTGGGCACCAGAAAGAAGCCTTCACGGAAGGCGGGCGCGAAGTCGGACAGCTTTCCCTCGAGCGGCTGCGGCGCGACGACGTCCGCGCGCAGCCGGATCAGGTCGGGACCGGGGATGAACGGCTTCGCGTGCTCGCCCCCGGACACCTGCGAAAGCTGCGCGATGTAATCCACGATGCGCGACATCTGCGCGGCGAGATCGTCCAGGTGCTCTTCGTCCACCGAGAGCTCCGCCAGCCGCGCGATCTGCCGCACTTCTTCGGGGGTTACGCTCATCCGGTCTCCCACTCGCGCTCGAGGCCCGCATAGGCCACGAGCAATTGTTTGGCTCCGATCTCCGGATCGTCGAACAGCACCGTGATCTTCAAGCTCCGGCCGCCGCCGGAGACCGCCTGCACGACCCCGCCACCGAATTTGCGGTGACGGACCCGCTCGCCCCGCGCGTACTTCGGCGCGTCCTGGGACACGTCCTCTTCATCCGCGAAGAACGCCTCGTCGCGCTCCTCGAATCGCCTGCGCGCCGGCGGCGAATGGCGATCGAACCGCTGCCGGTACCCGCCGCGATCCCACAGCGGCGTGGTGGCACGCTCCTCGATCACCGCCGGCGGCACGGTCTCGAGGAACCGCGAGGGCTCGGACATCTCCATCCGCCCCTGGCGGAAACGCGTGCGCGCCCAAGAGAGATACAATCGTTCGCGGGCGCGCGTCAGTCCCACGTAACAGAGTCTCCGCTCCTCCTCCACCCCGCCCGGCTGCGCCGCCGAGCGCGCGAGCGGGAAGAGGCCGTCTTCGAGCCCCGCGAGCGCCACCACCGGCCACTCCAGCCCCTTCGCCATGTGGACCGTCAACAACGTGACCCCCGACTCCCCCTTCACGGAATCGGTCTGGGCCATCAGGGCCGACTGGGTCAGGTAACGCTCGATCGGCGTCCCTCCCGACAGGGCCAGCTCCCCATCCTCCTCCTCGTCCGCCCCGTCGATCCCGGAGACTTCCGCCCACGCGGCCGCCCCGGCGATCAGCTCCCGCACGTTTTCCATGCGCTCCACCCCCTCAGCCCCCTCATCCGCCAGGTACGCGTCATAGTGAACCGCGTCGATGATCCGGTCGAAGGCAAAGGCGGGGTCCTCGTTCCCCACGGCGGTGCGGAGGTTCCCCAGTGTGGCCGCGAACCTCGCGAAGCCGTCACGGACGTTGGGGCGCAGACCCTCCACCCGGTCGGCCACCCGGGCGACTTCGAGGAGGGGTTTCCCCCACTTCGAGCCCGCCTGCGCGAGGGCGAGCACCGAGGCGTCCCCGATACCCCGGCGGGGCACGTTGATCACCCGCAAGAAGGCCTCGTTGTCGGCCGGATTGGCGATCAGCCGGAGGTATGCGAGGAGGTCCTTCACCTCCCGGCGCTCGTAGAAGCTGACGGCTCCCACCAGGCGGTACGGGATGCCGCGGAAGCGGAACGCCTCTTCCAGGGGCCGGGATTGGGCGTTGGTGCGGTAGAGGACGGCCATCGATTCGTACGACTGGTCGTCGTCGCTCGCGAGCTTGGCGTACTCACCCGCCAGCCACTCGGCCTCGTCCCGCTCGTCGGCGGCCGTGAGCAGAACGACCTTGGAACCGCCCTTCTTCTCGGTGAACAGGGTCTTCCCGAGACGGCCCTCGTTCTCGGCGATCACCCCGTTCGCGGCGTCGAGAATCACCTGGGTCGAGCGGTAATTCTGCTCGAGCTTCACCATCGTGGTTCCGGGGAAATCCGTCTGGAACGCCAGCATGTGCCTGACATCGGCGCCCCGCCACCCGTAGATCGCCTGATCGTCGTCCCCCACCACGGTCAGATTGCCGTGGAGGGTCGCCAGCAGCCGCACCAGCTGGTACTGCGCGGCGTTGGTATCCTGGAACTCATCCACCAGTACGTGCACGAAACGCCGCTGCCAGTAGCCCAACCGGTCGGGATGCGTGCGGAACAGCTCGAGGGGAAGCAGGAGCAGATCGTCGAAATCCATCGCGTTCGCCTGCTTGAGCGCGGGACCCAGTCCGCCATAGATGTCGGCGGCGACCAGCTCGAGCGGTGTTTCCGCGCGCGCGGAAAATTCGGCGGGAGTCAGCAGCGCGTTCTTCGCGCCCGAGATGATCCCGGCGAGCTGCCGTGGGGGATACGCCTTCGGCGAGTGGCCCCGCTGCTCGAGCATGCGCTTGATCAGCGCCTGCGAGTCTTCTTCATCGTAAATCGTGAAGTTGGGACCGAACCCCAGGAGGGGAGCTTCCCGGCGGAGCAAGCGCGCCGAGAGGGAGTGGAACGTTCCGATCCAGAGCCCGCGGGGGTCCGCACCCAGGAGCTCCGCCACCCGGCGGCGCATCTCGCCGGCCGCCTTGTTGGTGAACGTGACGGCGAAGATCCGGTCGGCGCGGATCCCCCGGTCCTTGATGAGATGCGCGATCCGCGCCGTGAGCACGCGCGTCTTCCCCGATCCCGCGCCCGCCAGTACCAACAGGGGTCCGTCCCCGTGCTCGACGGCTGCGCGCTGGGTTGGATTGAGCGGCGGAGTCACGAAAGGTTACGGTACCGGGAAGTCGAGTATGAAACGCGAGCCGGGGGTCGCCGGGTGGTACGACACCCTCCCGGCGTGCTGCTGTTCGACGATCCGGCGCGCGAGGGCGAGTCCCAGACCCCAGCCACCAGGCTTGGTGCTGCGGCCGGGCTCGAACATGTGGGAACGAATGTGCGCGGCGACGCCGGGCCCGTCGTCTTCGACCACGACGCGCCCCGTCTTTCCTACCGCCTCCACGCGGACCTCGATGCGGCCTCCGCGTCCTGACAGCGCATCGATGGCGTTCTTCACCAGCGCCTCAATCGCCCACTCCACGAGCACGGGATCGCCGTCGATCACCGGGCCCGGGCCGATGGCGTGAAGCACGAGCTGCACCGGACTCGCGAGCGTCGGCAGCCTCGGCCGGAAATATCCTACCACCCGTTCGGCGGCCGCTCCCAACCCGACCGGTTCGCGCCGTGCCGGACGCCCGATCCGCTCGAAGCGCTTCGCGACCCGCTGCAGCCGCTCGGTATCGGCCGCGAGATGCTCCACCAGCTCACCACCGGAGGTTCCGGGATTCTCGCGGAGATAGTCGATCCATCCGGTGAGGCTCATCAACGGCGTGCCGAGTTGATGCGCCGACTCCCGGGCCATCGCGACCCACAGCCGGTCTCGCGCCGCTCCCACCTTCGTCGCGTTCGCGAGCCAGATCAGGCCGATGAGACAGAGCAGCACGGCCGCCTGCAGCAGCGCCAGCACCTTGAGCCTCCGGGCCACGGGCAACGCGCCGTAGTGCACGGTGCCGATGCCGGGTTGCACGATCGGGTCGTTGACCTCATCCAGTCCGCGAACCCAGGCGGCGAGCGCCACCGAATCCTGCTCAACGCCCTCCGGCGCGTTCGCCACCTGCGTGATGTGCCCGGTAGCGTCCGTCACCGCCATCGGGAGATGCATGGCGCGGACTTCCCCGGCGAGATCGAGCAGCGCGCCGGTCGCGGCGTCCGGCTGCGGATCGGACAATCCCACGAACACACGGCCAAAGAGCCGGGAGGTATTCCGGGCGTCGTCCTGGAAGTGACTGGCGACCACCCATGCGTCGGCCACGGACAGCGCACCGAAAAGCAGAGCGGCCCCGATGAGGGCCGCGGGTCCTGCCCGGCGCCACCGGTCCTGTCTATCCACCGGCGGGGCCGAGTCGATCGACACCAACGTACGGCACGAGCGCCTTCGGGAGCCGTACGCTCCCGTCGGCTTCCTGGCCATGCTCCAGGAGCGCGGCGATGGTCCGCGGCAGCGCGACCCCCGAGGCGTTCAGCGTGTGCACGAAATCGGGTTTCTCGCCGGGCTTCGGGCGGAACCGGATGTTCGCCCGGCGGGCCTGGAAATCGGTGAACACGCTCGCGCTCGACACCTCGAGCCACGCTCCCACGCCGGGCGCGAACACTTCGAGATCGTAGGTCATGGCGCTGCCGAAGCCGGTGTCACCGGCGGCCAGGAGGACGACGCGGTACGGCAGCTCGAGCCGCTCGAGCACCGTGGCCGCGTGCCTGGTGATCTCTTCCAACGCGGCCGCGGACGTCTCGGGAGCGACGAGACGCACCAGCTCGACCTTGTCGAACTGATGCACACGCAAGAGCCCCCGCGTGTCCTTCCCCGCCGCCCCCGCCTCCCGGCGGAAGCACGGTGTGTACGCCGTGTAGGCGAGCGGCAGCTTCCCGCCGTCGAGGATCTCATCCCGATGGATGTTCGTCACCGGAACTTCGGCGGTGGGAATCAAAAAAAGATCATCCGGCGCGGTCTTGTACGCCTCTTCTTCGAACTTCGGCAGCTGCCCGGTGCCTTGCATGCTCTCGCGCTTGACCACGAACGGCGGCGCGAGTTCACGGTAACCATGCTCCCTGGTATGCAGGTCGAGCATGAAGGAAATCAGGCCGCGGGACAGCCTGGCTCCCATTCCCGTCAGCAGCGGGAACCCCGAGCCGGAGATCTTGGCGCCGCGTGGCAGATCGAGGAGACCCAGCTGCTCTCCGATTTCCCAGTGCGGCTTGAGTCCGCTCTCGGACCGCGGCGTGCCCCAGGCGCGGACGACCTTGTTGGCGTCCGCGCCACCGTCGGGGACGGCCCCCAGCGGCAGATTCGGGACGAACAGGGCCTTGGCCGAAAGCACCGTCTCGATGCTCCGGAGCTCGTGCTCGAGGGCCGTGATCTTGAGCCCTGCTTCCTTCCGTTGATCGATGATTTCCTTCGGGAGCTTGCCGTGCTGCTTCACCGCCGCCGCGTCTTCGAGGGCGAATTTGTTGCGGTCGCTTTTCAGTGCGTCGAGCTGCCCCGAGAGCGTGCGGCGCCGTTCATCGAGACCGCGCAGCTCGTCCAGGAGCGCCATGACCGATGCGTCCCCCCGACGAGCCAGAGCGGCGCGCACCTCGTCCGGCGAGGACCGCAGCCGCTTCAGGTCGATCACGGTCTAATGCTTCGGGTAACCGGGCGTGAGGTCCCGATAGCCACAGTTCCTGTCGCTCAAGATCTGAAAGGTGGTGGTGCGGGCCACCGTGTCGATAGAGAGAATCTGCAGCTTGGCGTATTGGAAGACGGTGCCGATCGCGCACGACACCTGCCGGGAACGGACCAGCACCACCGTGCCGGAATCGACGTTCAGCGCGGTGCTATCGTTCCACCCGGGGCCTGGTGCCGTGGTGGTTCCGTCGAACGAGCTGGCGAACTGGAGCGCCGACGTGCGGGCGAGACCGGTGAGCGCGCCGGGCGGATACAGCTTGGCTTGGGACCCCACGATGTCGAAAAGGAAATCGAAGATCGGTGTCGTGTCGGTGCGCACCCGCGCCCCCGTAACGGTGTCTTCGATGTTGTAGGCCGAGGGGGTCCCCACGGGAGTCCCGGTCGCCGCGTATAGCGTCGCGGTATCCACCACGTTCACGAAGCTGGGCGCGGGCGGGGCCAGCGTGCTGCTGCAGGCTCCCGACAGGACCCCGGCGGCCAGCGCAGCACCGGCGCAAAGAGACGAAATGGGGCGCATGAGTGGGTGAAGAATACCCGAGCGCCTCCAAATGGGTCAACCCACGGTGGCTGCTTGACTTCGCCCCTGCCCGGTCCTACGTTGGCGCTCCCAATGGCAACCATCCGTGATGTGGTCGAGGCGCTTGGAAAACGCCCTGGGGTAGACGCTGTCCTCGTGGTGGGACGAGATGGCTTGGCCATCGACACCCACGTGGTCAACGGCGTCGACCCGGAAAGCGTTTCCGCGCTCCTCCCCGGCGTGATCGGGGCCATTACCCAGCTGGGCTCCGCAGGCGGCCGGGGAGACTTCGGTACCGGCGTTCTGGAGTTCGGGGGTGGGCTGGCGGTCGTTTCCGTCCTGACGAACGATGCCCTCCTCGTAGTCCTGGTCCGCCCCGCGACGAACGTTGGCCCGCTCCTGGTCGACCTTCGCCGCCATCGATCCGCTATCGCCGGTCTGTTCTAAACCGGGCATGAGTCGGGCCAACTCCGCCCCGCCAGGCCCCCTTCGGCCACCCCGGCACCTGCTCGTCGTCGACGACGAGCCGCACATCGGCCTGTTGCTCCGCCCCGAGTTCGAATCCCGCGGCTACCGGGTGAGCATCGCCCGCTCCCTGGCTGAGGCGCGCACCACGGTGGACTCCGTCGATCTGATGCTCCTCGACGTGCACCTCCCCGATGGATCCGGGATCGACTTCCTCCGCGAGTTGCGCGGCCGGCCCCGGACGCAGAACCTCCCGATTCTGATCCTGACGGGAGAATCCGGGGATCGGGTGCTCGAGGAAGCCCGCCTCCTCGGTGCCGGACTCCTCACCAAGCCCTTCAGTCCGACCAAGCTCGGCAAGAGCATCGCCGCGCTGATCGATGGTCCGGCTCCGGTGCCGGGGGACGCCCGATGAGCACGTGGGCGGCCATCCTCGCCGGTGGCTCGGGGACGCGGTTTTGGCCCCTGTCCACCCCGGACCGTCCGAAGCAGCTGCTCCCGCTCGCCGGGGATCGCCCCCTGCTCGCGCAGGCGGTGCGACGCCTCACCGGCCTCGTCCCTCCCGAGCGCGTCCTCATCCTCACGGGCCCGTACCTCGTGGAGCAGGTCGCGTCCGCCGTCCCCGAGGTGCCGCGGGGACAGATCCTGGCTGAGCCTCGTACCGCCTCGACCGCACCGGCACTGGTCTGGGCCGCGCAGGAGATCGCCAAGCGGGACCCCGGCGCCGCCATGCTGTCGCTGCACGCCGATTGGGCGGTGGGTGACGACGCCGGCTTCCGGGCTTCCGCCACCAAGGCGATCGACGTCGCTCAGGCACACGACGTGCTGGTGACCGTCGGCGTGAAGCCGACCCGCGACGAAACCGGTTACGGATACATCGTGCCCGGAGCGAAACTGGGAAAGACCCCCGCGAAGAAAGTCCGGCGTTTCGTCGAGAAGCCCAGCGCCGCGCGCGCGAAGATCCTCCGCAGGGGAGGCGCGCTCTGGAACACGGGACTCTTCGCCTGGAGTACGGAGCGCTTCCTGACTGAAGCACGTGCCCACGCCACCGAGCTGCGCGCGGGATGGCACGCCTTGGACGACGGCGACGTTCAGGGATTCTTCTCCCGCGTCACACCCGTCGCCGTGGACGTCGCGGTGCTGGAACGGACCAAGCGGCTCGCGACCCTGGCCGGCGGATTCACCTGGGACGACATCGGCTCGTGGGATGCCCTGCTCCGCATCCGGACGCCCGACGCGCACGGCAACGTGGTGGTCGGGAACGTCTCCCTGGGGGACGACGTGCGCCGCTCCGTGATCTGGACCGACGACGAGCACCTCGCGGTCACGGGTGTCACGGACATGGTAGTGGTCCGCGCCAACGGCCACACGCTCGTCATTCCCACAGGACGCGCGGAGAAGCTGAAAGCCCTGGTGCAAAAACTGTGAGCACCGCTCCCGCCCTCTACTTGCTCGATCCCGAGCCCGCCCCCGCGTGGGCGCCCTTCATGGGCTCGCGGCCCATCGCCGAGCTCCGGGCGGGCGCGCATTTGATCCGCGAGCGGTGGGAAGCGTTCGTGGGCACCGAAACCGCGGCGGTATTCGCCCTGCCCCATCTCGCGGGATTCACGGAGCCCGGGTCGGCGCCCGTGCGCGCGCGCGAGGCGGTCACGGGTCCCGCCGTGATCGGCTCCTCGACGTTCGCTCCGCGCGGCCTCGCGCCCGCCCTGCCCGATGAACCGTCGCGCCTGGTGTGCGGAGGGGTGACCGTCGGCTGGGGTGTGCCCGCCGGGGCCCGCTGGGACGGGCCGGCGCGAGAGGCCCGGGCCGTCGAGGTTCCGGGCGTCGTCCTCCATGGCGTCCACGGGCTGCTGCCCGTACTCGAAGCCCTGCTCCGCGAAGATCTTCGCGGCCTGCTCCCCGGAACCGACGGGATCCCGGCCGGCTCGACCGTCATCGGCGACCCCGGCCTGGTCGCCGTCACCGAAGGCCTGATCGAACCCGGTGTCGTATTCGACACGCGGCCCGGGCCCGTGGTGCTCGAGAGCGGCGTAGAAGTGCGGTCGGGCTCCCGGTTGGAAGGCCCGCTCTGGGTCGGCGCCAACGCCCGCATCCTCGGCGGCTCGGTCCGGGCGTCCGCCATCGGCCCGCGTTGCACCGTGCGCGGTGAGATCTCCACCTGCGTCTTCCTGGGGTACGCCAACAAGGCGCACGACGGCTTCCTCGGCCATTCAGTGGTCGGCCGCTGGGCGAACCTCGGCGCCGGAACCGTCACGTCGAACTTGAAGAACACGTACGGACCGGTGCGGCTCGAGGTGGCGGGGCATGACATCGAAACCGGGCAGATGAACGTCGGCTCGCTGATCGGGGACCATGCCAAGACCGCGATCGGAACGCTGCTCTCGACCGGCACGGTGATCGGCACCGGCGCGAGCGTTTTCGACGTGGTGCGCCCGCCGAAGTACATCCCGGCGTTCGCCTGGGGAGGGACCGGAGACGCGCGGACCACCCGGGAAGGATTTCTCAAGGTGGCCGAGCGGGTCCTGCCGCGCCGGGACATCGTGATGGATGAAGCGACGCGCGCCCTGCTGGGCCGCGTCTACGACTGGGCCACGCGGTGAGCGACGCCGAGACCAGCCCACAACCCGCGCCACCCAAGCAGGGAGCGGCAAAGCCCGACGCGGCGTTTCGCCGGCTGCACAAGTTCGAGCTGCACGAACGGATCGGCGAAGGGGCGATGGGCGTGGTGTGGAAGGCCTACGACTCCATCCTGCGCCGGTTCGTCGCCCTCAAGCTCTTGAACCCGTCGTTCGGCCGCACCCAGGAGCTTCGTGAGCGCTTCCACCGCGAGGCCCGGGCGGCGGCGGCACTCCAGCATCCCAACATCGTCACCGTGTACGACCTCGGTGAATCGGATGGCCAGCTCTTCATCGCGATGGAGCTCGTCGAAGGGCGCGACCTCAGCGACCTGATCGCCGTCCGCGCGCCCCTGCCCCTCGAGCACAAGCTGGACGTCGTCATCGAGCTGCTGCAGGGATTGGGCTACGCGCACGCCCGGGGCGTCATTCATCGCGACGTGAAGCCGTCCAACGTCCGAATCGCCGCGGACGGCCGCGTGAAGATCATGGATTTCGGCATTGCGCGGCTCCAGAACGCGGATCGCACCGGTTCGGGAGGCGTGATCGTCGGAACGCCGTCGTACATGGCGCCCGAGCAGATCACGAACGGCGAGATCACGCCGGCCACCGACGTGTTCGCCGTCGGCTGTCTCCTGTACGAGCTCCTGACGTACGAGCGGCCCTTCGAGGCCGAGACGGTACACGGCGTGTTCTACCAGGTGCTCTCGACCACGCCGAAGCCGCTGCGGACCGTCGCGCCCTCCATGCCGGCCTCCCTCGAGCGGGTCGTCTTGAAGGCCATGGCGAAGACACCGGGCGAACGCTACGGCACCGCCGAGGAGTTCCGAAGCTCGCTGCTCGGGATGCGGCATGCGCTCTCGGACCCGTCGTCGATCACCACGGAGCGGATCCGGTTCCGGAATCCGTTCACGCGCATTTCCCTGAGCCTGATCGCGCCCGCCTCACTCAAGTCGCGGGCGACGGTACTGCTCCTGCTCCTCGGGGCGGCGGTGTTCATCGCGTACCTCGCCCTCTCGACCCCCGCACCGGCCCCGGCGTCCCTCCCGGCCGCATCCACCGTTCCGATCCTCTCACCGCGCCCCATTCCCGGCCTGGCACCCCGGATCGCGATCCTGCGCGACACCGCATATGCGGAGCGGGCGCGAGCATTGGAGGCGGGCGGTCTCATCAACAACGTCCAGCCCATGCTCAACGCCGACGCGATCCTGACCGCCGCGGACCAGTACGCCCGCGCGAAGGACCTGGTCCGGGCGAGCACGGGATACGGCTCCGTCGGCCGACTGTACCGTCAGGCGATCACGGAGACCGACAGCGAGCGGCTGGACGCCAAACGGCGGTTGGACCGCGCCGCGACGCTGGTCCGGTCGATGCGGGGGAACCCGCCGACCCGGATCTCCGCATCGTTGACTCGTGCCGATTCGCTCTTCAACGCGCGGGACTACGTGATGTCGGCCATCGCTTCAGGCGCGACCGAGCAGGCCGCCCTGGCCGACGGCGCGCGGATGCGCACCGTAACGCCGCAGCCGCGGGATCCGCACAAAGCCATCCTGCAATTGCTGGACGATTTTTCGCGCGCGATTCAGAGCCGGAAGGTGTCCAACATGCGGGTGCTCTACCCGTCCATTACCAAAGGCGAAGTGAAGAACTGGGAGGATTTTTTCAACGGGGTCACGAGCGTCGACGTGACCTTCACGCCTGACTCAATAACCATCAAGGATCCGACGGCACGGGGCGTCGTGCACGCGCACTTCCTCGCCATCCACGGCGGCTCTCCGACGCCCCAGGAGTCTCAGCAGACCTTCGAGACGTCCTTCCGTCACAATCCGGGCGGGTGGAGGATCTCGGGGATTCTCTCCCGCTGAACTAGTCCCAGGCGCGCGCGGTATCGGGTGGCGCGTCGGGCACGACCAGTCCCGCGGGACGGGCTGTAGGCGGTCCGACCTTTCGCAAAGACACCGGCTTGTCCAGGTCGCCGCCCGACAGCGTGAGCTTGTCGCCCGCGACCTTCAGGCCGTAGACCTGCCAGGCGCCGTCGCCCAGAGTGAACCAGATGCTGTCTCCCACCAGGCGCCACCGGGCGACCTGCTCGCCGAATTGCGCCGAGGAATCGGCACGCACCATGACGTAGTGGAGGCCGTCGGAGGCTTTCGCCTCCCACTGCCCCTCCAGGTGCACCCGTTTGGCCACCTGCGCTCCGGCGATGACAGGGAGCGCGAGCGCGCCGACGATTCCGAGAACGATTCTGTTCATGTGGGCCGTTGTCCGCCGTTAGTGGGTACCCCCGTGGGCGCCACCGGTGCCTGCTCGTCCTGCAGCACCGCCACGCGAGGTTCCCATTTCCGCATCATCGCGATGAACGGCGCCACCACCTCGGGATCAAACTCCATCCCTGCCCGCCCCTCGAGGTACGGGAGAATCTTCTCCGCCTCCCAGGCGTCCCGGTAGGGGCGTTTGGTCCGCAGGGCGTCGTAGACGTCGCACACGTGGACCAGATTGCTCGCCCGGTGACAGGCCCGCCCGTAATGCGGCCGGGGATAGCCGCCGCCATTCAACATGATGTGGTGCTCGTAGGCGACCACGGCCGCCAGATCGAGCTTTTCCTCCGCCTCGAGGATGATCCGGGCACCCTGGGCGGGGTGCGCGTTCATGACCTCCCGCTCATCGGGCGTCAGCTTCCCGGGCTTGGTGAGGATCTCGAGCGGGATCCGCGTCTTGCCGAGGTCGTGGAGCAACCCCGCCACCCCGAACGCCCGCACGTCCTTCGCTCCCATCCCCATGTACTCCGCCAGCGCCATCGCGAGCACCGAGACGTTCATCGAATGGGTAGTCGTGTACTGATCGAACTCCTTGAGGTGCAGGAGCGGCAGCACGATCTGCTGGTCCCCGTGCATCGCCACCGACAGCGACCGCACCACCGCCTCGGCCTCCGCCAGGGGCAAGCCGCCGTGGGCCTTCACTTCCTCGTGCATCCAGCGGATGGCTTCCGCTTCCTCTCCGAGCGAGAATCGGATGGTGGCTTCGACGGGAAGGACGGCCTGCGGATTCCGCTGCTCACCCCTGATCCCGACGCTGCCGAACTTGATGCTCGATCGCTTCCCCTGTTGCCGTACCTCGGACGTATCGATCGTCGCGAGCGTGAGCCGCGCGAGCACCTCGTCCAGGAAGGTCTCGAACTCCTCCCGGGTCACCCCCGGCTGGAACTCGAGCCGCTGGATCCCCGCCTGGGCCAGCCGCATGGACCAGTCCCATGCCTTGAGCTCGCGGATCGGGGTCTTGCCGTAGACCACTTCGTCACCGAGGAACGTGAAGAGGGGCGTGGCGGTGTCCTGCTGCAGGCCGCCGAGCTGCTCGAAGGCCGCGTCGATCCCGCGGTCCCGGGCCGGGTGTCCCTCCGCGTAGAGGGACATGCCGGCGAGTGCCTGCGCCAGGGAGCCGAGGAACTTGATGGGATCGCCGCTCACGCGGTTCCCAATCCGGGATCGGTGGCGGCACGGACATCCGCGTCGGCCGATTGCGCGGCGCGCGCCAGGACGGCGGTGGCCCGGTCGTCGGTGCCCCATCCCGCCGCGAGCGCCTGGAGGGCGGCGAGCAGCTCGGGGGATTTCGCCGGCAGCTTCGCCCTCCCCAGGAGCGTGCGACCGCCGTCGGTGAGATCGACCAGGACGAGCAACGCCTCCGGCGCGCCCGAACGTCCGAGCGCCTTGATCGCCAGCACGCGGTCCTCGGAGGGCAGTGAGTCGTTGCGCGCGTGTTGCAGCAGCAGCGGCACGGTGGACGGCGGGCAATCGGTTTGAATGGCCATCAGCGCCATCTGCAGCGTCTGCGGGTCGCGATCAGCGAGCGCCGCCAGCAATGCATGTTCCCGTTCCGTCGGATGCTTCAGCTCGAGCTTGAGCGCCTGCCGCCTGACGCGCGCGTCCGGGTGCACGCGGAAGGCGGCCGGTGAAAACCCGGCCGGCAAGGTCGGCAGGTCGTCCAGCAGCGCAAGCAGGTTGCGGACGACGTACCACCTCTGGTCCTTCAGCCGCGGCAGGAGCTCCGGCACGAAGCCTTCGCCCATCTTGCCCAACCGGTCGAGCAGTGCGCGGCGCACGGCACGCACGTCGGCGGTCGCCAGTGCGTCGAGCAAGGGCGCCGCGGCCGCCACGCCGACGCCCTGGATGAGCTGGTCGACCAGCGGGAAGTCCGGCTGCGGCTCGGCCAGAATTCTCGCGACGGCTTCGACGTTGAAGATGCGGTTACGGATCGTCGTGGCCGTGGCGCTCCCGGCCGGGGCACCTTCCAGCAGCTCGAGCAGGCGTGAGAACTGGTCCCCCGACACCATCCGGTCCACCGCGCCCCACACGATGGGGCCCGTGGCGTCGATCTCGAGCGCCATCTCCACCAGCCGTTCCTCTTCGGGGGCGAAGACGGCATCGGGCGCCGTCGCGAAGATCGGCCCCGCCCTCGACATCTCCTGCAGCGCCTTCCCATAGGCGCCGGGGTTGGGGTCGTCCAGTTGCCAGCCGGACATCAGCTGCTCCACCTGGTCACGGAGCGCGGCGTCCGCGAGGGGACGCGCGAGCGCGGACCCCTGCTCCGCGTGCGCGGCGAGCTTGGACAGCATCCGGACCAGCGAGTGCGACATGGTCTGATGGGAGGAGGTCGCCGCGGCCCGGACGATTTCGATCACGGCGTCGACCGCCATCCCATGCGTCGCATCGAGCACGAACTTGTGGCGTTGGGCGAAGTTCCCACCCATGTCCACGAGCCGCTGGAGCGTTTCCGGCCGGAGCTCCGCGATCATGCGGGAGGTCCGCTTCCGGAGCTCCATCGCTTCCCTGCCGCCCGCCGTCTTGAGCTCCTCCGCGATTTGGAGGAGATACCCGACGATCACCTGATCGTAGGCGGCCCCCCGTTCGTGGGCGTTGATGGCCTCCGCGACCACCGCCTCCTTGAGCTCCGATGCCGCGTCGTCGTCCTCGACTCCCCCCGCCAGCGCCGCTCGCGCCAGTCCGATCCACAGCTGGGCGCTCTTCGCCCGCTCGGCCTTCGACCCGACCGGATTGCCGTCGTCATCCAGCAGCTCGAGCTTGTCGTACGTCATCGGGTGCAGCTTGACGTGGTCCCAATGCGGGATCAGGTCCCGGGGCCCGAGCCCGATGGCCTCCACTCCCCGCCCCGGCTCGCTTGACAGCATCCGGAGCGCCTCCTCCAGCTCACCACCCTCGATGCCCCGGGCGAAGGAGACGGCGCCCAGGTGATGGCGGTGGAGGCGTCCGGCGAG
>DASUBP010000206.1:0-8160 GCA_035763205.1 Gemmatimonadales bacterium
TCCAGTCAAACCTGTAAGTTGGGCTCCCAGATATGAGCCCTTCCTCCGCCTCCGCCCGCACCGACGGCCTTGCCATCGGGCGGGCGTCTTTGCAACAACTGCATCGGTCCCTGCTTCAGCACGCGCCCGACCAGGCGGTGACGGTGCTCCAGGAGACCGGCTACGCGTCCGGCGAAGGGATCTACCAGGCCTTCTGCGCGTGGCTCCCCGGCGCGGCGGGCGTATCGAAGCCGGAGGACCTGGACACCGCCCATGTGAACTCGGTGCTCGCCGAGTTCTTCCGGGCCCGCGGCTGGGGCACGGTGACCGTGCAGCCCGTCGGCGGCGCGGCACTCGCCGTGGACTCGACCGACTGGGTCGAGGCCGATCCCGGCTCCGCCGAAGCACCGATGTGCTTTTTCTCCGCGGGCATGCTGGCGGACTTCCTGGGGCGCGTGTCGGGTGAGCCCGTCGCGGTCATGGAAGTCGAGTGCCGGTCGAAGAACGATGCGCGCTGCCGTTTTCTCTCCGCAGCACCCGAAACGTTGCAGCATGTGTATGAGCAGATGACCGCAGGCCGTACCTACGAGGACGCACTCACCGGATAAAGCGGGATTGGGGATTGGAGATTGGGGATTCGGAACACCAATCCCGAATCCCTCATCCCCCATCCCCGTCTTTGGAACGGAACCTGCTCTCGGCTCAGGGTGTTACCCTGATGCGAGAGGAGGTACCCATGCTGACCCTCAATCTCAACGCCGATCAAGCCGCGTTACTGACGCGAATTCTGGATTTGTATTTCGCGGAATTGAAGAAGGCGGGAGCCTCACGCGAGGTCGCCCCACGGTTCGCCGCGGAGGGACCGCTGCTGCGGGATCTGCTGGTGCAGCTCGCCGCGTATCAGCACGCAGCATAAGAACGCGGGAAACGGAAATCGTGAAACGGGAAACGTGATAGCAAACACGTTTCCCGTTTCTCGTGTCCCGTTTCCCGTTTACCGCCCCGCCACCGACACTCCCTCGAGCAGCAGCGACGGCGACCACCGGGTCCCCACCCAGCGGCCGTCGTTCCCCCAGCCGCCGATTGTCTTGAGCAGGTCGTAGACATTCCCCGCCACCGCCGCGTCCTTCACCCGTCCCGTGATCTTGCCGTTCTGCACGCGATAGGCGAGCGCCACGGGATGACTGAAGGCCCCGCCGATGACGTTGCCCTGCCCGACGCCGATCAGGTCGTCGATCAGGAGGCCATCCCGGATGCCGTCCGTCAGTCCGCCACCGAGTGACCAACGGGGCCGCGCCGTCGGCGTGGTGCCCACGATGAAGTTCGAGTAGGACAGACCCGGCTTTCCGAAAACCCCGCGGTGCCCGTGGCCCGTGCTGCGCTGGGCTCCGCCAAGCCGGGCCGCGGTCTCGAGATCGTGGACGAAGTGCCGGGGTGCGCCCCGCTCGATGAGCGGCAGGGGGGCCGCGGGGACGCCTTCGTCGTCGAACGGATAGGAGGCGGGACGGTTCGCGAGCGTGGGGTCGTCGGTGATCGACAGCGCCTCCGCGAAAACGGCCTCCCCCACTTTCCCCTGCAGCGGCGAGATCCCCTGAATCAAGGTCTTGCCGGAAAGCGCCTCCTCCAGCGGCAGAAGGATGGCGGAGAGCCCCATAGGCGAGAACACGACGGGCAGCGATCCGGAGGGCGAGGCCACGATGGTCAGAGCCAGCTCCAGCCGGGTCTTGATCGATTCGACCACGGCGTCCAGATCGGCTGCATCCGGCATGCCGACGCCGGCGTAGTAATCGTAGATCATCAGCACGTCGTTGTCGGACACGCGGGCGATGTCGGCGCTGACACTCACACCGGTGGCGCGATAGCTCCCCTGCCCGCCCGCGGTGTTCCCGATGGTCGTCTCCGCCACTTCCCGTTCGACGGTGACGTTGATCTGCGCGTCGGGACGCGAGAGGCGTTCCACCAGCCCGCGGCCGATGTCGGCGAGCGCGCCGACCGACGCTGCGCCCGCGGACTTCGCCTCCGTCGCTACGGAGGGGAATCTGTTCGCCGACGGGAACTCGATCGCGAGCGGCTCACCGAGAGCAGCCGAGGCGAGGGCGCGGGTCACCACGTCGGAGGGGGGCGCGTCGGTGGCGGTCGTCCCGGCCACGCCCACCTTCCCGTCCTTCAGGACGCGGACGTTCAGACCCGACTCCTCGACTACGCCGGCGCTCTTGAGACGCCCCGACTCGAAGGCGATCGTCGTGCGCTCACTCCGGCGCCAACAGGCATCTCCGGCATCGGCGGCGCGCTTCAGGGCGTCCAGGGCTTTCGGGATCACCCGACCTCGCCCCCCACCAGCGCATCTTCGATGCGCACGTGCGGCGCGCCTTCAGTCACCGGCAGGTAGGCCTGTCCCGCCTTGCCGCACCCCCCGCCGATCTGATTCCATTGGAAGTCCCCGGCGATCCGCTCGATGCGATCCAGCGTCTGGAACAGGTTCCCGGCCAGCACGACATCCTTCACCAGCTCGGCCACGTGGCCGTCGCGGATCATGTAACCGTACGCGGCGGTGAACGAGAAGCTCTCGAGCATCGTCTGGCCGCCGAACGCCGAGCAGGCGTAGACGCCAAGTTTCACGTCCTTGATCAGATCTTCGAAGGTCCCCTCACCGTTCCCGATGTAGGTGTTCGTCATCCGGACGATCGGGGGATGGCGGAAGGAAAGGGCCCGGGCATTTCCGGTCGGGCGTTCCCCCATACGGGCGGCCGTCTCACGGGAGTGCAGTCTCCCGACCAGCTCACCTTCCTTGATAAGGACCGAGTCCTGGGTGGGCACCCCTTCGTCATCGAATGGCATGGTGCCCCGCAGTCCCGGCACCGCCCCGTTGTCCCCGACGTTCAGGACCTTCCGGCCGAAGCGGCGTCCAAGGGTCATCATTTCCCGCGCCTGCGGGTTCTCGTACACGAAGTCGGCCTCGGAGAGATGTCCGAACGCCTCGTGGATGAACACCCCGGCCATTTCGGGATCGAGGACCACGGGGTAATTCCCGCCGCGGACCGTCGGCGCGCGCAGGAGCTGGGACGCCCGTTCCCCGGCCTTCTTGAACCCCTCGGCGAACGTGTGAACGCTGTTCCAGCCCTTCCGCAGACCGATCGATTCGAGCGCCTTCTCGATGGTGCCGTTCTTCCGGGCGATCGCCGTCCCCGAGAGAGTGACCTCCGGGCGGAGCTCGTGCAGGCTGGTCCCCTCCGAGTTCACGAACCAGTACTCGGTGACCTCGTCGTGGTAGTTGGCGATGGTGTCGGTGATGTCCCCCGAGACGGCGAGCATTTCGCCGTTGTAGGCCTCGATGAGACGCGTCTTTTCCGCGAGGGAGATCCCCCGGACGTCACCGTCCAGGTCGAGGAGGGCTTCGGCAGTCTGGGGAGACACGTCCGCCAGGCGAATGGGCTCGTCGAGCACGATCGCCCGGGACAGCTCCTGGGCCCGCTCGATCATGGCGGGGAGCTGGTTCAGCGACGTGAACGCCGCGACGCCCCAGCCGTGGCCCTTCGAGAGCACGCGAACACAGCCACCGACGTCTTCGGACGCGGTCGCCGATTCGAGTCGAGCCCCTCGAAACGACACCCCGGTGGCCCAGGTGCGTTCGACGCGGATTTCGGTGTAGTCGGCACGAGACGCCCGGATGGCGGCGTCGAGAACATCCCTCACCAGCTACACCCCGCGGAGTTTGTCGGCGTAGTCGGGGCGGACCACGATCTCCCCGTTCTGGATGATCTCGCGGTCCCAGGGAAGGATGATGAAGCTGTCGGTGTCGAGCGCGGAGAAATCGACCTGGTAGGGCCCGGTCCGGAACGAAACCGCCGTTTTCACGGACGCGGGGCGCAGTTCCCGCACGGCGTTGAGGGCCAGCTTCATGGTGTCCCCGGTGTCGCACGTCTCGTCCACGATCAGGACCCGCCGGCCCGTGACGAGGCGCGGCGGACCGGCGATCACCACCGGACGGGCGCCCGATTCGGAGCGGGTGATGGCCATCGAGGCGAAGTCGCGCTGCATGATGCTCGCGACCACGGCTCCGGGAATCACTCCCGCCCGGGCGATGCCGAGGACCAATTCGGGGTCGTAGGCGCGGAAGACCTTGAGGGCGAGGACCCGGCAGAGCTCACCGAAAAACGGCCAGTCCACCTCCAGCACCGCGTTGGGGGACGCACGTCCGGGACGCGAACGGCGAGGGACTGGGGGGGTAGGAGGACCAGGAGGGACGTACGTCATTCGGGAAGCTACATTGCGAATGCAAGCAGCCGCAAGCTATTTTCGCATCATGAGTTTCTGGCGCCGCCTCTTCGGCGACTCGTCACCCGACGAGATCGCGCCGCAGCGACTCGATTACCTGAACGAGGCGCTTGCGCTCGAACGTCAAGGTGACTTCGAGGCCGCGCTCACATCCTACCGCCTCGCGCTGCGCGACCACCCCAACGACGCCCGTATCCTCCAGAACATGGCCATCGCGTTCACGAAGACGGGACGCGTGGATGAGGCCATCCGCCACTACCGTCGCTCGCTCGAGCTCGACAAGTCGCTCGCGGGCGCACACTACGGACTCGCTTTTCTTCTCCTGAAGCGCGGCGATCCGGACGGCGCCGTGCGCCACCTGAAAGAGTTCCTCGCCCAGCCTCCGAAGGGTCCCGACGCGCAGAAGTGGATCGAGCACGCCAAAGAGCAGCTCCGGGAAATGGGTGAGGCCCACTCCCCGATGGAGGCGCACTGAGGCTTCGGACCCGCTGGGCCCTGCTCCTCGCGGGCGGGGTGGGGGTCCTCGCGCTGGCGTGCGGCAACATCAGTACGGACCTCAACGAGGTCATCGCGCTCCGGGTGAACCTCGGCCCCGACACGGGGAAGATGGACTTCGGCGACACCGTGACGCTTACCGCAGTCGCCCTCAATGGCCGCGGGCAGGCGGTGACGGCACCCATCATCTGGTCCGATCTCGACACCAACGTTCACATCGACAGCCTGACCGGAGCAGTCACCGCTCACAACATCGGTACCGGGCTCATCCAGGCGCGCACCGGCAACCTCCGCTCCAACCCGCAATCCATCACGGTCTTCATTCGACCGGACACCGCCTTCGCGGACAGCACCCTCGCGCGTGACTCGGTGAGCATCGGGACGAAGACCGATTCGCTCTCGGACTCGATCCGGGTGCGGGTCCGGCACTACGACCCCACGGACACCACCTCGTTGTCGCTGCGCCCGGTCTTGTTTTCCCTGCTCTATCCGGCAGACACCACGAGTTTCAAGTTGTTTCCCGCCGGTACCGTCCTCACGGATGTGAATGGACTGGCGGTCGTGCAGGTGAGGCTGAAGCAGCGTACCTTGCCTGATTCAGCTGTGGTCCAGGCGTCGGTGGTACGCTACTTCAATCACGTGGCCGTGCCTGGATCTCCCATGACCTTCGTGGTGAGGTTCTATCCATGAGCCCCCCGCAACCTGGCACGCTGACCCAGCTCTTCTTCGACGGACTGGACCGGTTCATTCCGGGGAACCGGCCCGCCTTCAAGGCCAAGCGCGGGAATGCCTGGCAGCCGCTGACTCACCGGGAAACCGAAGCGCGCGTCAGGGCCATTTCCCTCGGCCTCAAGGAGCTGGGGGTTCAGCCGGGAGAGCGGGTCGCACTGCTCTCGGAAACCCGGCTGGAATGGGCCCTGGTGGACTACGCCTGCCTCTGCGCCCACGCCACCGACGTTCCGATCTACCCCACCCTGCTGGTCAAACAAGTCGAGTACATCCTGAAGGACTGCGGGGCCACGACGGTTTTCTGTTCGACGGCCGAGCAGGTGGCGAAGGTCAATGAGATCAAGGCGCACCTGCCCATCAAGCACGTCATCACGTTCGACGCCGGGCCGAGTGCCGGTGTCATCACGCTCGACGAGCTGGAGAAGAAGGGCAAGGCGGCGGACGCGAAGTACCCGAACTGGCGGGCCGACGCTCTGAAGGTCTCCCCGGATTCCCTGGCGACCCTGATCTACACGTCCGGGACCACGGGTGACCCCAAGGGCGTGATGCTCAGTCATGACAACCTCTACAGCAACGTCTCCGCCTGCGTCCACATCCTGCCGATCTCCGAATCCGACGAGTGCCTCTCCATGCTCCCGCTCTCGCACGTCTACGAGCGGATGGTGGATTACACCATGTGGATGGCGGGTGTGGTGATCAGTTACGCCGAGTCGTTCGACAAGGTGGCGCAGAATCTCCGGGAGACGAAGCCGACCATCGTGCTGTCGGTCCCGCGGCTCTACGAGAAGGTCTATGCGAAGGTGATCGAGGGCGCCTCGAAGAGCCCGTTGAAGCACGCGATCTTCAACTGGTCCAAGAAGGTGGGTGACCGCTGGGCCACCCACCGCCTCTCGGGCGTGAAGATCCCCCTCGGCCTGTCCATCGCCCACGGGATCGCCGACAAGCTGGTCTTCAAAAAGGTCCGAGCCGCCACCGGCGGGCGGCTCAAGACGTTCATCTCCGGCAGCGCGCCCCTCTCGGCGGACGTGGCACTCTTCTTCTTCGCCTGCAACCTGCCCATTCTCGAGGGATACGGCTTGACCGAAACCTCCCCCGTCCTGACCCTCAACCCGCCGCAGAAGCCCAAGCTCGGCACCGTCGGCACGGCGATTCCGGGCGTCACCATCAAGATCGCCGCCGACGGAGAGATCCTGGCCAAGGGTCCGAACATCATGCAGGGCTATTACAACCAGCCGGAGGAGACGAAGGAAACGCTCGCCGACGGCTGGTTCCACACCGGGGACATCGGCGAGCTGGACTCCGAGGGGTACCTCAAGATCACCGACCGCAAGAAGGACATGATCAAGACGGCGGGCGGGAAGTGGGTGGCGCCGCAGCCCATCGAGAATGCAGTCAAGGCCAACAAGTACGTCGCCAGCGTGGTGCTGCTCGGGGACAAGCACAAGTTCCCCCTGCTCCTCGTCGTGCCGAACTTCGACCAGCTCGAGGCGTGGGCGAAGTACCGCCGCATCGCCTACAAGTCACGGGAGCAACTGGTCACGCTGCCGGACGTGAGGGCCAAGATGGAGCGGGAGTGCATGGGGATGCTCAACGACCTGCCGAGATACGAGATGCCGAAGAAGGTGGCCCTGCTCGCACATGACTTCACCATCGAATCGGGCGAGCTGACGCCGACCTTGAAGGTGAAGCGGCGGGTGGTGGAGGAGCACTACGAGAAGGTGATCTCCGCGGCCTACGCCGAGGCGGACCCGCTGGCCGCCGCCATTGAAAGGTAGAACTAGCCGTCTAGCCGTCTAACCGTCTAGTTTTTAGCCCTCTAGTTTTTCTCCGACCCAGAGTCCCTGGCCGACCGCCAGCCGATTCACACCGGCGATCTCCGGCACCTGCTCGCTCTCGATCAGCAGGCGCCGTCCCTTCAGCAAGATGCGCTTTGCCTCCGACAGCCATTTCGAGGTCGCCACTTCGGGCCCCACGACCACGCCCCGGGCGATGGAGCTCTTCAGGGGAATCACGTTTTCCGCGCGCAGCAGCGACAGGATGGGGAGCTCTTCCGCGTCGAGGGGTGGGTTGATGCCCACGAAGTGGATCCCGCCCATGAGTGAGGCGAGGCCCACGGCGTACCGGATAGCGGAGCCGACGAGGATGACGTAGCCGCCGGGTCCGGAGAGGTCGAGGAGGGCCTGCACGGTCACTGGATCGGCCGTGGAGAAGGGTGGCGCGTGATGCGTGGAGATCCCGCCGAACTCCACCACCCCGTTCGCGATCTCGTATTCCTTGTGGCAGACGGGGCAGCCGAGGAGGCCGCGCGCGACCATCCGTCCGGACATCTCGACGGTGGAGAGCACCAGGAACTCTTCCTGGTGTTTCTCGGGGCAGCGGAGCATCTCGGTCAGTTCAATGTGCATCGGGGCGAAATTCTACCCAGGTGAGCTTGCCGGGTTGCACGATGATGTTCCGGTAAACCTTCTTCCCTTCGATTTCCACACCCAACCAGTATTCGCCTTTCGGCACGTCCCCGATGGCAAAGTGTTCGTGGTAGGCCGGGTCCTGGTGGTTCCTGGGGCCGTAGGTCTCGACGTACGACAGTGGAGTCTCCTGGGGCTCGGGCTTCACGAGGCCGTAGATCCTGGCCTGCTGAACCGGCTGGCCCTTCGAGTCCCACACCTGCCCCGCGACCACGCC
>DASUBP010000207.1:0-2110 GCA_035763205.1 Gemmatimonadales bacterium
GCACGGCGTCGCCCAGCTCGACTCCGCGAAGGCGAAGGACCTCGCGACGGCGCGCAGCCTCGTGAAGCTCCCGGCGCTCGATGCCACGCAGATCGGCGCGGCGGTCTTCGGCCCCGCGGCAGCGGGGAAATTCGAGAAGGCCCTGCATTGGGTGCGGGTCGCTCGGGAGTACGCGCCCGCGGGACTCACGCCCCACTCGCATCCCGCGCCGAAGCGCGTGCGGCGCGCCGGGACGACGGTGCTGTTCCCGCGGGAGCATGACCTGCCCGCCTTCTGGCTCAAGACCGGCGACGTGTCGTTCACGCTGGATAGCGCGAAGAACTACAGCGGGAAGCTGGCGGACCTGACTTCGT
This sequence comes from Gemmatimonadales bacterium, assembly GCA_035763205.1. Taxonomy (GTDB): domain Bacteria; phylum Gemmatimonadota; class Gemmatimonadetes; order Gemmatimonadales; family GWC2-71-9; genus 40CM-2-70-7. Next base: position 354 of record DASUBP010000207.1, read on the forward strand.
CGCAGGCACTGACGGGCAAGCCGACGACCTTCAACGCGCAGGCGCCGCTATTCCAGGCCGGCGGGCTCCTCGATCACCGCCGGCCGCAAGCCCTCGACACGGTGTCCGGCGTGAGTCCCTCGGTGAAGCTTCCCGATCTGGCGATTCCGGTCGGCGGAATTCACCTTGCCCCCGGCACCGGCAGCATGGCGTTCCGGTTTGCGCTGGAGGGGGAGAACCTCCGCGCCGCCTGGGAGGTGAAGTCTTCCCACGTGACCTGGACGCACGACTCGGCGGCGACCTCCGGGGCGGGCGGGCTGGTCTGGCAGGTCGTCTCCGGGATCTCGACACTCGACATCTCCGCCCAGCTGTCCGGCACGCCCGACAACCCGTCCCTCGCCATCCGGTCGAACCTGGATCAGGCGATTTCGGACCGCGTGAAGGGACTGATGGGGGATCAAGTGAAGGCGGCGGAGCAGAAGCTGGAGGCGCAGGTGAATGCCTACGCCGACCCTCTCATCGCCCCGGTCAAGTCGCAGGTGACGTCCGTCACGGCGACCGCCCAGCAGCAGCTGAGTGCGTCGCAGGGCAAGATCGCGGACGCTCAGAAGCAGCTGCAGGATCGGCTGAAGTCCCTCACGGGCGGCTTCAGGCTGCCGTAACTGCAGGGGTCAGGTGTCAGGGGCCAGTCAAACCCTTTCGCCTCCTTCGGCATCCCATCGACATCACCCGTCCGACGCCTGAATCAGATGACGCCGATACCCTCGCCCGAGCTCGGGCGGGGGATGAAACGGCCTTCCACGTCCTGTACCGGGCGGAGGTCGGCCGTGTCTACGCGTTGTGTCTGCGGCTGACTGGGAACCGGCGTGACGCGGAGGAGCGGACGCAGGATGTATTCGTACAGGCCTGGAGACGGCTGTCCACGTTTCGCGGAGACAGCGCGCTGTCTACCTGGCTGCACCGGCTGACCGTGAATCTGGTACTCACCGAGCGGCGCGGCACCCGTCGACGTGAACAGCGGGTGGTGGAGGTGGAGTCCCTGGAGGCCGTGGAAAAACCGGGAGTCGGGAGCCCTAAAGGACAGGTCGGGGAGTCGTTCGCCTCCGGCGTGGACTTGGAGCGGGCTATCGCGAAGCTGCCTGAAGGTGCGCGGGAGGTGTTCGTGCTGCACGACATCGAGGGGTACACGCACGACGAGATCGCGAACGCGTGCGGCATAGCCGAAGGAACGTCCAAGGCTCAGCTCTTCCGGGCGCGCCGGCTGTTGCGGGAGATGCTCGAGCGATGAGCGATTTCGAGCCTCCCATCAGGGGTGTCGAGGACTTGCCGCGGTCGATCGAGCCGCCCCGCGACCTCTGGCCCGGCGTGCGACGGCGCATCCATTGGCGGCGCCGCTCGATGATCGGGGGAGCGGGACTCGCCGCCGCCGCGGCACTGGTGTTCTTCCTGTTTCCGCGTGGGCCTTTGGTGCCCACGACGGTGGTCGCGGGCCACCCGAGCATTTCGAGAGTCCGCGTCGTAACGGATGATTCGTCGCGGGCCAGGCTGACGCTCTCCATCGGGGACGTCCTCGTGGAGCCGCAGAGCGACCTCCGCGTCCTCACGATCGAGCCGGGGGAGCAGCGCTTCGAGCTTCGCCAGGGCACCATTTCCGCCCGGGTGCTGGCGCCGCCGCGGGTGTTCGTCGTGGAGACGCCGGCTGCCGTCGTTACCGACCTGGGCTGCGCCTACGTTCTGCAGGTCGACTCGCTGGGCAACGGAGTGCTTCGGGTGACGGC
>DASUBP010000208.1:0-21772 GCA_035763205.1 Gemmatimonadales bacterium
AGGTCCTCACGAGCGGTTGGTGACGAATGTGACGGCGCGACTGACGACGGACGGATCCCGCAAGACGCCGCGATGTCCGAGCCCCTGCGTCAACATCAACTCGGCACCGGGCCACGTGGCCGCGATCTCCCTGCCTTCATCTACCGGAATCGTCTCATCCTGCTGATCATGGACCACCAGGGCCGGGCTTCGGGCCCCGGCAAACACCGGCAGCACGTTCAATTGATCCCAGTCAAACCGGATGCGGCGTTCACTGCGGGACCGGAGCGCAGCACCCGTCCGTTCAGACAGCCTCAGCGCCCGCACGAAGTCGTCGACGAATCGCAATGGGAACGCCGCGGGGGCAATCAGCGCCACCCGCCGGGGCTCGAAGCCCTTGGACATCGCCAGTGCGGTCACCACGCCCCCGAACGAATGGGCGATGATCGCGTCGGGCGCACCGACCTCGGCCATCACGGCGTCGAGGGCGCGCGCCATTTCCGGCGCCGACGACATCCCCCGTCCGGTCAGGCCATGCCCGGGACCGTCGTACGTGACGGCACTGAAGCCTCGGGCGAGAATCGGATCGACGAACGAAGAGAACCGCCCACCGGCTCCTCCCCATCCGTGCACCAGGAACACCATGGGCCCCGTTCCCCAACGCCAGGCCCGGATCTCGTGTCCCTCGGAGCGAACCGTAAATGCCCGGGCCCGTCCGAGTGCATCGCGGTCGCCCGTAGAAAGGGGCCGATGTGGCGGGGTGAAGAACAGCCGCTCCGCCCACCAGCCCGCCAGCTCCGGGGACACCGCTTGCGCGCCGCGCAAGCCGAGCGAAATCGCCGCGAGTGACAGGTTCGCCATTGGAATGACGGAATGTAGCTTACTCGCCGTGGATACCGACGTCCTCGTCATCGGAGCGGGCCCCGGCGGGCTCGCCGCATCGCAGCAGCTCAAGCGGCACGGCGTCCCCCATAAGGTGCTCGAGCGCGGCGACACCGTGGGCCATACCTGGGCCAATCTCTACGATTCGCTCGTCCTCCACACCGGAAAGCGGATGTCGAGTTTACCAGGCTTGGCGTTCCCGGCCGACTACCCGACGTTTGTAAGCCGCGCCGACTTCCTGAAGTACCTCCTCCAATACCGGGAAACGTTCGACCTTCCGGTGGAAACCGGGAAGCCGGTCTCGCGGCTGGAGCGGACGGCCGCCGGCTGGACGGCTCACGTGAACGGGGATCGGATCAGCTGCCGGAGCCTCGTCATGGCGACCGGGATCGTCGCGAATCCCGTCGCGCCGCGCTTCCCCGGCCAGGATCGATTCAAGGGCCACGTAATGCACAGCGTCGAGTATCGCAGGCCCGACCCGTTCCGGGACCAGCGCGTGCTCGTGGTTGGGGTGGGAAACTCGGGTGGTGAGATCGGCGCCGAGCTGGCCCACCAGGGCATCCCGGTCACCCTGGCCGTGCGCTCGGGGGCGAACGTCGTCCCTCGGGAGCTCCTCGGCATTCCAATTCAGTATGTCGCCTACTACGTGCGGAAACTTCCGCGCCCCGTTCAGCGGATCATCGTCTCCCTCGTCCGGCAGATCACGATCTTGCGAAGGGGTCCGCCGGTACTGCCGCCCTCGCCCGTCTTCGCGCTCGACGCGGTCCCGCTGATCGGCTTTCACCTCGTGGATGCGATCAAGGCGGGAACCGCGCAAGTCAGGCCCGGCCTACAGGAATTCACGGCCAATGGCGTGCGGTTTACCGATGGCCGTGAAGAGTCCTTCGACACCGTGATCCTGGCGACCGGGTTCCACGCCGCCCTGGCCCCCCTCGGCGCTTTGGTGACTACCGACGCCAAGGGGTTTGCCCGCCGGGCCGACCGGGTCACCAGCGCGGATCAGGAAGGCTTGTTCTTCGTGGGCTCGAATTACGATTCGGGTGGAGGTCTTCTCAACATCGGCATCGACGCCCGACTGGTCGGGAGGATCCTGGCGCAATCCTAAATCCGTCATGAAGAAACCTTGCGGACGACTCCACGCATGTCCTGTCTTCATAATTTTCCTATGTGACGATTCTCGATTCCGTCCTCAAGCCCGCCAGCATCGCCGTGATCGGCGCCTCACGCACGCCGAACACCATCGGACATCAGATCATGGCGAATCTGCTGCGCTACGGGTACACCGGGCCCGTGTATCCGGTGAACCCGAAGGCCTCCTCGGTGCATTCCGTCCGGGCCGCGCCGTCGATCCGCGCGTTGTCCGAGCCCGTGGACCTCGGTGTGATCGTGGTTCCCAAGGAGCAGGTGCTCGAAGTCGCGGCCGAATGTGCCGAGGCCAAGGTGCGGGGGCTGGTGGTCATCTCCGCCGGCTTTCGCGAGATCGGTGGGGCGGGCGCCGAGCGCGAGCGGCGGCTCCTCGATATCGTGCGCTCGAATCGGATGCGCATGGTCGGTCCCAACTGCATGGGGGTGCTCAACGCCGATCCGGCGTTCTCCATGAACTGCACCTTCGCGCCCACCATGCCTCCCTTCGGGCACGTCGCGTTCGTGTCCCAATCGGGGGCCCTGGGCGTGAGTGTGCTGGACTACACCAAGGAGTACGGCATCGGGATCGCCCAGTTCGTGTCCATGGGAAACAAGCCGGATGTCTCGGGGAACGACCTCCTGCTCCAATGGGAACACGATGAGGCGGTTCGGGCCATCCTGATGTACGTCGAGAACTTCGGGAATCCGCAACGCTTCCTCGAGATCGCGTCGCGTATCACCCGGCGGAAGCCGATCATCGTGGTGAAATCGGGCCGCTCGCGGGTCGGCGCCCGCGCGGCGGCGTCCCACACGGGCGCCCTGGCGGCGAGTGACGCCGCGGTCGACGCACTGCTGACGCAGGCCGGCGTCCTCCGCGCCGATTCCATCGAAGAACTCTTCGACATGGCCATGGCCTTCGGCGCTCAACCGCTCCCGCGCTCGCGCCGCACGGCCGTCCTCACGAATTCCGGTGGCCCCGGCATCCTCGCGGCGGACGCCCTCGAGCGTCATGGCCTCGAGGTCACTGAGCTGGATGCGGCTACCGTCTCGAGGCTTCGCCCCCTCTTCCCCGAGGAGGCCTCCATCCGAAATCCCCTGGACATGATCGCGTCCGCCACGCCCGAAGGATATCGGACCGCGCTCGACGCGATGCTCGACGACCCCAAGGTGGATTCGGCCGTGGCGATCTTCGTTCCACCGCTCGGCCTTTCCCAGGGCGCGGTGGCCGAGGCCATCGTCGCCGCGGCGGCGAAGCATCCGACCAAACCGGTCCTCGGCGTGTTGATGGGCCGCGAAGGCCTGCCGCAAGGAAAGGCGGAGCTCCATCGCGCCGGAATTCCGGCGTACATCTTCCCGGAGTCCGCAGCCCGCGCGCTCGCGGCGTTGCGGCGGCACCGGGAGTGGCAGGCCCGACCGGTCGCTACCGAGGCGCCCCTCACCGTCGATCGCGAGGCCGCCCGGAACATCTTGTGTGCGGCGCGGGCGGAGGGACGTGCCCGGCTCGATGAGATCGAGTCGATCCACCTGCTGGCGGCCTACGGCATTCCCACCACCTGCACGCGATTCGCGACGGACCCCAATGACGCCGGCCAGGTGGCTGGAGAGATCGGATTCCCGATCGTGCTCAAGGTCGTCTCCCCGGATATCGTGCATAAGAGCGACGTCGGCGGTGTGCGGGTCGGGCTGGCGACCCCCATGGAAGTGCAGATCGCCGCGGCCCAGATGCTGGAGGATGTGCGACACCGGGCACCGGACGCGACGGTGCGGGGGTTCGTCATTCAACGCATGATCAGCGGGGGCCGGGAAACCATCGCCGGCCTGACGCGGGACCCCGCCTTCGGCCCACTGGTCATGTTCGGCCTGGGAGGCGTGTACGTCGAAGCCATCGGAGACGTCGCCTTCCGCGTAGCGCCCATCGGCGCCCTCGAGGCCCGCGATCTCCTCACCGGCATCCGCGGCAGCGCCATCCTGCGCGGCATCCGGGGAGCCCCGCCCGTTGACTTCCGCGCCCTCGGCGACATCCTGCGACGGATCGGCCAGCTCGGAGTAGACTTCCCCGAAATCGTGGAGATGGACGCGAACCCCATTCTCGCCTTCCCCGACGGGGCCCGGGCCGTGGACGCCCGCGTCCTCCTTCGCCAACCGTAGCCTCCCTGCCGTACCTGTCGCACCCCTGCCACACGCGGGAGTTTGCGCATCGCTACCATGCGTGTTTCTACTTGGCCCGGAACTTGATTCGAATCCTGACTCATGGAGAGACCGATGCTCGCCTTGCCGACAATCCAGGTCCGTCCGTCCCGAACCGCCGACGGCGCGCGGGTGCTCACTCCCGATGCCCTCGCCTTTGTTGCGCGTCTGGCCGAAAAGTTCGAATCCACCCGCCGCGCATTGCTTGAACGCCGGACGATGCGGCAAGCGGATTTTGACCGCGGTGTGCTCCCCGATTTTCTCGCCGAGACCCAGGGAGTCCGCCGCGCCTCGTGGAAAGTCGCGCCTCCTCCCAAGGACCTCGAAGACCGCCGGGTCGAGATTACGGGCCCCGTCGAGCGGAAAATGATGATCAACGCGCTCAACTCGGGTGCGCGCGTCTTCATGGCGGACTTCGAGGACGCGCTTTCGCCGACGTGGGAGAACGTGGTCCAAGGACAGGCCAATCTGCAGGATGCGATCAGGCGGACCCTCGCGTTCAGGAGTCCGGAAGGAAAGTCGTACCAGCTCAACGACAAGATCGCGACACTCGTGGTCCGACCCCGCGGCTGGCACCTGGATGAGCGCCACGCGACGCTAGGCGATGCCCCGGTTTCGGCTTCGCTGTTCGACTTCGGGCTCTACTTCTTCCACAACGCGAAGGAGCTCCTGGCGCGCGGGTCGGGCCCGTACTTCTATCTGCCCAAGCTCGAGTCACACCTCGAGGCGCGTCTCTGGAATGACGTCTTCACGTTCGCGGAGAGCGCCCTCGGCGTCCCTCACGGCACCATCCGTTGCACCGTCTTGATCGAGACGATACTCGGCGCGTTCGAGATGGAGGAGATCCTGCACGAGCTTCGGGACCATGGCCCCGCGCTCAACGCCGGCCGCTGGGACTACATGTTCTCGATCATCAAGAAGTTCAGGACCCAGCGCGCCATGGTTCTGCCCGACCGCGTCCAGGTCACCATGACGGTCCCCTTCATGCGGGCGTACACGGAGCTCCTGGTCGCCACCTGCCACGCCCGCGGCGCGCACGCCATCGGCGGAATGGCCGCCTTCATTCCGAGCCGCAAGGACCCTGAGGTGAACGCCCGGGCCATCGCGAAGGTGACGGAGGACAAGGACCGCGAGGCCGGGGACGGATTCGACGGTACCTGGGTAGCGCACCCGGACCTCGTCCCGGTCGCGCAGGCGTCGTTCGACAAGGTCCTGGGCGCACGCCCGAATCAGAAAGAGCGCCTCCGGGACGACGTCCGGACCACGGCCGCTCAGCTCTTGTCTCTCGCCATCCCCGGCTCTTCGGTGACCGAGGCGGGGGTCCGCACCAACGTGACCGTGGCCCTGCAGTACCTGGCGAGCTGGCTCGCGGGGGTCGGGGCGGCGGGGATCAACAACCTGATGGAAGACGCCGCGACCGCGGAAATTTCCCGGGCGCAGCTCTGGCAATGGATCCGCAACAAGACCGTCCTCGCCGACGGTCGGACCATGACCACGGACCTGTACGCCGCCGTGCGGGACGAGGAGCGCAAGAAGCTGGGCGCCCTTCCCCACCTCGATGCGGCCATCCGGCTCCTCGACGGCCTGGTCCTTGCATCGGAATTCACCGAATTCCTCACTATCCCGGCCTACCGGGAGCTCGATCGCGCACAGGGGGGATGAGATGAGCACCGAGACTCTGCGGGATATCGCCGCGCTGGAGCGACGCTGGGCCAACGATTCCCGCTGGACGGGAATCAAGCGGGAGTACACGGCGGCCGACGTCGTGTCCCTCCGCCCCTCACTCCGCATCGAGCACTCGCTCGCCCGCGCCGGGGCCCACCGCCTCTGGCACCAGCTGGAGGCCACCCCCTACGTCCAGACCTTCGGCGCGCTCACCGGCGCGCAGGCAGTCCAGATGGTGAAGGCGGGACTCCAGGCGATCTATCTGAGTGGATGGCAGGTCGCGGCCGACGCCAACCTCTCGGGTCAGACCTATCCCGACCAGAGTCTTTATCCCTCGAACAGCGTCCCCGCGCTGGTCAAGCGGCTGAATCAGGCGCTGATGCGCGCCGACCAGATCGAGCGCGCGGAGTCCGGGCACGCGACCCTTGATTGGTACGCCCCCATCCTGGCCGACGCCGAAGCGGGCTTCGGGGGGCCGCTGCACGCCTTCGAACTGATGAAGCAGATGATCGAGGCGGGTGCCGCCGGCGTGCACTTCGAAGACCAGCTGGCGTCGGAGAAGAAGTGCGGGCATCTGGGAGGCAAAGTCCTGGTGCCCACCCAGCAGTTCATCAAGACGCTGGTCGCCGCGCGCCTCGCCGCCGACGTGCTGGACGTGCCGACCCTGATCGTGGCCCGCACGGATGCCCTCTCCGCGACCCTCCTGACCTCGGACGTCGACCCGCGCGACCGGGAGTTCGTCACCGGCGAACGGACGCCCGAGGGGTACTTCCGGGTCCGGGACGGCCTCGAGCCCGTCATCATTCGGGCACTGGCCTACGCGCCCTACGCCGACCTGCTCTGGTTCGAGACGTCGACGCCCGATCTCGAGGAAGCGCGGCTGTTCGCCGAGGCGATTCACGCCAAGTTCCCCGGCAAGCGCATGGCCTACAACTGCTCCCCTTCATTCAATTGGAAGCAGCATCTGGGCGATGCCGAGATCGCGAAGTTTCAGGAATCGCTGGCGCAGATGGGATACAAGTTCCAGTTCATCACACTCGCCGGCTGGCATCTCCTGGGACTTGCCACGTTCGACCTCGCCAGGGCGTACCGCGACGAGGGGATGACCGCGTACGTGCGGCTGCAGCAGGAGGAGTTCGCGCGGGAGGCGGAGGGGTACACCGCCACCCGCCACCAGCGCGAGGTCGGAGCGGGTTACTTCGACCGCGTACTGGCGGCGGTGACGGGTGGTGAGGCCTCGACGTCGGCCCTGAAGGGGTCGACCGAGGCCGAGCAGTTCCGGGCTACGGGGTCCGGTCGCTGACCTGGCCGTCCTGGCGGGTGGCGCCCTTGGCGCCCCCGCTCCACTTCTGGAACCAGCTCATCATGTAGAGCTGCGTACGCATGAAGTTCGACGGCTTGGAGCCGGTGCCGTGGAACTCATCCGCGAAGCGCAACAGGACCGTCGGCACGTGCCGCATCTTCAGGGCGGAGTAGAACTCCTCGCTCTGGGGGATGGGCGTGCGGCGGTCGAGCTCGCCGGTCATCAGGAGCGTGGGCGTCGTGATATGACCGACGTACATGAGCGACGAATGCGCGAGCCAGGGGTCCGGCTTGTCCCACCAGGGATCGTTGAACAGGCTGTAGGTGAAGAGCGGGACGTCGGTGACGCCCGTCATGCTGATCCAGTCGATCACCGGGCACCGCACGGCCGCCGCCGCGAAGCGTTGGGTGTGACCGATCACCCAGCTCGACAGCACTCCACCCCCTGAGCATCCCGACACGAACATCTTCGTCGTGTCCACGATGCCCCGGCCGATCACGGTGTCCACGCCCGCCATCAGGTCGTCGTAGTCGGGGCCCGGATAGTTGTGATCGATGCCGTCCGAGAACGCCGTGCCGTAGCCGGTAGAGCCGCGGGGATTCACGTACAGCACGACGTATCCATCGGCCGCGAAATTCTGGAACATGTAGCTCCAGCCCACCGTGTATTCGGCGTAGGGCCCGCCATGAATCTCGAGAATGAGCGGGTACTTCTTGTGCGAGTCGAATCCCGGGGGCGTCACGATCCACGCCTCGACGCGCGCGTTTCCGCTCGACCGGAACCAGATCTCCTGTTCCTGCGCGAGATGCTTCCCGGCCAGCACATCGTCATTGACGGACGTCAGGCGCGTCGTCCCGTCGAACTTCTTGAGGCTGTACCGGACCACGTTGCCCGGATGCTTGAAATCGGTTTCGGTACCGACCGCCGTGAGGTCCTTCGCCATCGAGTTGAGCGACAAGAGGTGCGTCCCGGTGGTGATCGTCTTCACGCCGCCGGCCAGCGCGGCGTAGTGGACGTTCTGCGTGCCGGTGTCCTGCACCGTGAAAAAGAGTCCGCTGTTGTCGCCTGCCCAGGTGAGCTCCCCGGGGTCCCGGTCGAGAGTGCCGTCGATCTTCCGGGATTGGGATCCGTCGGTGCTCATGACGTAAAGTGCGGCGGTGGAGTGCGACTTCGCCGAGGAGTCGTACCCGGCATACGCCACCAGGCGCCCGTCGGGAGAAATCACGGGATTCGCCCAGTACCCCGGGCGCGTCGTCAGCCGCTTGATCGCGCCGGACGCGACCTCAACCCGGTAGATCTGTGACGACTGGTACGCGTAGTCACCGGTCGTATCCATCAAGCCGTCGAAGAGGATCGACTTGCCGTCGGACGTCCACGCCAGTCCGGCACCGCCCGTGAGCCCATCGAATCGCGCGCCCACGTTCCAATTCCCGCTCGTCAGCTGACGCGGGGTGCCGCCGTCCGCCGACACCAGGAAGAGGTGCGTGAAGCCCGGCTCGGTGAAACCGATTCGATCCTGCCGGTAGTGAAGACGGTCCTCCATTCGCGGCGCCGGCGTCCACTTCGCTCCTTCCGGAGCGGCCGGCATGGGAATCTTCCAGTTGTCCGCCTCCGGCACGAACATCACGAAGGCGATCGACTTCCCGTCGGGAGCCCACTTGGGGTCCCCCGGCGCGTGCTCGGTCCGGGTCACCTGACTGGTCGCGCCCTCGGCGTCCATCCAGCGGACGAAAATCTGCGCGCCCTTGGGTTCACCCTCGGCGACGTAGAGAATGCGCGAGCCATCGGGCGACCAGCGGGGCGAGGAGCCCTTCACCAGCAGCCGGTTGTGCGACCCGTCGGCGCGCATGGCCCAGATGGCGGACTCGAACTTGTCTTCCAGCTTGTTCACCCAGCGGCGGGTGTAGAGGATTTGCGTACCGTCCGGTGAAAGCTGGGGATCGGACACACCTTCCATGTCGAGATAGTGATTGACGGTCAGGAGGGAGTCCGAGGCGGGTTCTTGAGCCCGGATTCCCCGGAACGGCGCGGGGACTAGCATCAGGAGCAGAGCGACGTGGGTGACGCGCATGACGACCTCCAATGACCGCTGATGGCTGACGGCTGACGGCTGACGGCTGATCGCTACTTCAACACGACACTCTCGATGGCGTCCAGCAGATAGCCCATCTGCACCGCGCTCTCCGTGGTGAGATGGTAAGTACGGCCGGAGATCTTCTCGAGCCCCGGCCAGTGGAGTGAATCCACCCCCATCACGACGCTGTCGGGATAACTCGCCCGCAGCGTGAATTCGACCTGATAGGGCTTGGGCAGCGTGTACGGCCGGAACGTGTGCGCCCGCGCCAGGCGGACGGCCTTCGCGGCGGAGTCGGCGAGGATCCGCCGCATCTTGATGGGACTGTAGGTGACTGCGGCGCCGCGCGAGAGCGCCCACTTGGTGATCACGCCGACGAACTTGTCGCCGAGGATCTCCCGGCACTGCGCGATCTCTCCGTCATCCCCGGTCACCATGGACACGCCCACCCCGAACTCTCCGGCAATGAGGGCGTTGATGCCTACCTCGTTCAGCTCGTGCCCATCCACCGCGAAGTGGTCGAACGAGTAGTTGTGCGCCATCACGCCCGGACGCCCGGGTCCCGCGTGTGCGCCCGTGAAAATCACGGTCCCCACGCTCGAGTCGATCCCCGTGATCATGATCAAAGGTTTCGGGAATCCCCTGATCAGCAATGCCCCGGTGTCGAGGTCTTCAGGAATGATGTTGGCGAACAGATTACCGCCATGCCCCTCGTTCACCACGAACGACCGGGCCCCCGACCGGCGCGAGCCCCGGATGACCGCGTTGACTTCCTGCGTCATGAGCTGCCGGGAATGGCCCCAGTAGTCGGGACCCGTGAGATTCGCGTACCCTTTCCCCTCGATCCCGGCGATCACCTCGTGGATGTTGACCACGCTCCCCATCCCCTCCATATCCGGGATGATGTAAACGCGATAGCCGTCGGGAGGCGGCAGCTTCGGCTGCGGATAGTTCGTTTGTTGCGCCTGGGCTACGAGTGCGGCAGGAAGAATCGCGAGAACCGAGAGGAACTTCACGAGGCGCTCCGAGGTTGGCGCTATTGGGCTGACGTCTGACGGCTGTTTGTGGCTAAGAGAGCACCTCCCCCGGGCAGGGGCAAGAGCTTCGTCATCACCAGAAACGGGGGTTAGATTAGCGGCATGCGATGGTCGCAACTGCTCGACAAAGTCCGGCTCTGGTTCGACACGACGGCCGCACCGGTTTCGACGGCGCAACGGGTGGACTGGGTGCGGGTGATCCCCTTCGTCCTGATGCACGCGGCCTGTCTCGGCGTGATCTGGGTCGGGTGGAGCTGGACGGCGGTGACGGTCGCGGTCGCCCTCTACGTACTCCGAATGTTCTGGGTCACCGGATTCTACCACCGCTACTTCTCGCACCGCACCTTCAACACTTCGCGGCCAGCCCAATTCGTCTTCGCGGTCCTGGGAAACACGGCGGTACAGCGCGGGCCCCTCTGGTGGGCCGCGCACCATCGCCGCCATCACCGGTACGCCGACACCGAGCAGGATGTGCACTCCCCGCGCCAGCACGGGTTCTGGTGGAGCCACATGGGATGGATCACATCCGACGGAAACTTCCGCACCGACTTTTCGCAGGTGACGGACCTCGCGCGCTTTCCTGAGCTCCGTTTCCTGGACCGGTTCGACATCCTGGTCCCCCTGCTCCTGGCCACGATCCTGTTCCTCGTGGGTGGCTGGCGGCTCCTGATCTGGGGCTTCTTCATCAGTACCGTCGTTCTGTTCCATTGCACCTGCCTCATCAATTCACTGGCCCACACCCTCGGCCGCCGGCGGTTCGACACGCCCGACGACAGCCGCAACAGTCTCATCCTGGCGCTGATCACGTTGGGTGAAGGCTGGCACAACAACCACCACCGGTATCCCGGCGCGGTGCGCCAGGGCTTCCGCTGGTGGGAGGTCGACTTCACGTATTACGGCCTCCGGATGCTCGCCTTGGTCCACCTCATCCGCGATCTCCACCCCGTTCCGCGACGGTTGCTGCAATCGACCTGATACGTCGAACGCTGTCCCGCCGGCTCGAGCGCATCACGTACGGACGGATCACGCTCGACGGCCAGGACGGCCAGGACGGCCACGCGCCGGCGCAGGTGTTCGGGAACGGCTCCGGTCCCGCCGCCCATCTCCACGTCAAGGATTCGCAATTCTTCCGCGCCATCGCTTTCGGCGGGGCGCTGGGCGCCGCCGAGGCTTATCTGAACGGGTGGTGGGAATCGGACGATCTGGTGGCGCTGGTGCGGGTACTGGTGCGGAACCGCGCGGCGCTCGAGGGACTGGAGCGCGGCCTCGCGCGCCTGGCCAAACCTTTCCGGGCCCTCGCCCACGCCTTGCGACGGAACACCCGGGAGGGCAGCCGGCGCAACATCGCGGCGCACTACGACCTGGGGAACGAGTTCTTCCGGCTCTTTCTCGACGACACCCTCGCCTACTCCTGCGGGATCTTCGAGACGCCGGAAGCGAGCCTTCACGATGCGTCGGTGGCGAAGTTCGACCGTATCTGCCGCGTGCTCGAGCTCTCGCCGAAGGATCAGCTGCTGGAAATCGGGACCGGCTGGGGCGGATTCGCCATGCACGCGGCGCGCGAGTACGGGTGCCACGTCACCACCGCCACCATCTCCAAGCAGCAGGAGCTTCTCGCGAACCAGCGCATCACGGATGCCGGCTTGTCGGGGCGGGTCACGGTGGTGAATTGCGACTACCGGGACCTGGACGGAACGTTCGACAAACTCGCGTCCATCGAGATGATCGAGGCCGTGGGTCATCAGTACTTGAACGGGTTCTTCCGGGCCTGCGCCGATCGCCTCAAGCCCGACGGCCTGTTCGCACTGCAGGCAATCACGATTCAGGACCGGTTCTACCGCGCGGCCCTTCATGAAGTCGACTTCATCAAGGCGTACGTCTTCCCCGGCTCCTTCATCCCCTCCCGCGCCGTCCTGGCCGAGTCGGCCGGCCTCACGGATCTCACCCTCGTGGATCTTCACGATCTGACACCGCACTACGCCGAGACCCTGAAGCACTGGCGCGAGAACTTTCTCTCGCGACGGGAGGACGTTCTGGGGCTCGGATTCGACGAGCGGTTCGTACGGTTGTGGGAGTTCTACTTCGCGTATTGCGAGGGAGGATTCCGCGAGCGTGTCCTGGGCGACGCCCAATTGCTCTTCGCGAAACCCGAGAATCGGCGGGACGCGTTGTCACGATAGTGATACGCCTCACAACCTTACAGAACGGCCTCTTTCGCCGACTCGTACCACCCCCCATCTTGGGTCAGGCTTCTTCGAGGTAAAACCCGTGCTGGCCACCCAAGTGAAGTTCCAAAGCCGTGCTTCCACGGCGTTCATGGACGAGCTCAAGGAGCGCGTGGACGGGTATTTCGCGTCCCGGCACCTCTCGCCCAAGGCGAACTTCTCGATGGTGGTCAAGTCGGTGATCCTGCTGGGGACCTACTTCGGCGGCTACGCCCTGCTCATGACCAATTGGCTGAGCCCGTGGCCCATGCTGGGTGTGGCGTTGATCATGGGTGTGGCGATGGCGGGGATCGGGTTTGCGGTTTCCCACGACGCGCTCCACGGAGCGTACTCGGCGGACCCCCGCATCAACCGCGTGATCGGCTATACGTTCGATCTGCTGGGCGCCAACGGGTACATGTGGAAGATCACTCACAACGTGATCCACCACACCTACACGAACATTCACGGTGTGGATGAGGATATCGCGGTGTCCCCGCTCATCCGCATGTCTCCCCGCTCCCCATGGCACCCCGTTCACCGCATCCAGCAATACCTGGCGTTCGTCCTCTACAGCTTTTCGACGTTGTTCTGGGTGTTCGTCAAGGACTACAAGTATTTCCTGGCGACCAATCTCGGTCCCTACGCGAACAAGAAGCACCCGCGCGGCGAGATCGTGTCCCTGGTGCTCACCAAGGCCGTCTACTACGCCTACACCATCGTCATCCCGCTGCTGGTGCTGCACGTCACGTGGTGGCAATTCGCGATCGGGTTCCTGGCCATGCACCTCACGGCGGGCCTGATCCTCGGCGTGGTGTTCCAGCTGGCGCACGTGGTGGAGGGACCGCAGCAACCGGTCTGCGACTGCAACGGCATGATCGAGAGTTGCTGGCCGGTACACCAGATGCTGACCACGGCCGACTTCGCGACCCACAATCGCCTGCTCTCGTGGTATGTCGGCGGGTTGAACTTCCAGGTGGAGCACCACCTGTTTCCGAAGGTGTGCTCGGTGCACTATCCCGCGCTGAATCCGATTCTCGTGGAAGTCGCGGCGAAGCACGGCGTACCCTACTACTCCAACCCGACGCTGTGGTCGGCCATCCGCTCGCACTACGAGACCTTGAAGGAGTTCGGGCGGGCTCCGGAGTCGGTGCCCGCCACCGCCTGACGGCTCCGGCGTCAGCCGGAGTTGAGCGCCACCGTTCCCTTTCGTTCCTGCTTGCCCCACCCGCGGGCGGTCCCCTGGATCGCCGCGAACACGCTCTTCACCACGACCCAGTACATCACCTGCCGGTATGCAAACCGCTGGATCAGGATCAGCCATGCCAGTGACCGGTCTTCATCCGGCTCCATCAGCAGCGCGACGACCGCCGCCAGGAAGTCCACCGACAGGAAGACCGAGTAGAAGAAAATCACCTGCTCGAGCGTCTGCCACGCGTACTCGGGCCCGTGCTCGACGCCGTTCTGGTACACTTTCGCGAGCGAGTACAGGAACATCAGGTCGGCGACCGGCGAGATGAACGGGAAGAGCAGCTGGAAGATCCAGATGTTCGTGAGCCCCACGAACCCGAACATGCCGTACTTGGCGCGCAGCAGCGCATACTTGTGCTTCCACGCGCACTGCAACGTCCCGAAACTCCAGCGGAACCGCTGCTTCGCGAGCCCGCGCAGGGTGTCCGGCGCCTCGGTGTACGCCGTCGCCTTGTCGGCGTACGCGATCCGCCATCCCCGTTCGAGGATCGTCATCGTCAGATCCTGATCCTCGGCCAGCGTCTGGCTCGAGAACCCGCCGCTCTCGAGAATCAATTCCTTCCGCCACGCACCGATCGCCCCCGGGACCACCGTGATGCAGTTGAGGAGGGAGAATGCGCGGCGGTCGATGTTCTGGCTGGTGACGTATTCCACCGCCTGCCAGCGGGTCACGATGTTGATGCGGTTTCCCACCTTCGCATTGCCGGCCACCGCACCGACCTTCGGATCCGCCAGTGGCTTCACCAATGCCGCGATCGCGCCAGCGGGGAAGAGCGTGTCCGCGTCGAGCGCCACGATGACGTCCCCCGTGGAGCGTTCGACACCGAAATTCAACGCGCTCGCCTTCCCGCCGTTCGGCTTGCGGAAGAGCTTCACCCGGGGATCGTCCCCGAACGCCTCGCGCACGACGTCCGAGGTCCGGTCGGGCGACCCGTCATCCACCACCAGGACCTCGAGTCCTGCATAACCCTGGTCGAGTACGGTCCGCACCGTCCGGCACACCACGCGATCCTCGTTGTAGGCCGGGATGATCACGGTGACCGACGGATGGTAGTCGGCGTGAGCGGGTTCGGGTCCCTGGTGCCGCCGCGCATAGCGCTGGCGGGCCGCCAGGGCGAGGATCACCGCCAGCCGTCCCATCCCGAGGAGCATCGCGATCAGGAAGACCGCGTGCATGGTGAGCTCGAGCCGGCCGAGCACCGTGTAGGAGGTCAGCTCGACGAAGTGCCGGAACGTGGAGCCGGGCGGCAGCGGCGCCATCGCCTGCGTGGTCGATACGCCGGCGAGCGCGGTGACGGTGGTGAACGCATAGCCGCGGGCCCGGATCGAGTCGATCAGGGGACCGAGCGCGGCTACGGTCTGGCTGCGGTCCCCGCCCCCGTCGTGCAGCAGGATGATGTTGCCGCGGTTGAGCTGCTTCAGGGTGCTGTCGATGATCGTCTGGGTCCCGGGGGAGGACCAATCGGACGGGTCGATGTGAAGGCCGACCGTGATGTAGCCAAGCTCCTGGCCGATCGAGACCGGAACGAGCTCGTCGAGGGTGGTCGGTTCCGCGTCTCCGAAGTAGGGTGGCCGCCAGAGCGCCGTCCGGCGATTCAGAAACGCCTCGATCAGCCGTTCGGTGGCCGAGAGCTCCAGACGCGTCGTGCCACGGCCGACCAGGGCCAGGTTCGGGTGGCTGTAGGTGTGGTTCCCGATTTCCATGCCCTCAGCCAGCTCCCGCCGAAGGAGGTCCGCGTGGATCGCGGCGTTCTCCCCGATCACGAAGAACGTCGCGGTGACCCCACGGGACTCGAGGGTGTCGAGGATCATCGGCGTCCATTTGCCGTCGGGACCGTCGTCGAAGGTGAACGCGACGGCGTGCTTCCGGCGCCCATAGCGGCGGATCACCCAGGTTGAAGGCGTCTGGGTGACGACTTCGCCGGTGACCGTCTTGGTGACGCTGTCGATGGTCATGGTGCGCTGGCCGAGTGTCGGCTCGGCGACCATCCGCAGGATTTCGCCCGTCCCGATGAAGTTCACGTCGTAGCCGATGCGCATGGTGTCCATCGGCGCCGGATTCCCGGCCAGCCCATCGCGGTGCAGCACGTTCCAGAGCGACGGATCTTCGGCGCCCAGCCGCCAGATGCCGACCCCGGCCACCCCCCGCGCGAGAGCATACTTGATCTCGTTCCACGCCGTCGGCGCATCCAGATACCACACGATGCTCGTGACCGAGTCCTTGTCGTCCCAGCTGAAGGTCGGATTCAGGGCCTCATGGTCCATCGACGGCTGGAGGTGGTTGTCCCGCGCCAGCTGCATGGCGTCCTGGAACGTGAGCTCGGTGGCGCTCTCGCTCGTATCGGACCACTGATACCCGTACTGCCCGATGCCGACGATGAGTTTTCGGGCGGGGATGCGCCGGAGGGCATGCTCCAGGTTGTCCTCGAACCAGCGCTGGCTCGCGACGGGTCCCGGGTCGTCCGACGGATCGTGCTCGTCGTAGTCCATCAGGAAGATCTTGTCGTCGACCGCGGCATACGCCTCGAGGGGCCAGGATGGATCGTCGCCCGGCACCGCCTGCGTCAGCAGCTTGTCTGTCGGGAGCGCGTGCCTCAGTTGACGCAGGTACGACAGGATCATCGGGTGCAGCGCGGCGTCGACTTCCTCGAAATCGATCGTCACGCCTGCAAGATTCAGCGCCGTGACGGTATCGACGATCATCTTGATGGAGCGCCGCCGGAATGACGGGCGGCCGATCATCGTGCGCACGGCCCCGGGATCGAAGCCGTCTCCCGTGGCGTTGGTCAGCATCAGGAAGATCCCCGGCCGGGGCTTCCTCGCCTGCTGCTGATAGTAGAACACGCTGTCCTTCACCTGAATCACGAGCGGCAGAGAATCCCGGGCGCGTTTCCGCACCAGTCCCCATTCCGCGACGATCCAGTCGATGTTGTTCTTGTTGGTGTCCAACGAGACGCGGCTGTTGTCGTCCCAATTGACGTAGAACCCGGCGACGATGGGATCGGTGGGCACCCGTGACTTGACCGCGGTGCTGCTGGCCGAGCGGCGGCTGCCCATCTGCTCCAGGCGCCGGGCCGGTGGCGCCGGATTCTGCTTCAGGTGCTCGAAAAGCTTCTCCCGCGCCGCCACGCGCTCCCGTTCCGCGGCCACCGAGATGCGCTCCTGACGGAATTGTGGCTTCACCGTCCGCGGCACCCGCCCCAGCGAATCGGAAGCGGTCTGGCGGAGGGGGAGGTCGGGGAGCAGCGGCGGGATGACGAGGCCGGTGGCGACGAAAATCCCGGCCGCCACGGTGATGATTCCCAGCACCCAGGCCCCCAGGCGGACGTTGCGTCGCCGCCGCCCGGTGGGGTCGAGAAACATCTGGGTCGAGGAGTTGGGTGTCACGACGTGAAAACTAATGCTGAGACAGGTGATGCGTACTCAGAACTTGAGGCGATACCCCGTAATCATCTTCAGAATGAACCGGTCCGTACCGGGGGTGAGCCCGAACCCGGCGCCGAGGTTGAATTCCCAGTCGGGCGAGAGGTTCAGGTCCACGGCGGGGAAGATCTGCTGCTCCTGCCCGTTCAACGGGTCGAAACCCGAGAGAGGCCCCAGAGCGCCATAGTACTCGACGCCCAGCGTGACCTGCTCGGTGAGGTCGTACGTCAGGGAAACATTCGGAGAGAACTCGAAGCCTTTGCCCGCGTTCTCCCCACGCAGGGACTTCTCGAGACTCGGATCGACGGCCCAATAGAGCTTGCCGACGCGCTTATCGATGATGGGCCTGATTTCCCATGTCCACGTGTCGGGAGAGAAGGCCCGTCGCTGGTAGCCGATCTCCTGTGACAGACTCACCCCCACCGGCCAGTGCCAACTCTCCGGAACCCGGAACCGTGGCCGGATGTGGTCTCCCACCCAGTCCCACCCCTGCCCGGCTCGAGCACTCGTGAAAACGTAGAAGCCGGTTTCGAACCAAGGCGTGAAACCATGGGTGATCTCGATCGTTTCATGGAGCGCGTGCCGCGTGGGGAACATCCCGTCGACCACCGTCGAACGGCCGTCGAACGTGTAGTTCGAGTGCAGCTCGAGCATGGTGTGATGGGGATCCACCAGATCGGCGCCGTAGACCTGGATTTCGTAGTTGTCTTGCGCCGCGAGGGGAGCCGCAGCCAGAACGAGCGCCAGCAAGGTGATGGTCTTCACGGTGTCAAAGATACGGCGGGCCGGGGTGGGCCGTTGTAGTATTGCCCCATGGCGATTCTCATTTCCCCCACCCGTGGCCGCAACGCCGCCATCCTGGCCGGATTCCTCGGCTGGACCCTCGACGCCTTCGACTACTTCCTCGTCGTCCTGACGCTCACCGCCATCGGTCAGGAGTTCCACCGGTCCGATGCCGCGATTGGATTCTCGCTCCTCCTCACCCTGGCCTTCCGCCCGGTCGGCGCGCTCGTCTTCGGATTGCTCTCAGACCGGTTCGGCCGCCGGCTCCCCTTGATGATCAACCTCGTGTTCTACGCCGTGATCGAAGTGCTCACCGGGTTCTCGACGAGCTACGGCATGTTCCTGGTCCTTCGCGCGCTCTTCGGCATCGGCATGGGTGGAGAATGGGGGGTGGGGGCTTCACTGGTAATGGAAAAAGTGTCGCCGAAGTGGAGAGGGTTCTTCTCGGGCTTGTTGCAGCAAGGATACGCGCTGGGTTACCTCCTCGCGGCCCTCGCCTACTGGTACGTCTTCCCCCGCTGGGGTTGGAGACCCCTGTTCTTCATCGGTGGGTTACCCGCCCTGCTGGCGATCTTCGTACGGGCCCAGGTGTCGGAGTCGGAGGTCTGGCTCAAGACGAGAGAACCGACATGGGGCGGCCTCGGCCGCACCCTCAAGAGCCAGATCCCGCTCTTCCTCTATCTCACCGTGCTCATGGCGCTGATGAACATGTCGTCGCACGGCACCCAGGATCTGTATCCCACGTTTCTCAAGCGCGCGTGGCAGCTCACTCCCCGTGGAGTTTCGTGGGTCACAATCGTATCGATGATCGGTGCCTTGATCGGAGGCATCGTCTTCGGTCACTGGTCCGAGCGGCTGGGACGCCGCAAGACCATCACGCTGACGCTTCTGGGTGCCGTCCTGGTCGTCCCACTCTGGGCCTTCGCCCCGTCCCTGGCCTTGCTGGTGGTTGGCGCCTTC
This sequence comes from Gemmatimonadales bacterium, assembly GCA_035763205.1. Lineage (GTDB taxonomy): Bacteria > Gemmatimonadota > Gemmatimonadetes > Gemmatimonadales > GWC2-71-9 > 40CM-2-70-7. Next base: position 18,874 of record DASUBP010000208.1, read on the forward strand.
CTGATGCAGTTCCTGGTGCAGGGCGCCTGGGGCGTCATCCCGGCGCACATCACCGAGCTCGTGCCCGATCAGGTGCGGGGTGCCCTGCCCGGCTTCGCTTACCAGTGCGGGGCGCTGATCTCGGGAGCGATGCCCTTCCTGCAGCCGAAGGTGGCGGAGACCCTGGGGTACCCCGCCACCATGGCTCTTTCTGCCGGAGCCGCATTTCTCATATGCGCACTTGTGACGTCTCTGGGAAAGGAGAAGCGCGGCGTCGTCTACGGCGCTTAGGGCTACATTTTCATGGGCGTTGCCGTCAACGCCCGCTCCATCGCTGCGCGGACAAAGACCCGCGTTTCCTTCTTTATCGCGTCGCGCAGCTTGGCCTTCCCCGCCTCCCCACCGACTGCTCCGACCACCCGCACCGCAGTGACCGCGAAGAGCGGGTCGTAGTCCGGGATCAAGCGCAGGGCGACCGCCGTGGCGCGCGCCGAGTCACCGGTCGCGGCGAGGGCCTGCAAGGCGACCTGCCGGATATTGCGATCTTCGGTTGTCGCGGTATTGCGCTCGAGCGCGTCTTCGGCCTTGCCATCCCGGATGCGGCTGAGGAACCCCATGGCGGTGAAGCGCATGTTGGCGATCTGATCGGGACCAACCGCCGCAAGCAACGTCGGCAGCGCGTCTTTCCCCTTCTGCGACGCGATCACCGAAAGCGCTACCGCCCGGACGTCGTCGTTCGGGTCGGTGGTGTACATCGCGTTGGCAACCGTCAGCGCCTGCGCGGCGTCGAGGGAATCGAGCGATTGCAGCGCCTGCATCCGGACCTGTGGCTCGGGATCACGGAGAGCAGACGTCAGGACCCCCTTCGACTCCGGGTTCGCGTCGTGGGCCATCATCCGCGTCGCGACCTCCCGCAACCACTCCGTATGGTCGTTCAGCACCAGGAATCGGCGGGTCTCGACGGCCGCCGGATCCATGTTGCCCTCGAGCTGACCCAGAGCCCAACGCCGGCCCCGGATATCCAGATCGTGCTTGGCCTCATCGGCCAGCTCGGCGACCGACAAATCACCCTTCACGGTGCCCAGGAGCCAGCCACCTTCATCGAACCGGAATGAAAGCGGCTCGGCCGGCAGCGCGATGGCGAAGGTGTCGGTCTGGTGATGTACGAAGATCTGCTGTCGGATCACGGAATCTCGTGTGATCACACGGATCGTTGCCGGGAACTGGAAGACCGGGTGGAGGGAGTCGATCGGCTGGGTCTGCGAGACCACGACGTGGAGCGTCTTGAGATTCGCGGCCCAGTGCCGGTGGAACTCGACCTTGGGGTACCCAATTCCGTACGCCCACTGGTCGAAGAACCAGTCGAGATCGCAATTGCAGGTCTTTTCCATCGCGATGGCGTAATCTGCCGTCGTCACGGGCTTGTACGCGTTGTCGACGAGGAAGCGGTGCATGCCGGCCCAGAATACGGAGTCCCCCAGGAGTCGCCGCAACTGATGCGCGAGCTGGGCGCCCTTCGGATAGACATGACCTGAGAAGAAGAGCGCGATAGGATCAGTGCCCTGGTATTTCCCCCAGACCAGAGACCGCACCTCGTTCTGGTCGGCGCCCATCGCCTGTTGCTGTTGTCCGTACCAGTTCAGCTCTGCGTCATCCCATCCACGGGTCTTCTCGTCCTGCACCGACTCCATGTAGGTCGTAATGCCTTCATTCAGCCAGATGTCCGCCCAGTCGGCGGTGGTGGTCAGGTCACCGAACCACTGATGCGCCAGCTCGTGTGCGTTCAGGCTGCGCGCGGAGTTTTCCGGCTCCTGCGACACCGAATGGAGCGCCAGATCCGTCTGCGTCGTGGCCGAGACGTTCTCCATCCCGCCGTAGGTGAAGTCGGGAATGATGGATTGATCGTACTTGTCCCACGCGAAATTGACGCCGAGGATCTGCGAATAGAGCTCGATCATGGAGGGGGTTTCACCGAAGGCGCGCCACGCCGCGTTCACGGTGTCGGCGTAGGTCCAATACTCGACCGGAATGCCACGCCACTGATCCTTCAGTACTGTGAACGGCCCAACCACGACCGAATACAGGTAGGTCGACGCAGGCTTTTCCTGCGACCAGTGCCAGATGTTCGCCTTGCCGTCCTTCGTGGGCGTCACGCCGATCAGTTTGCCGTTCGACAGAACCTTCAAACCGGTGTCCGCCGTAACCAGAAACTCCCAGGTCGTCTTGTCATTGGACGCGTCGTACGTGGGAATCCACGCCCGCGTCTCCGTCGCCTCCCCCTGGCTCCACACGATGTTCTTGCGGGGGACGATGTAGAGCCCGCGTTCAGGCACGGTGTGATAGGTCAGCGAGAACTGGACCGTGTCCCCGACCGCGGCGCGGTGCGCCAGCTTCACCGTCACGTGTGCCGTGTCCTGCGTGAACCGCAACGTGCGGCCATGGTCATCCGACGCACCGTCGATCGTCAGGTTCTCGGCGTTCAGGAAAATCGTGTCGGTGGGCGCGAGGGTAATCGCGACGCGGGTCGTGACCGTCGCGAACAGCTCGCGATGCGGCACGTCGAACCGCATCTCGATCTTCTGGTGGAGCAGGTCGAACCGCCGCGCCTCGGGCTTCCACACTCTCGGGGCCGTGTACTGGCCGATCACGCCCGTCTGTCGTTGGGCCGCGAGCAGCATCGGGATCGTCAAGGCGGCGGACAACATCGACATCATGCGATTGCGCACGGATTGCCTCGGGTAGGTGTCAGGGTCCAGGGGTCAGGGAACTGCTCTTGCGTCCATTCGCGCCAGGCTGTTTCATCCCAGCCAATGTTAGATATCCAAATTGAGGCTTGCGTTGACTCAGTGGAATCCGCCGTCCAGGCCCAAGCCGGGGGCGCGCACCGCGTGGAGCTCTGTGACGCCCTGGACGTCGGGGG
>DASUBP010000209.1:0-8399 GCA_035763205.1 Gemmatimonadales bacterium
ACTGTCGATGCGGGCCGGCCGGAAGTGACATTTCGCCAGCGTTTCCATCGCCCCTTCGGGGCCGTTGAACTCAGTGCCCCCGGTCACCCGTAGTCGTCGCACTTCGGGTTCACCGGTCGAATCGATAAGAAAATCCACTACAAGGTGCTGGGGGTTCCGGCGCAGGGCCTGCAGCCCATCAGGGGTCAGTTGTATCGGCGGGCACTCTTCATTGGGCTTCTCCTGGTGATGCTTCACTCGTCCGATCGACCGGTCGGCCGCCACTGAGTCAATCACGGCCTCGGACGGCACCCACGTTGGGGCGTCCTTGACTGTGCAGCGTATGCCGGGAGGGAGCGAGTCCGTCCCGGTTACCGGTTCGAAGCTCCCGCCGGAGACGACGCACGCCCCATCCGCAACTCCCCAATTCGCGGCGACGGCGCGCCATCCGGTCGAATCCGCCCACAGCACGGCGCTCCAGGTTCCGCCGACGGAGCGCTCGAGGCCAAGCGAGTCGGACACCATGGTGTAGCGTCCGTAGTGAGCATGAAACGCCGCCTCCGCGCTATCGACCGCCTTCAACACGGCGCTCAGGCGCGCCTGACTCCAGCGGGCGTAGGTCGCCGAATCGAGACGGATCGAGTCGCGTTGCGCCTGCAGCCCCTGACTGAAGGCCGTAAGAGAAAGCAGCACCGGAATCAGTGCCTTCACTCGTCGCTCACCTCAATTTGAGGTTTCTGGCGCTCGTTCATTTTGAGCAGTATACGCTACGTCAGTGATCGTGCCAGTCCCGAGTGGTCACAGGGCTTTTGCGACCAGCCCTTCGGCCCGCAGGCCGTGGTCACACCAGTGGTCACAAGTGGTCACAGCTTCGGACCTTCGGCTTTTCGGGCCGGGGTCACAACAATGGTCACAGAGAATGCGTCGTTGGTCGTTGAAGGTCATCGACGCGATTCGCTAACCCGCGATACAGCAACGGCCAGCGCTGGAGTGCGCTGGCCGTGCTGGTCTCCGGAGCCGAAGGTCGTGGGTTCGAATCCCGCCTGGCGCATTCCCCGCATCGATCCTGACGTGCACCCCGAGATCAGTCTTCCCTCTACGCCGCCCGCCGTTCGCTCACCCGTGCCGCCACACCGACCACACCCAGCAGAATCATGATGGTGATCGCGCTCGAGCCCGGATCCCCCAGCACGGTCAAATGGGCAATCGTGGCGCCGAGCATCGTGGCGCCGAGTCCCGCACCCGCGATCCAGGTGGTGCGCGGGATGAGAAAGAGGGCACCGCCCCCGACCTCCACGACCCCCGTGAAATACCGGAACCAGTCCCCCAGTCCGATGCGATGGAAAATCCCCACCCACTGGGACGTCGCGCTGTCCGAGAACTTCTCGAACCCGGTCCAGACAAAAAAGGCGGCCACCGCGATCCGTAGACTCCACACAATCACAACCTCTTCGGGCCCCGCCTCGGAGGGCATCCGACTCACTTGCGCGTCTCCTTTCCGTTTCACGTCCTCACTTCATCACCGAGTGTGGGCACGGGATCGAGGATAGCGTGACCAGCCGTGTCCTCGTCGTGGCAGTCGTGACGACCTCGAAGAAGTTGTCGTAGTAGGCCTCGAATAGACGTCCAATGAGGCGGATCGAGTCCGGCCAATACCAATGGTTCTAGTAGGTGAGGACTTTGAAGCACCGTACGAGCGAACCAGCCGCAAGCGCCTCGCTGCCCGCGGGAAGTGCGGTCTCCACAACGACAGGAAATACGAGCCCAATGTCCACCAATAGAGTAGCGAGAATCGCCATGAATACGCCGAGACGCACGCGGTCCCCCTGTGGGGCTCACGTCCATGGTACAACCCGCGAATGATTGGCCAGTGTGGGACAGATTACGAGTCGATGACAGACGCTCATACCCTTTGACCTCGTCAGCCGATACCTGCCCTGATCGAGCCAGTAGCCATTCACACCGGGTTGCTTCGGGAGAGAGTCGACCCGTGGTCGTTCCCGCGGGCTAGGAGCCGCTAAAGCACAGGCCGCTCTCGGCGCGGGCGCGGCCTGAAGGCCTTCAGAATGGCAATCGGTCCGCGGGGTGGACACATGTGTAGAAGCGCGTAAACTGAACGGATCCGTTTCAAGCCGTCATTCCGTCCAGGAGCATCACATGCAGAGCTTCACGCCGTTGTTCTGCAGCTTGCTCGTCTCCCTCTCGACCGTCTCGGCGGTCCCGGCCGCCGCCCAGGGGTCGTCATCATCGCAGTACGCGGACCAGGGCTTCATCATCTCCAGCCGCAGCCTCGTGATTCGGATGGCCCCCGACGGAACGGGGCGCATCGACCTGCGGGCCCGCATCGCCATTCAGTCCCAGGCAGGGGTAGCGGCGTTGGGGGAGCTCAAGTTCGACTACGACTCTTCCACCGAGCACTTCGACGTGGACTCCGTGGAGGTCCTGAAGCGGGGGGCGGCCCCCGTGATCGCAACCTCGGTCCAGGACGTGACCGGACCCCTGGGACAGGAGGTTCCCACCTATTCGGACCTGCGGCAGAAAGTCGTAACCGTACCAGCGCTGGACCCCGGAGACACGATCGCCTACCACATCACGTGGACCATCGATCACCCGATCGCCCCGGGACAGTTTTGGTACTACGCCCCCTTCCTGCACCAGGTCACCATCAAGAGCGAAGACGACGAAGTCGTGGTTCCGGTGGCCGTCTACACCCAGGTGAGCACGCGCGGCGACGTGACCCCGGCAGTGGCGGACAGCGCGGGCTGGCGCGTCTACCGGTGGCGCCGCGCCAATCTCACGCCCGACACGACACGGACGACACTGCAGAAGCGCGAGGGCATCGAGATCACGACGTTCCGTTCCTGGAACGACCTGGGCGCGTGGTATGGCGGTCTCGAACGCCCACGCGAGACCGTGACCCCGGCCATCCAGGCCAAGGCGCGAGACCTGGTCCAGGGCCGGCGCACCCTGACGGACTCGATCGCCGCCCTGTTCACGTTCGTCTCCGACCACATCCGGTACGTCGCGCTCAACTTCGGCGTCGGGCGGTTCCAACCGCACGCGGCATCGGACGTGCTGGCCAACGAGTACGGTGACTGCAAGGACAAACACGTCCTGCTGGCAGCGCTCCTCCACGCCATCGGCGTCCCCAGCGCTCCGGTCTTGATCAACACCGAGCGGGACGCCGACTCGGCGGTGGTCTCGCCATCTGAATTCGACCATCTCATCACCGTAGTCCCACTGGCGAAGGACACGCTCTGGCTCGACGCCACTCCCTCCGTCGCGCCGTTCCAGTTCTTGTGGTACGAGCTGCGGGGCCGACGGGCGCTCGTGATCCCCGCGAGCGGTCCGGCCCGCCTGAGCCGGGCGCCTCGCACCCTCCCGTTCGCGCCGACCGAAGACGTCACCATGCGCGGCGGATTGACGGCCGCCACTATCGCGCTTGGTGTCCGATACAGTGAGCGCGGCGATGGGGAGGTCCTCCTGCGGGAGGTGTTCCGCACCCTGCCCCGCAGCTCGTGGCCGGCCATGGCTGCCCGGCTCGACGACAACCTCCCCGGCACCGGCATCACCAGCGATCTCGATGCGGCCCGGCCGGAGGACACCGACAGCGCGTTCTGGATGACCTTCCGGCTCACGCAATCGGGCGCGCTCACCTGGAAGGACGGCCGGGCGGGCTACCAGCCGCCGCTGCCGGCCATGTCATTCGGTCTCGACGACTCCACCGCGGACACGGCGCACATCGACGTCCTGATCCATCAGTCCAGGCGACTGGTGCTGGGCCTCCCGGCAGGGGTCTCGGCCAACCTCCCGCTCCCAGTCTCCATCACCCGGGATTACGCGGACTACCGGTCGACGTACACGCTCCGCGGGGACAGCGTGGAGGTCGTGCGGACGCTCGACATGAAGGCGCCCTTCGTCCTCAAGTCCCGCCGGAGTGACTTCCAGGCGTTCCGCCGCACCGTCCGGAACGACGAAGCCCAACTCATCGGCCTGATCGGCACCCCTGCAGCCGTCGCCGCGACACCGGTGCCCAAGGCGGACGCCGACGAGCTGGTGCGCCGTGGGAACAACAGCCTGCAATCGGGGGACGGGCGCGGAGCCGCCGATCTCTTCGGTCAGGCCATCGCCGCCGACCCGAAGAATCCGTACGCCTGGAACGATCTGGGGCGCGCGTATCTGGACCTGCGGATGCTCGATTCCGCCGCCCACGCCTTTCGACAGCAGATCGCGATCAACCCGTTCGACCAGTACGCCTACAACAACCTCGGCCTGGCCCAGTGGCGATCCGGTGACCTGACCAGTGCCGCTGCGAGCTTTCGCAAGGAGATCGAGGTCAACCCGCTCGATCAGTATGCCCATTCGAATCTGGGACAGGTGGACTTGCTGTTGAAAGCCGACTCCGAGGCCGCACGGGAACTGGCCAAGGCCGCGGTCATCACCCCGGGCGACGCTTACGTGCACGCAAACTGGGGGAGGGCCTTGGCACGGATTCACCAGGGCGACAGCGCGGTCACCGAGTTCGACCGCGCCATCCAGATGGCTCCGAACCAGTGGTATATCGATCATCAGGCGGCGGCCGCACTCTCGGAGAGCGGCCTGCGGCTCGACAAGGCAGAAGAGTACGCGCACGCGGAGCTGGCCCATGCCACCACCGCAGTCCAGCACGCGGGGGAAACCCCGGGTGGCTTCGACGGGGCGACGCTGAACGTGGGCTTTGCGTGGGACCAGGTGGGCTGGATCTTGTTCCGCGAGGGGAAAACCGCGGAAGCCGAGCGGTACGAGAAGGCGGCCTGGGCCCTGACCCGCCACGGGCCGATCGGGGACCATTTGGGACAGGTCTACCAGCGTGAGGGTAAGCGCTCCGAGGCAATCCGTACCTACGCGCTGGTCCTCAACGCCCATGCCACGCCCCCGGAGACCCGCCGCCGGCTGGCGACCCTGGTGGGGAGTGACCGAATGGCTGACCAGTTCGCGGACTCGGGACGCATGTGGCTGGTGAACGAACGCAGCATCGACCTGCATCGGGGCGGCCCGGAAGGGACCGCGATGCTCCGGATTCTCACCAACCTCCACGGCGTCACCAAGGTCGACGTGACCAACGGATCGCCCACCTTCAGCGCGCTGGCATCGTCGATCGAGCGGGCACACCTGCCCATCACGTTCCCCGACACCGTCTCCTTGACGCTTCCCTTGCGGGCCGTGGTCAGCTGCTCCTCAGAACGGTGCCTGCTGACGTTGACCGAGCCCTCGGTGGTCACCATGCCCCTCAACACTCAGTAGCGGCCATGACCGCGACCCCCGTCGTTCCCGCGGGCTGAGAGCCCGCTCTCCCCTCTCAGGGCGCGGGAAACGACGACCTTGTCGACGCCGCTCGCTTTGTGCAGTATAGCTAACCCATGCCCTTCGACCTCCGCTACGTCCTCCGCCGCATCGCCCGCTTCCCCGGCGGGGCGATCGTCATCGTACTCTCGCTCGGCGCGGGCATGGCCGCGGTCGCGGCGATGCTCGGTGTGGTCGACACGCTCTTCTTCCGCCCGCCCGCCGGCGTGAGCCAACCCGACCGCGTGGTCGGAGTCATGGCCTGGAAGGCCCACGATCAGCGCGCCACCTACCCCGACTACCTGGACCTGCAACGGGAGGCCACGAGCTACTCGAGTGTCGGAGCCTTCGCACCGGTGACCTATTCCGCCCGGATCGGGAAGACCGCGGTCCCCGCCCAGGGAATGTTGGCCACGAGCTCACTCCTGCCCTTGCTCGGCGTGCAGTCGGTCCTGGGGCGAGGGTTCACGACATCGGAGGACCAGCCGGGAGCGCCCCGGGTGGCACTGGTCAATCCAGAGTTCTGGAAGCGCGCCATGGGTGGCGACGTCCCCGCACTCGGAGCGACGATCTACCTTGCCGATCAGCCCTTCACCATCATCGGCGTACTGCCGGCACGCTTCACGGCTCCCGACCTCTCCCCCGTCGACCTGCTGCTCCCGATCACCAACTCCCCGTGGTTCGGAGGCGCCGAGGCGCTCCGGAGCCGGAACTATTCGCGCTGGCTCAGGATCATCGGACGGTTGAAGCCAGGAATCGACCTGCCCGCGGCGCAAGCCGAAGCGACGGCGATCTATCGCCGCTCCAACGCAGGCGTGCCTTCCGTGGATCAGGCCGCCCTCCCGCACGTCGTCATTCCGGTCCGCCCAATCATCCAGGCCCGGCAGGACCCGACCGCCCCGGTCACCCGCGTATCGGTCTGGGTCACGTTGCTCGCAGCGGCCGTTCTGCTCATCGCGTGCGCGAACGTCGCCACCCTGCTCCTCGCGCGCGGCGTCCGGGAGCGCCACGCGCTCGCCATCCACGCAGCCCTCGGCGCTCCACGACGGCGCGTCATCGGCCGGGTGGTCCTCGAACTCGTCGTGCTGGTGTCCGCTTCCGCACTGCTGGCTCTAGTCCTGACTCGCGCGGCCAGCGACGCCATCTCTTCCCTGCTCCTCGCGAACACCGTCGCCCCACCTGCCCTCGATCTGCGGATGGCGGGCACCGTGTTGAGCGTCGCCCTGGTCACGGCGCTGTTCTGTGCCATCGCACCGGTCAGCCGAGCCTGGCGGTTGGACCCACGGACCGAGCTCGCAACGGGCGCTTCGACGTCCACCCGAACGCATCGCTTCGCGTTCCGGCTCCTGCTGGTTGGCCAGTCCGCTCTCTGCTTCGTTCTCGTGACCGAGGCGATCCTCTTCGCCGCGAGCCTCCGGAATGCGACCCGGACCGATCTGGGGATCAAGCTCGACCATCTCCTCATTGCCGACGCCGACCTGCACGCGGCGGGTCTCTCAGGAGCAGGGGCGCTTGCGGCAGTGCGCCGTGGACTAGCGGGCGTCTCGGCGATCCCGGGTGTGCGCGCGGCGGGAGTGACGGATGCCGCAGCGTTACCGCCCTACCTGACGTTCACGATCTCGATACCTGGTGCGGACTCGGCGTCTCAAGCCGCGGGCCCGCCACCGTCGCTGGTCAACGGCATCACCGCCGGCTACCTCGACGCCCTGGGCCTGCCTCTGATCGCGGGCCGAATGCTGACAGACGAAGACATCGCGGGCGGCCGGCCGGTTGCGCTCATCAGCGAGGGCCTGGCGCGGCGGTTCTGGCCCCGCGCGACCCCCCTCGGCGCGTGCGTGAAGATCGGCGGCCCGTCGGGAGGCTGCTCAGAGGTCGTAGGCGTGGTCGGTGACCGGCACGCAGGACCGGGCGACGTCGCCCCGGATGAAGAGGTCTATGTCCCCCTGGGATCACCCGCGTTGCCGCAAGGATTGGCTTCGATTTTTCCTGGTCGAGAAGTCGCGGTCCGGGTCACCGGCGACGTCGGTCGGGTCGAGTCGGCGCTCCGGACAGCTCTACTGGACGCCGTCCCTCAGCTCACATCGGTGCGGGTCAGAACTGGCGAGGACTACCTGGAGCGGCAGTTCCGCTCCTGGCGTCTGGGAGCGGGCATCCTGAGCGCGTTCGGGGTCGTCGCATTGGCGCTCGCGGCCGTGGGCGTGTTCGGAGTGTCAGCGTGCGTGGTGGATCAGCGGCGGCGGGAGCTCGGTATCCGCGGCGCACTCGGAGCACGTCCCACCCAGCTCGCGTCCCTCGTGCTCTCCGAGTCGATCTGGGTCAACGCCGCCGGGATAGGCTTGGGAGTCGGCGGCGCATTCGCGCTGGCCCGCATGGTTCGGACGCTTGCGTTCGGCGTGTCACCCCTCGATCCAGGCTTGCTGGGCGTCGTCGCGTTGGTCCTCGTGACGACAACCCTCCTCAGTGCCCTCTGGCCGTCGGTGCGCGCAGCCACCGTCGACCCAACCACCGCCTTACGAAACGAGTGACCATCGTCGTCACACTCCCCCTTCATTCCATCTTCACGATTCCGGATCACTCCGGGGTATGCGAGTCGCCGAGTAGACCCCGGCGCGTAGGTTCCACCGCCTCCCCAACGAATGGAGCACTTGACCGCCAGCCTCCGGTTGATCGCCGCGCTCGTCCTCTCGGCCCATCACCCCCGGTCCGCCGCCACTCACTTGACCGTCGCGGTCGATTCGGCGCACCGCGAAGTCATCCTCTCCGCCGGGCCGTTCATCATTCCAACCCAGAACACGTCGGACATGTCGGCGATGGACATGGACCAGATGATGCGGAACGGTGAGACGGAGGCGGGGCGCTTCACTTGGCCCGTCTCGGGGCTCTACCGCTCCGTCGAGTTGGAAGTCCTCGACTCCACCGGACACCCGCTGCCCCGCCGGCTCTTGCACCACCTCAACCTCATCAACTTCGATCGCCGGCAGCTCGTGTACCCCCTCACCGAACGGTTCATCGGATTCGGCCAGGAGACGGAGGACGTCGCGCTCCCCAAGTCCCTGGGGCTCCCCCTCGATCACGGCCAGCGGATCGGGCTCTACCTG
>DASUBP010000210.1:0-6826 GCA_035763205.1 Gemmatimonadales bacterium
CCGCCAGCTGGGCGAGCACCACGCCAAGGTCGCGGTAGTTGGCGTTGCCGACGACCCCGACGTTCATTTGGGAGTGAGCGACTCCTCGGCCGCGAGCGCGCGGAAGCGCGTCACGATTCCCTCAGCGGTGAGGCCCACCTCCGCGAGCTGCTGCGCGCGCGGGGCGTGCTCGTAGATCCGGTCGGGAACACCGAGCGGAACCACCCGCACGCCGGGAGCGGTCGTTTCCACCACCCCCGCGAGATACGCCCCAAAGCCGTTCACCACGGTCCCGTCTTCCACGGTCAGGAGCAGCTGGTGCTCGTGCACCAGCGCGTCGAGCGTCACCCGGTCGAGGGGCTTGAGGAAGCGGCAGTTCACGACGGTGAGGTCCCAGCCATCCGCGGCGAGCTGCTCGGCGGCGGCCAGCGCGGGCTGGCACATTACGCCGACCGCGAGGATCGCGCCGTCCTTCCCCTTCCGCAGGACTTCCCACGAGCCGTACGGCACGGCCTGGATTTCAGACGCCGGCACCACGTCGCCGGGAGCCTTGTCGCGCGGATACCGGACTGAGAAGGGTCCGTCATGCTGGAGCGCGCAGCGCAACAGACCCACCAGCTCCTTGCCGTCACGCGGGGCGGTGACCGTCATCCCGGGCACCGCCAGGAGATAGGCGATGTCGTAGAGACCCATGTGGGTCTGTCCGTCATCCCCCACCATCCCGGCGCGGTCCATCGCGAAGATCACCGGCAACTTCTGGATCGCGACGTCGTGAATGATGTTGTCGTACGCGCGCTGCAGGAACGTCGAGTAGATCGCCACGATGGGCCTGATCCCCTGCGTCGCCATGCCCGCCGCGAACGTCGTCGCGTGGCCTTCGGCAATGCCGACGTCGAAGAACCGGTCCGGATACGCCTTCTGGAACAGGTTGGTCCCGGTGCCGGACGGCATCGCCGCCGTAATCGCCACCAGATGGGGATACTCGGCGCCGAGCTGGACCAGCGCGTCACCGAAGACCTTGGTCCACTGCGGGGCCCCGGGCGCCACCGGTTTGAGCTTCCCGGTGACCGGATCGTAGGGCGCGCGGGCGTGGAATTTCTCGATGTCGGGTTCCGGGTGCGGGAACCCTTTCCCCTTGTGCGTCAGGACGTGCACGACCCGGGGGCCCTTCAAGGACTTCACGATCTCGAACGTCGAGAGCATCTGATCGATGTTGTGGCCATCGATGGGACCGAAATAGCGGAAGCCGAGCTCTTCGAAGAGCATACCCGGAGACCAGAGGTTCTTCACGCTCTCTTCGACGGTTTTCGCGAATTCCACGAGCTTGGGCCCGCCCACGAGGTGGGAGGCCCGCTCGATCATTCCCTTCGCGATTTCGCGCACCCGGACGGTGAGCGGATTCGCGATCATGGACCCGAGGTACTTGCTCATCGCCCCGACGTTCGGCGCGATCGACATGCCGTTGTCGTTCAGGACGAAAATGATGTCGCGATTGGAATGGCCGGCGTTGTTCAGGGCCTCATACGGCAGACCGCACGTCATCGCGCCGTCGCCGACGACGGCGACGACACGGTAGTGGTCCCCCGCCAGGTCACGCGCGGCCGCCATGCCGAACGCCGCGGACAGCGCGGTTCCCGCGTGCCCCGCGCCGAACTGGTCGTGCGGGCTCTCACTGCGGCGGAGAAATCCGTTTAGCCCTCCGGGTTGCCGCAGGGTGTGGAAGCGGTCGTTGCGGCCGGTGAGGATCTTCCAGGGATACCCCTGGTGCCCCACGTCCCAGACGATCTTGTCCTTGGGAGAGTCGAAGGCCCGGCAGAGCGCCACGGTGAGCTCGACGACGCCGAGTCCGGCACCGATGTGGCCGCCGGTCTGGGAGACGACTTCGATGAGGCGCTGACGCACGTCGTCCGCGAGCTGCTGCAGCGACTCGGGCGGCAGCCGTTTGACGTCGTCGGGTCCGTGAATCTGATCGAGCAGGTTCATCTAGCCGTCAGCTCTCTAGTTGGGCCGGGTCACGATGTAGTGCGCCAACTCCACCAGTGTAGGGGAAACTAACCCCGCCGAGAGCAGACGGGCCACCGCCGCGGCGGACAGCCGCTCCGCCTCCGCCCGGGCCGCCCCCACCCCCAGAAGGGTCACGAAGGTGGTCTTGTCCTGCGCCTCGTCCTTCCCGGCCGTCTTGCCCAGCTGGTCCGAGGTCGCCGTGGCATCCAGGACGTCGTCGGCAATCTGGAATGCGAGCCCGATGGATTCGCCGTACCCCCGGAGCGCTTCGACCCGCTGGGGGGGTACGTCCTCACCCGCCGCGAGCGCGCCGATCACGCAGGAGGCGGCGATCAGGGCACCGGTCTTTCGCGCGTGCACCTCGCGGAGCCCGGCGACGTCCAAGCCGCCCCCTTCGCCTTCCAGATCGAGCGCCTGTCCGCCGATCATCCCCCCAGCCCCGGCGGCCCGGAAAAGCTCGAGCGCGATGTCCCGCTGACGTTCGGGGGAGAGGCCGAGCCGGACCATGCCCCGGGCGAGCACCCGGGCGGCGAGGGCTACCATGTGATAGCCGGCGCGCGTCGCGGTGGGCACGTCGAAGGCCCGGTGCGTCGTGGGACGGCCGCGACGCAGATCGTCATTGTCCATGCTCGGCAGATCGTCGTGCACCAGGGAGTACGCGTGGACCACTTCGACGGCCGCGGCGAGCTCCGCGATGGGCGCCTCGCCCCCGCCGAGTGACTCGTAGGCACTGAAGACCAGGGTGGGACGAAGCCGCTTGCCCGGAGAGAGCAGACTGTAGCGGACGGCGGCCGCCACGGGAGCCGTCCAGAACCTGGCCCCCTCCTCGCTCCACTCGGCCAGCACCGCATCGACCCGTTGGCGGCAGTCGATCAGGTACGCATCGAGACCCCGCGGGGCCGTTTCAGCCGTCGAGGTCGTCAACCTTGAGCGTTCCGGCGTGGTCGGAGATCACCTGCTTCACTTTCGCCTGAGCGGCAGTCAACCGGTCACGCGCGGCGCGCAGGCGCTCGACGCCTTCTTCGAAGAGCTTGAGGGCCTGATCGAGATCGAGATCGGGCGTTTCGAGCTGCCGCACGATGGCCTCGAGACGCTCCAGCTCTTTTCCGAAGTCGGGTTGGGTGGCCATCAGTTCCCTTCCACCCGCGCCTTGACGGTGCCATCCACGACCCGAAGGTCGAATGGATCGCCGGGGTGAAAGTCGGCGGTGCGGCGCAGGACGCGCCCGGTCCCGTCTCGCGGCACCGCGAACCCGCGCGCCAACACGCCAAGGGGTGAGAGAGCATCCAGGCGTCCGCTGACGGCTGACAGCTGATAGCTGACGGCCTCCATCCGGCGCTCGATGGCGCCAACGAGTCGATCGGAGGTGCGCCCGAGCCGTTCATCCATCCGGTCCACCCGATGCGCCAGCCCCCGGGCCAGGCGTGCGCCCAGGTGCTCGAGGTCACTCATCACCTCGTCCCGGTCGGGAGTCGCCATCTCCGCGGCGGCCGAGGGCGTGGGCGCCCGGCGGTCGGCGACGAGGTCGCACAAGGTGACGTCGGTTTCGTGACCCACCGCCGAAATCACCGGCACCGGCACGGCGGCAAGGGCGCGCGCCACCCGCTCTTCGTTGAAGACCTGCAGGTCCTCCTTGGACCCGCCTCCCCGCCCCACGATCGCCACATCGACCTTGGTGAGCCGCTGGATCAGCTGGAGCGCGCGCACGACCTCGTCCACGGCCCCCTCACCCTGCACCCGGGTGTGAATCACCGCGATCTGGGCGACCGGCCACCGCGCCCCCGCAACCGTCATGATGTCCCGCAGAGCGGCTCCGTCGACGCTCGTGACCACGGCGATCCAGCGGGGATACGTGGGGATCGGCTTGCGGGCCCGGTCGAGGATGCCGTCCTTGGCCAGCGCGGCCTTGGCCTTTTCGAACGCGATCCGGAAGAGCCCACCCGCTTCGGTGGACATCATCCGGGTCACGTTGAGCTGATACTCGCCCCGTTTTTCGTAGATGGTGGCGCGGCCAAAGGCGTAGACCTTCATGCCTTCGGTGGGCGCGGCGGGGAGCCGGCGCGCGTCGTCGCGAAACATCACGCACCGGAGCTGTGACAGGCTGTCCCGCAGGGAGAAGTACCAGTTCCCGCCGAAATCCTTGAGGTTCGTCATCTCGCCCTCGACCCACATCGGCTCGAGGACTTGTTCGATGGCCGCCTTGGCCCGCCGATTCACCGCCGACACGCTCCAGGCACCATCTGGAGCGACGGCCGCAAACATGTCTACCGGGTGGCCGGAACGGTCCACTGCTGGGCGGCCTGCACGGTGTTGTAGAGGAGCATGGTGATCGTCATGGGTCCGACGCCGCCCGGCACGGGCGTGATCGCCGACGCGACCTTCTTCGCTTCGGCGAACTGCACGTCCCCGACCAGCCGGTAGCCGTTCTTGCTCGAGGGGTCATCCACCCGGTTCACACCCACGTCGATCACCACCGCCCCCGGCTTCACCATGTTGCCCGTGACGAACTCCGGTTTGCCGATGGCGACGATCAGGATGTCGGCCTGCCGCGTCACCGAGGCGATGTCGCGGGTGTTCGAGTGGCAGACGGTGACGGTGGCGTTGCCGCCGGGACCATTTTGGAGGAGGAGCGCGGCCATCGGCCGGCCGACGATGTTGGAGCGCCCGACGATCACGGCGTGGGCGCCCTTCGTCTCGACGTTGGTGCGAAGGAGGAGCTTCTGGACACCGAATGGCGTCGCGGGCCGGAACCCCGTCGGGTCTCCGATCGAAACCTTGCCGACGTTCACGGGGTGAAAGCCGTCGACGTCCTTGGCGGGATCGATCCGCAGCAGCACGCGCTCCGAATTGATGTGCTTGGGCAGCGGCAGCTGCACGAGCATGCCGTGGATCCGGGGGTCGGCGTTGAGACGATCGACCACCGCGAGGAGGTCGGCCTCGGAAGTCTCGGCGGGGAGCCGGATGGTCTCGGAGTGCATGCCCGCTTCCTCGCAGGCCTTGCCCTTCATTCTCACGTAGACCTGGGAAGCGGGGTTCTCCCCCACCAGCACGACCGCGAGCCCCGGCTTCACACCCTTCTTCGCGAGGCCCTCGATGTCTCCGGCGAGCTCCGCGCGCATCGCCTTTCCGATGGCCGTCCCGTCAATGAGCTGCGCTTCCACCTGGGTACCTCCCTTAAAGCCCTGACCCCCGACCCCTGGCCCCCGACCCCTGACCCCTGGCCCCCGACCCCTGGCCCCTGACCCCTGGCCCCTGACCCCTCTACTTCGCTACGTCGACCGCCCGCGTCTCCCGGACCACCACGACGCGGATCTGACCCGGATATTGCACTTCACTCTCGATCTTCCGGGCGATGTCCTGCGAGAGCCGCACGGCGCCCTGGTCATCCACCGTGTTGGGAGTCACGACGACCCGCACCTCCCGGCCCGCCTGGATCGCGAAGACCTTCTCCACACCCTGATAGGAGCTCGCGATGTCCTCGAGCTGGCCCAGCCGTTTGACGTAGGTCTCGAACGCTTCGCGGCGCGCGCCGGGACGGGAACCGGAGATCGCATCCGCGGCCTGGACGATCACGCTGATGGCCGATTCGTGCGGCACGTCGTCATGGTGTGCGGCGATGCAGTTGATGACCACGGGATGCTCGCCGTACTTGGTCGCCACCTCGACGCCGAGCTGCACGTGCGTGCCCTCGTGGTCGTGCGTCATGACTTTGCCCACGTCATGCAACAGCGCGCCACGCTTGGAAAGCGGCACGTCGAGCTTCAGCTCGGCCGCCATCATCCCGGCGAGCCACGCGACTTCCTTCGAGTGCTCGAGGATGTTCTGGCCGTAGGACGTCCGGTACTTCATCCGGCCCACCAGCTTGATCAGCTCGGGGTGGAGACCGTGGATCCCGGTGTCATACGCCGCCTGCTCCCCCGCCTCGATGATACCGGCGTCGATTTCTTCCCGGGCCTTGTTGACGATCTCCTCGATGCGCCCCGGATGGATCCGGCCGTCGGCGATGAGGCGTTCCAGGGCCAGGCGTCCCACTTCGCGGCGGACGGGGTCGAAGCAGGAGACCACCACCGTATCGGGCGTGTCGTCGATGATGACGTCGACGCCGGTGGCGGTTTCGAAGGCGCGGATGTTCCGGCCTTCGCGGCCGATGATGCGGCCTTTCATCTCATCCGAGGGCAAGGGGACCGCCGCCACCGTCGACTCCGCCGTCTGCTCGGCGGCGATCCGCTGAATCGCGATCGCGACGATCTTCCGCGCTTCGCGGTCGGCGTTCTTCTTCGCCTGTTCCTTGATGTCCCGGACCAGCGCGGCCGCGTCCGAGCGCGCCTCGTCTTCCAGGGCGCGGACCAGCTCCTGCTTGGCGTCGGCCGCGGAGAGTCCCGCCACCCGCTCGAGCCGGGCGCGGCCCTCGGCTTCCAGCCCCGCGAGCCCCTTCTCCCGCTCCTTCAGCGCCTCTTCCAGCCGGCCGATGTTGCGCTGGCGGTTCTCGATTTCCGTGACTTTGCCGTCGAGCGTCTGCTGGCGCCGTTCCACTTCCTGCCGGCGGCCCATCAGCTCCCGCTCGAGCCCTTCGCGCGCCCGGAGCAGTTCCTCTTTTACTTCGAGAGCCCGCGCCTGCTTGGCCTCGTCGAGCTGTCTCGCATGTTCGCGCTCGGAGTTGAACGACGTGAGGGCGGCGATGCGGCGCTCGAACCGGCGCCCGATGACGTAAAAAACCGCGCCCGCGGCCACAGCACCGCCGAGCACGGCTATGAAGAGGCTTGCCCAGCCTGGCATGAGATCTATCTCCTGCAACGGTGCTCCGGGGGAGCGCCGTGACTGTTTGGGGGCTATCAGCCGTCAG
>DASUBP010000211.1:0-7741 GCA_035763205.1 Gemmatimonadales bacterium
ACTGATTGATCCACCCCTGGAAGCCGCCGCGCAGCGTGAAGTGGGTCCCGAATACCTTGTACTCCCCGAAGCACAGAAACAGCACACCCACGGCGATTCGCAGGCAGACGAGCGCCCGGGTGTTGTAGCTATCGTTCGAAACCGACGTCCGATCTTCCATCGAGGACCCCATGCCCATCTTGCGTGAATGGCGCGCCGAAGTCCGGCGCAACGCCCTGGATGACTACGTGGAGTATGTGACGGCGACTGGAATCGCGCACTACCGGGAGACGCCGGGGAACCTGGGCGCCGCAATCGCCACACGGGAACTGGACGTGCACCGCGCGGAGATTGTCGTCTTGAGCTGGTGGACGGACCGCGATGTTATCGCCGCGTTCGCCGGAGACGACATCGGGGTGGCCCGCTACTATCCGGAGGATGATGCGTTTCTGCTCACCAAGCCCGCTACGGTACAGCACTACGAGGTGAAGGAGTTCGGGATCCGCTAGGCCGTTTTCCACTACGCGAAGCTCACCGGTTTCTGACAGCGCGCGGAAGACGATGAGCGATAGGCCGAGTAGAATGCGGCGTCGTCCATCTATTCCTCATCATGGAGTTTGCTGCATGCGCACCCACTTGCTCACGGCCGCTCTGATCGCCCTTGGCACCGCACTCTCGGCTCAGGGCGCGCCGGCCGCCCCCGCTCCCGGCTCCCAGTCCCCGAACGTGGGTGACGTGCCACCGGATTTCACCCTCACCGGCGCCACCCGCTTCGGGGTGTTGAACCGCCCCGTCCGTCTTTCGGACCTCAAGGGCGAGACCGTGGTACTCGCGTTCTTTCCGAAGGCACGGTCTTCGGGGTACACCATCCAGATGAAGTCGTATCGGGAGAAGTACGCTCAGCTCTTCCATGACGGCCGTCACGTCACGCTCATCGCGCTGAGCAACGATCCGGCGGATACGCTCGCGGCCTGGGCGCACGACGAGGATTTCAACTGGGTTTTCTTGAGCGACACGGGCGCGGCGGTGGGGAAGAAATACGGGGCGTACCTGGCCCGGTGGAACCTCGACAACCGCTACTTGTTCATCATCGGACCCGACGGCAAGGTCGCGTTCCGCCAGACGCCCTTCCTCGAAACCGACCCGACCGCGTACACGTCGCTGGCGGCCGCCGTGGACAAGACCGCGCCCGCGGACGCGCACGCGAACGATGGAGCGGTGAAGGAGTAAGTCCTAGGGCTGATTCCGTCTCGCGTCCGACGCCTGCACCATCAGGTCCTCGATGGTCGGAGTCAGGTCCGCGTTGAACGGCACGAATCCAAGCTGAAGGATGAGCCGGTACCGTCTGATGGTCCGGTCATTGAACTCCTGCACCTGCTCGGCCACGCGCCCGGAGATGATCGGGAACTTCTCTTCGGGCGCGTCGAGCGCGAGGGCCATGAACTCCCCCAGCTCCAGCCGGCCGAGGAGATCTGAGTCACGGAAGGACCGGCGCATGATCTCGGACACGCCCCGGAGCAGTTCGTCACCTTCCTGATATCCCACGAGCTTCACGATCCGGTCGAACCCCACGACTTCCGCCGATACCACGAGCAGGTGGCCCTTCACCCGTTGCGCCCGCTTCACGTACGGCTCCGCCAGCGTCACGAAGCCGCGGCGGTTGTACAGCCCGGTCAAACCGTCGATGAACGAAAGAGACCGGAGGGCCGCGCGGAGCCGTGCGACCTCCATGGCGTGACGGATGCTCCGGGCCAGCGTGTCTCCCGAGATCTTCCCTTTCATCAGATAGTCCTGCGCTCCCGACTGGATCGCCTGAGCGGCGAGAGTCCCGTCTCCCCGGGCCACGAGCGCGATGACCGGAAGGTCCTGAAAGCGCTCCCGGACCTTGAGGAGGGCGTCGAGCCCGTTCGCTTCCGGCAGGGACAGATCGAGCATCATCAGGTCGATGTTGCCCTCAGCGATCCGCGCGTACGCGGCTCCCAGATCAGCGACGTGGGCGAGATCGTACGGTGGCGCCCCGGCGAATGCAGCCCCCGCCTCTCCCAGCATGTCCTGCAGGAGCTGGGCATGCCGGGCGTTGTCCTCCACGAGGAGAATCCGCACCGGCTCGGTGTCGATGCCGGAGAGGGAGCGTCGGGCGAGTTTGCTGCTCGTTCGGGCCAGGAGACCTCCGCACGGGAGTCTGGGGGGTGAGCCGACCCGGAATCATAGAGGGGACGGCACCTTCAGGCGAGCAGCGCGTGCAGGAGTGCTTTGTGCACTTCGCATCCGAACGCTATTCATATAGCCGTGCCGCTCAAACGACCTTCGTATGGTCAGCCGTCCGTCGTCCCCAAGCTCGGGGGACTGTACCGGCGCACCACCGCCGCCTTCGTCCTGGCCGTCATCCTGCTGCTCGCCGTCGGTGTCACCACGTTCTGGGGATTCGGGCGGATCAAGGCGGCGCGCGAGGACCGTGAGCACACGGTGGCCGTACGTGACCGGCTGACGCGCCTGCTCGTGCACCTGCAAGACGCCGAAACCGGCCAGCGGGGGTTCCTGCTGACCGGCCGCGACCCGTACCTCAAGCCGTTCGAAGCCGGAGGCCAACAGGCCCGCGGAGACTTGGATACCCTCGTCCAGATCACCGCGTCGGACCCCGACATCTCGCCGGCCGTGCGCGCCCTCACGCCCGCGATCGAAGCCAAGCTCTCCGAGCTCACCGAGACCGTGAACTTGCGCCGCACGAACGGCCTGAGCGCCGCTCTCCCGGTGGTCCAGACCGACCGGGGCCGGGCGCTCATGGACAGCGTGCGCCAGGTGATCCGCGTGGTCGCCCGGACCGCGGCGGACCGTTATACGCGTGCGGGTGCGAGTGTCGGCCGCACCACCGTCCTGGTCGAGGTGGTGAGCGGGACCGGCGTGCTGCTGGCCATCGGTTTTCTCGTCATCGCGGCCGTCGTGCTGCGCCACGATTCCTCGTCCCGTCAAGCGATGGAAACCGCCCTGGAAGAAGCCTCCGACGAGATGAGAGATCTCTACGAACGGGCGCCCTGCGGATATCACTCGCTGGATCCGCAGGGCGTGATCGTTCGCATGAATCAAACCGAGTGCCGCTGGCTCGGCTACCAGCCCGACGAGCTGATCGGGAAGAAGACCGTGTTCGACCTCCTGGCCCCGGAAGACCGCCGGAGCGCCCGGGTCCGCTTCGAACGGCTCCTGGCGGGCGAGGATATCGGGACCGGTGAGGTGCGCTTCGTCAAGAAAGACGGCACCCGCTTCGCGGTGCTGGTGTCGTCGGCCGTGGCCCGAGACGCGAGTGGCCTCCCATACCGCGTCCGCGCCACCATGGTGGACCAGACCGAATTCCGCGGCGCGCGGGACATGGTCAACCGCCTCAACGCCTCCCTCCAACGTCACGTGGCCGAGCTCGAGGATGTGAATCAGGAGCTCGAGCGCTTCAGCTACACAGTGTCGCACGATCTCCGCGCGCCTCTTCGGGCCATCGCGGGATTCGCCAACCTGCTGAAGGAAGGGCACGCCTCTCAGCTCGACCCCGAAGGCCTCCGGCTCCTCGGCGTGATCCACGCCAACACGGAGCGGATGGGACGTCTCATCGACGACTTGCTGGCGCTCTCCCGGTTGTCTCGTGTCCCCTTGGCACGCGCACCGGTGGACATGACGTCGGTCGTCGCCGCCGTCGTCGCCGACCGGAAGGCCGCCGGGTCGGACGGCGGAGTGAAGATCGCCGTCGGAAGTCTCCCCTCCGTCGAGGCCGACCCGGCTCTGATCAAGCAGGTGTGGGAGCGGCTCATCGACAACGCGGTCAAGTTCACGGCCGGGGTGAAGGGCCCCCTGGTCGAGATCGGGGCGAAAACCGGCAACGGGAGCACGGTCTACAGCGTACGGGACAACGGCGTGGGGCTGGACATGCAGTATGCGGAAAAAGTCTTCGAAGTCTTCGAGCGTCTGCATCCGCAATCGGAGTACGAGGGTACAGGTGTCGGGCTGGCGGTGGTGCGGCGCGTGGTCCATCGTCACGGCGGCCGGGTCTGGGTGGAATCGGCGCCAGGCCAGGGAGCGACCTTCTTCTTTACACTGGACGCGAAAGGCGGGGCGTAATGTCTGATGCGGATCAGGTCGAGATCCTGCTCGTCGAGGACAGCGCCGAAGATGCGGAGCTGACGCTCCGCGCCCTCAAGAAGCACAACCTGGCCAACCGGATCCACCACGCCAAAGACGGTGTGGAGGCCCTGGACTTTCTGTTCGCCCGGGGACCCCATGCCGACCAGACCACGCTCCGCATGCTCCGGGTCGTGCTCCTCGATCTCAAGCTCCCGCGGGTGGACGGCATCGAAGTCCTGACCCGGATGCGGGCCGACCCGCGCACCAAGCTGGTGCCGGTGGTGGTCCTGACCTCCTCCCGGGAAGACCCTGATATCTCGCGATGTTACGCGCTCGGAGTGAACAGCTACATCGTGAAGCCCGTGGCATTTGAGGAGTTCATCAAGGTGGTCTCTTCGCTCGGGCTGTACTGGCTCCTGCTGAACCAGCCACCGACGTAGCTTTTCGGGGATGACCGCGCCCCCCACTGCCGCACCCGCCCGAATCCAGCCGTTCATTCGGGGAGCGTTCACCCCGTCCGCCGGGGGCGGGACGTTTCCCGACCTCAATCCGTCCAATCCGGACGACGTCGTCGCGCAGGTGCCCTCCGGCGCGGCCGACGACGTCGTGCGCGCGACGACCGCCGCGCAAGAGGCTTTCGAGTCCTGGCGCGCACTCCCCGGACCGGCACGCGCCGAGCATCTCCAGAAGTGGGCGGAGGTGATCGGGACGCGGCGCGAAGCCTTGGCCCAGGCGATGAGCCGCGAGGTCGGGAAGCCGATCGGCGAAGCACGCGGGGAAGTAGGGCGGGGTGAAGTGATCCTGCGCTACTACGCGGGCGAAGCGGTCCGGCAGATCGGTGAGGTCATTCCGGCACAAGCGCCCGAAGCGCTGCAGCTCACCCTTCGCGAGCCGCTCGGCGTGGTGGGACTCATCACTCCCTGGAACTTTCCCTTCGCCATTCCGCTCTGGAAGGCCGCGCCCGCGCTGGCCTTTGGGAACACCGTGGTGCTGAAGCCCGCGGAGGATTCGTCCGCGATGGCATCATTGCTGGCGGAGACGGCGTTGCAGGCGGGGATCCCGGCGGGGGTCTTCAATGTGATCCCCGGAACCGGCGCGACCGTCGGCTCGGCCCTGATCGATGCCCCTCCCGTGCGCGCGGTGAGCTTCACGGGCTCCGCCGCCGTCGGTGCCTCAGTCGCCGCGGCGTGCGCGGCGCGAAACATCCGGTATCAGACGGAGATGGGCGGGAAGAACGTCGTGATCGTCGCCGTCGATGCCGATCTCGATCGGGCGGCGGCGCTCACCGCCGCGGGCGCGATGCGGTACGCGGGCCAGAAGTGCACCGCGACCAGCCGCGCCATTCTGCTCCGCCCCATCGCCGATCGGTTTCTCGCCAAACTGAAGGAACAGGTGGAAGCGCTTCCCCTCGGTCCCGTGGACGATCCGAAATCCGCCGTCGGCCCCCTGATCAACGCGAAGGCCCGGGACCGGGTGAGCGCGGCGGTGAGGGGAGCGGGGGATTTCGTCACCGGGGGAGCACCGCCCGCCGACCCGCGCTTCCACAAGGGATACTTCTTCTCGCCCACCGTCGTGCGGGACGTCGCGCCCGACTCGAGACTGGCCACCGAGGAGATCTTCGGCCCCGTGCTGGCGACCTTCGTCGTCGACGATCTCGATCAGGCCATTGCGCTGGCCAACTCCACGAAATACGGTCTCTCCGCGTCGCTCTTCACCCGGGATCTGTCGAGCGCCGTCCGGTATGTCCGGCGAATCGACGCCGGCCTCGTGCGCGTCAACGGGGATACGACGGGCGTCGATCCCCACGCCCCCTTCGGTGGGGTCAAAGGCTCGAGCTCGGGATCGCGGGAACAGGGCCCTGCCGCTCGCGAGTTCTATACCGAAATCAAGACGGTGCAAATTCACCCATGACCACCATCGCGATTCCCTCGACCATGGCCGTGGTGGATTCCCACACCGAGGGGGAGCCCACTCGCGTCGTCATCGAGGGCTGGCCCACACCCGCGGGCGCCACCATGGCGGAGCGACGCGATGATCTGAAGACGCACGCCGATCACGTCAGGCGGGCCGTGGTCAACGAGCCCCGCGGTCACGACGCCGTCGTGGGCGCCCTGCTCACACCCCCGGTGAATCCCGGTTCGGCGACCGGCGTGATCTTCTTCAACAACGTCGGCTACCTGGGGATGTGCGGGCACGGCACCATCGGTGTCGTGAAGACGCTGGCCCATCTGGGGCGGCTCGAGTCCGGGGAAGTGCGGATCGATACGCCCGTCGGCACCGTGAGCGCGACGCTCGAAGCGGACGGCGCGGTCACCATCGAGAATGTGCCGGCCTTCAGTCACGCCAAGGACGTCTCGATCGACGTGCGTGGCGTGGGTCGCGTCACCGGCGACATCGCGTACGGCGGCAACTGGTTCTTCCTGAGCGAGCTGCCTGCTTTCCCGCTCGAGCTCCGGTACCTGGACGAGCTGATGAAGGTGACCAAGAGCATCATGCAGGCCCTCAAGGCCCGTGGCATCACCGGCGCCAACAAGGCCGAAATCGACCACGTCGAGCTGTCCGGCCCGCCGTCGTCGACGAACGCGGACGGGCGCAACTTCGTGCTCTGTCCCGGCGCCCAGTACGACCGCTCTCCCTGCGGCACCGGCACCTCCGCCAAGATGGCGATTCTCCACGAGCGCGGGCTCCTTCCGCTCGAGCAGCACTGGCGGCAGGAGAGCGTGACCGGGAGCCTCTTCACCGGCTGGCTCACCCGGCGCGCCGAAGGACTGATTCCCCACATCCGGGGCCGCGCGTTCATCACGGGAAAGACCGAGCTGCATTTCGACCCCGCCGATCCATTTCAGAGCGGCCTTAGCCCCTCGTGACGTCGGAGACGGCCAGCGCCGTCGTCGTCGGCGCCGGGATCGTGGGGGCCGCGGTGGCGGAAGCGCTCGCGAGCGATGGCATGCGGGTGACGATCTTCGACTCGGGCCCCGCCGCCCTCGGCGCCACGGCGGTGGGCATGGGACACCTCGTGGCGATGGACGATTCTCCCGCCCAGCTCGCACTCACATCGTACTCTCTCGATCTCTGGAAATCCCTCGCCTCCGAGCTGCCTCCTTCCGCCGAATTTGACCCGGCAGGAACCCTGTGGGTGGCGGAAGATGAGATGCAGCTGGAGGGGATCGAGGAAAAGGTCCACGCCTACGCCGGCCGCGGCATGCCGCTCCAGTGGCTGGATGGCAAGCGCGTGGTGGAGCTCGAGCCCAATCTCCGCCCCGGGCTTGCCGGGGGCTTGCTCGCCCCGCGGGACGGGATCCTCTACCCCCCGGGCGCCGCCCTTGCATTGTTGGAACGCGCCCGGGCCCGGGGCGCGCAACTTCGCGAACATACCGAGGTTCTGGAGCTGGGTCCGAATCAGGTGAAAACGCGGGACGGCACCGTCCGCGCCGACGTCATCGTGAATGCCGCCGGGACGGGCGCCGCGCGGCTCACCCCCGACCTCCCGATCGTGCCGCGCAAGGGGCATCTGGTCATTACGGATCGCGCGCCCGGCTTCTGCCGTCACCAGATCGTCGAGATGGGCTACCTCAAGAGCGCGCATCAGATGACGGCGGAATCAGCGGCGTTCAACGTGCAGCCGCGGGCGACCGGCCAGGTGCTCATCGGCTCGTCA
>DASUBP010000212.1:0-28472 GCA_035763205.1 Gemmatimonadales bacterium
TGGCGCCCGTAGTTGGTGAGGCGTCCGTTTTCCACCAGGCCCCGGTCGGTGAGCAGCGTGACCGCCGCCCGATACGACCGCTTGTCGAGGGGCACGGGCAGATCGAGATCCCCGGCGTCCACGCCGATGGCGGCGCAGGTCATCGCGACCCGCTCCGCGTCTCCGGCGAGCTGGAACTCGGGCGGTGTCGGGCGCAGCTGGTCGAACACCAGCCGCCGGTCACTCAGGATGGTGACCTCTCCCCCCTGCACGCGGCCATGCACGCGCCCCGCCATCTGCAAGATTTCGTTCGCACCGAGGTAGAGCCGGGTGAGGACGTTCCGGCCCCGTTCGATGACGTTCGTGTAGCGCGCGTCATAGATGACGACGGTGTCGAGCCCGCGGATGTTGAGGGCCGATTGCCCCGCCGCCGTCATCGCGAGCAGAAAGGGCCGCTTGACGGTGCCGTCGAGAAAGGGCCTGATCACGCGGATCGGTTCGCCGCCGTGGTAGAACGCCGTGTCGAGCCTCGGCCACCGCGCACCGAGCTCCGATGCGATCTGCTCCACTTCCGCCCGCGTCGGCACGAAGACCGCGACCCCCCGCCGCTCGCGCAGGACGCGAGTGATGAAGCGTTCGTTCAGGAACGAGAGCGGCTGCTGGGGAATGACCCGGACGTCGGCGGCGCGCGCCGGATCGAACGCCGTCGTTTCCAGCACTTCGGCGGACTCGAGGTAGCGGGCGTAGAACTCGGGGTCGACGGTGGCGGAGAGCCAGATGCAGCGGCACCTGGCCCGCTTGGCCAACGCGAGACACAGCTCCAGCTCGGCCGAGGTCTGATGGATCTCGTCGACGATGAGGGTGTCGCGCCTGGTGATGAGTCCGTCCTGGAACCACCGCCGCGCGATCCCGGTGGTGATGATGACCACGTTCCAGGAGGGCGTTTCGGGCGTCGCCTCCCGCTCGCGGTTCACGACTCCGACCTTGAGGGGAAGCCCTACGATGGCGCCGGCGATCGGCCTGATCGCCAATGTCTTGCCCGTCCCCGTCCCGGCCATGATGCCGAAGCCCGATCCCGAACGCGCCAGCCGCTCGATGTCGTCGCCATGCTCCCGTGCGAGCAGGGTGTCGATCTGGAGACCGAGGGCGAGCTCGATCGTTTCGCACGCGGCGCGGGTGGGGGCGATGACGATGACGCGGCCCGCCTGGCCGGCGGCGAGATAGGCCTCACGATCGGGAGGGAGGAGGTGATCGCGGGAGGATACCACGCTTCAATATTAGTAGAAGGAAAAAGAGAACGGCGGCCGGGGTTGTCCCCGACCGCCGCCATTGCTTCAGCGACTACCGCCTATCGATGGTGACCGTGGTCGCCGTGATCCCTCTTGCCGTGATCCCCGTGATCCCCATGATCGCGTTGGTCGCCTTGATCACGCTTGTACCAGCCGCGGTGCTGCCCGCGGTCGTGCCATGCATGGTCGTCGTCGCGATCGTCGAACCTCCGGCCGCGGTCCCAGTCACGGTGTCGCTCGAACCAGTTGCGGTCATGACCGCGCCAATCCTCGGGTACATAGCGCGGATCGTAGTACCACATCGGTCGGCCCTCGTAGTAGCGCCGGACGTAGTAGACGCGTTCACCACCGTACCAGTACCAAGGCTGACCAACCGAGACGAACCCGGCGTAACCAGGCGTTCCGACGCCGAAGGACACGATCACGCGGGTTTGCGCCTTCGCCGAGATGGCCCCACCAGCGAGAAGCGCCAGGCACAACATCAGGGTCCGTTTCATATGACCTCCTGTGGTCACCCCCTACCAGTGGAAGTCCCGTGCCAAGCGGGCTTTTCGAGGCGAACTCGTGCTGAGAATCAGGAGGTTAGGAGGTGTGAGGCGGTTCGACGGTGAAACGGAGGAAAATGTCCTCAGGAGGGGACGACAGGGAGCCTAATCCCCCAGGGAAATGCCCAGATCGCGAGCGGTGGCAATGACGTCCGAGTCAAGCGGCACATGGCGCGGCTTCGAGATGGCCTCCTCGATGGCCACCGCCACGATGTCAGGCGGCTGAAGCGCGACCATGTACCCGAATTTCTTCTCGGCGATCAGGCGGACCGCCGCGGCGCCGAATCGCAGGGAGAGGAGCCGGTCGAAGGTCGTGGGGGAGCCGCCGCGCTGCAGATGACCGAGCACCATCGAGCGGGTTTCCTTCCCGGTCATCTCTTCGATCGAATGCGCCACCTTGTCGCCGATGCCGCCAAGCCGGTGGTGCTCCGGGTCGATGAGGGAGACCCCACCCCCTTTGGGGCGCGCGCCTTCCGCCACGACGACGATGCTGAAGTGGCGCCCCTCGGCTTCGCGAGCCCGGATCTTCTCGACGACCTTCCTGATATCGAAGGGGATCTCAGGGATCAGGATGACGTCGGCGGACCCGGCAAGCCCGGAGTTGAGCGCGATGAATCCGGCGTGGCGGCCCATCACCTCGACCACCATCACCCGGTCATGGCTCTCGGCCGTGGAGTGCACTTTGTCGATGGCTTCGGTCGCGGTCTGGACGGCAGTATCGAATCCGAAGGTCGCCACGGTCCCGCCGACGTCGTTGTCGATGGTCTTCGGGACGCCGACGACGGGAATCCCCATCCGGTAGAGCTGCATGGCGATGCCGAGCGAGCCGTCCCCGCCGATCGCCACGATGGCGTCGATGCCCAGCCGCTTGGCCTCGGCTACGACGTCCTTCGACCGGTCATGCTCGACGACGGTCCCGTCCTTCCTTGTTTCTTTCCAGTGGAACGGGTTGCCGCGGCTGGTGGTGCCCAGGATGGTGCCACCGAGGTGGGTGATCCCGCGGACCTCCGCGGGGCCCAGGGGGACGACCTTGTCGAGGCCCATGAGCCCGTCGTAGCCGTGGCGTATGCCGAGGCATTCCCAGCCACGGTGAGCGGCGGCGAGTACGACACCGCGGATGACGGCGTTGAGGCCCGGGGCGTCACCGCCGCCGGTGGAGATGGCGATCTTCACGCGGCGGGTGCTTCGCGCAGCAATGCCATGACCTCCCCTGGCTGAGCATGGCGCCCGAGGGCCTTCTTGGAGAAGATGGTCACTCCGTCACGAGACACTTCGAACACGCCCCCGGATCCGGGAATGAGCTGGAGCTCGGCATCGGGAAACTCGCGGGTGATCTCGGCCGCCAAACTGGTGGCCCGAGGCTCGTAGTTTCAGACGACGCAGTAGCGAATGGAAAGCTTCACCCGAGTAGCATAGCCACGCTTGACACGCCGCGCCACACGCCCGAGCTTGCGCGGACCCCGCATGGCTCAAGAGAAACGCGGCTTCGTCCTTTCAGGAGTGGTCGCCGTCCGCGCCGTGGTCGCGGGCGTTGCGATCGTCGGCGTCGTCGCCGCCGTCGTGGCCATCGCCAGGGGCGGGATTCCCCTCGACGCCTCCACCTTCCTCGCCACCGGTGTGTTGCTCGCGGCCGGCGCCGCGTCCCGGCGGTACGGCATCGCGCTCCCCGGCAACGGCTTCTCCTCTTATGTGCTGGGCGTCCTCATCCTGGCGCTCTTGAGCCGTGGATGGCCCTTCGCCGTGGTCGTGGCGCCGGCCGCGATGCTGATCGGCGATCTGGCTTTGCGACGACTTCCGGTTTACGCCGCGCTGCTCAACGCCGCGCACCTGGCGACGGGCACGGTCCTCGTGGGACTGGCCTACGAGCTGGTGCATGGGGCCACGGGCGCGAGTGTCCTGACGGTGGCGAACCTGCTCCCGCTGGTCGGGATCCTGCTGATCATCCCGCTCTTCATCAACGGTACGTTCTATCTCGAGCTCGCCGCGTCCCAGACGGTAGCCTGGGTGGATGCGCGCCTCACGGCCCGGTGGGAAGCCATCGTCTACGTCGTATCCGCCGGGCTCGCGCTCGGATGGCTGGGCGCGGTCGAATCAGACATCCCGCTGTGGGCCGCGGCGACGCTGAGCCTCCTCCTCGCCGCCGCGACGATCGTCAGCGTATCCGTGATCCGGCTGGGGGTCCGTGCCGACGAGCTCGACCTGGTGCAGCGGCTCACCGGGGCCATCGCGGCCGACATCAGTCTGTCGAAGAGCTTCACGCGCATTCAGGATCTCACCCGCCGACTGGTGCCGTGGGAGCACATGGGCATCATCCGGTTCGACGAGCGCCGGCGGGAGATGGAGCTCATCGCGGACACCACGATGGCGAAGAGCGGCGTCACGGCGACTTTCCGTTATGACGCCGACGCCGGGTTGACGGGAGAGGTTCTCCGGCTCGGCCGGCCGTTGGTGGCGCACGATCTCCGGCCCGACCAGGTGGTGCTGGCGGGCGACGAGACCCCGGGTGCGGAGATCCTCATTCCGCTCCACCACGGCGGGAAACTGATGGGCCTCTGGAGCATCCGGCATTCGGACCCCCGGATGTACCGCGAGTCGGACGGCGAGCTCCTGAGTCTCCTCACGCCTCAGCTGGCGCTGATGCTGGCGCTCGACGGCTCCGTGGCTCCCGTAGGTACCGCCTCGGACAAGATGCTGCAGTACGCCGAGACGCTCACGGCCACGACGCAAGAGATCCATGCTTCGAGTGAGGAGGTCGCGGCGTCGGCCCAGCGGGCCAGCAAGAGCGCGGCTGACGCCGCGACACTCGTCGCCACGGCCTCGGAAGGAGCCGACGAGCTCCGACGCGGCGCCGCCGACGTCGCGGGCGCCGGCGAAGCCACCCGGAACGCCGGGACCCAGATGCAACAGACCGCGGAGCGCGTTCGTGGGGCGACGCAGGGAGCCGTTCGCCGCCTGTCCGACCTCGCGGCCACTGCCGAAGAAAGTGCCGGGGAGGTCCGGCGGCTCCGGGATGTCGCCGGCGAAGTGGAGAAGTTCTCGGAGACCATCGGCTTCGTCGCGAACCAGACCAATCTGCTGGCACTGAACGCCACCATCGAAGCGGCCCGGGCCGGGCAGCATGGCCGGGGGTTCGCGGTGGTGGCCGACGAGGTCCACAAGCTCGCGGAAGCGAGCGCGCGGGAAGCCCGGAACGTGTCGAAGGCCGTGCAGGAAACCCGCCGCGCCCTGGACCGTGCCGCGCAACTGCTCGAGCGGATCCGGGCCGACCTGGCCGACGTGGTGCAAACGTCCACCAGTTGGGTACAAGACCTCGACCGGATCAACGAAGCGGCCGTCGGCACCGCGAAGGCCGGCCAGCGCGTGGGTGAGGTCGCCCGCGCCAATGCGGACATCGCGGGGAAGGTCGTCGAAGGCCTGCGGCAGGGACACGCCGGTGCACGGGAATCCACACAGGAAACGGAGGCGGTCGCCGCCGCGGCGGCCGAACAGCTCAGAGCGATTGAAGACCTCGCCCAGGGTGCCACCCAGCTGTCCTCGCTCGCGGAGAATCTCCAGCGAGCAGTCCGCTTCGTCCGGGGAGAGAACGCCCGGTCGTAGTTGGCGCCTGGGGCGTCCGTTCGCGGCCGCCCTGCTCGCGGTCGGAGCCTGCACGGGCGCCACCGAACCGGGGCCGCCGGTCCCCCGCATCGACTACGTCGACGGCGCCATCCACCCCATTCTCTCCGCGGGCCAGTCCACCGTCATCGAAGGCTTCGGATTCGAGCTCGAGGGCGTCACGTCGAGCGTCGCATTCGCCGCGCTCGGTGGGGGCACGGTGAACGCGGTGACCGACAGTGCCGGCTGGAGCGATGAAGCGATTCGCGTCGTCGTCCCCGTCACCGCCACGTCCGGCACGCTTACGGTACACACCCAGAGCGGCAGGACCCTCAGCACCAGCGTCTTCGTCCTGCCCCGCGTGCCCTTCGACACCAGTGGATTCATGTGGCAGGCCCGCACGCCGTTCCCCCAATCACCGGTGGGAGTCGCGCTCGCGGCCGCCGAGTACCCGGCGTCGGGCGGCGGGGTGACGACCACCCTCTACGCCGCCGGCGGCGCCGAGGTCATCGGCGGGGACTCGACGATTCTGCCTGATTCGGGCGTGTACGTCGCGACGGTGGCGAGCAACGGATCGATCGGCTCGTGGACCCGCCAGCGCGACACGACGTTCGCGGACTCGAACCACGCGCTGCCCGTCCGTCTCGCCTTCGCGAGCGCGGTCGTGGCCACGCCTTACAACTCCCGCCTGACCGGCACCGAGCTGATCGTGATCGGCGGCATGGACACGGCGGGGAAGGCACGGGCGACGGTGTACGTCGCCGCGGTTTCCCAGACGCGCGTCACGACGGCGTTCTTTCCGGTGGAGCCGCTCCCGGCTCCCGTCGCGGGCGCCATCGCGGTGGCGCGGCGGGGGCGGATCTACGTGTTTGGCGGCGCTGACTCCGCGGGCCGGCCGCAGACCGGCGTCTACATCGGCCGCGTGGGCCTGGATGGCCGGATTGACGGCTGGTACACGGTACCGTCGCTCACGGCCCCCCGGGCGTACGGTGGCGGCGTCGTGCTCGACGATCGCGCTTTGGCGTTCGGCGGCATCGCCGACAGCGCGGATCCCGGAGGGGGGCTGGACGCGACGCCCAGCAGATTGGTGACGAGCGACACCGCCACACTCAGTCTGGTCTCGGGATTCTTTCTAGGCTCGGCCTGGGCCCCGGGACCCAGTCTCCTCCCGCAGGGGAGGTCGCAGTTCTCCGTCCTCCCGGTCGGCAACGCCGTCCTGGCCGTGGGTGGCGTGTGTGACGGCGGCGTGGCCTGCCCGAATGAAACGCTGGCGGCGGCCCTGGTGGGGGACAGTCTCGGGAGCTTCCACCCGGCCGGCGCCAATACGATTTCGGGAGCCGGCGGAGGGGTCGTCGCCGGCACTTCCGGGGCGACTTGGCGGGCCAGCGACGGGGCCTTTCACGGCCTGGTCCTCGGCGGCATGAACCTGACGACCCGACTCCGGGTCGCTGGAGTTTGGGGATTCTGACTGCGCTTATTAGCGTAGAGCGCGAATGACCCGTGGAGGGTCCATGAGCAGGCGAGCTCGGACGCTGACCGGTTTGTTGCTGTCGCTGGCCGTCACGCAGGTGTGGGCGCAGAGTCCCGCCCCGGCAACGGCGCACGCCCCTGGTGCGGGCCCAACCGAAACACCCACGCGATTCGAAGCGAGCTTCTTCGGCTCCTTCACGCGATACGACAAGGCCTTTCTCCTCAAGAACACGCTCGGTGGAGGCGCCCGCATCGGGTATCTCATCACGCCGAACGTCGAGGTCGAGATCGAGGCGCTGCTCGAGGCTCCGCAGACACCGGCGGGATCTCCGTCGGAGGTCTCGCCGATCTTCGGCGGCGGTTCGCTGATCCTCAATCTTCCCGCCGGTCCCCATCTGACGCTGTATGGTGCCGCCGGCTATACGCGTCAGGACTTCGGCGGCTCGGCTCCCTACCGCTTTTCTGATGGCGGACCGCATGGGGCGCTGGGAGCGAGGATCTTCGTGAGTCCGCACGTCGCCATCCGCGCCGAAGGGCGTGAGATCTACATACCGTCCTCGAACTCGACGTTCGGAAGCTCGGCCTTCCATTTCGTGGCGTCGCTCGGGATGTCGTTCTTCCAGGCGGGAAGCGCGGTCCATCTCAAGGACTCGGATGGAGACGGGATCGCGGACAAGTACGACAAATGCCCCAACACCCCCGCCGGCGCCGTAGTGGACAAGGTCGGGTGTCCCATCGACTCCGACAAGGACGGCGTGCCCGACGGCATCGACAAGTGTCCCAACACGCCGGTCGGCGCGGCGGTGGATTCCGTCGGCTGTCCGAAGGACTCTGACGGGGACGGCGTGATGGACGGCATCGACAAGTGCCCCAATACGCCACGCGGTGCGGTCGTCGACACGGTGGGCTGTCCGGTCGATGCGGACAAGGACGGCGTGCCCGACGGCATCGACAAGTGTCCGAACACACCGCCGGGCGCCGTCGTGGACTCGGTGGGTTGCCCCCTGGATTCGGATCATGACGGCGTGCCCGACGGCATCGACAAGTGCCCGAACACGCCGCCGGGAGCCAAAGTGGACGCGACCGGGTGTCCCCAGCTCCCCGCTCTGGACTCGGATGGGGATGGCGTGCCCGATTCGCTCGACAAGTGTCCCAACACACCACGCGGCATGCCGGTGGACGCGAAGGGTTGCCCGATCCTCTTCCAGACCGTGCCCGCCGCGCCGGGAGCTCCTCCAGGAGCCGCGCCGGCTCGGCCGACGTACGTATTGAAGGGCGTCAACTTCCCGTCCGGGAAGTCGGTGCTGACGCCGCAATCGTACGCGACTCTCGATCAGGTGGCGGGGGTGCTGGTCGCGAATCCGGACATCAGGATCGAGATCGCGGGCTACACCGACAACACCGGGTCGCGGATGATCAACGTCCGCCTTTCGGCGGCCCGAGCCCTCGCGGTGCGGGCGTACCTGGCGCGGAAGGGCGTGTCCCCGTCGCGAATGACCGCACGCGGGTACGGTCCTGCCGAACCGGTGGCACCGAATACGACCGCGGCGGGCCGGGCGCAGAACCGCCGCGTGGAACTCCACAAGCTTCCCTGACCTTTCGAGAGGCGGGGCGCCGGTCGCTTTCGGCGCCCCGCCCCGATATTTTTCGCCCCCACTAGCAACCCACGAAGCGGGTCACCGATGCTCTCGCTCCGGCGTTCGATACCGGGGACCGTCATTCTCGCGAGTCTCGCACTGGCCGGCCCTCTGGCCGGCCAGCGGCCTCGCCCCAAGCATCCGGCTCCCGCTCCCAGGCACGCCGCCGCGCCCAGAATCCCGACTCCCCGGTCCATCCTGGGGTTCGAGCCGGGAGACGACCGCAAGCTGCCCGACTGGCCGACGCTGGTCCGCTACTACCGCGCCCTGGCGGACGCGAGTGACCGCGTCGACCTCCGCGAAATCGGGAAGAGCACCCTGGGCGCGCCGTTCCTCGCCCTGGTGATCTCGAGCCCGCAGAACCTCAAGCGTCTCGACCACTTCCGCGCCATCAACGCGCGCCTGGCTGATCCCCGCACCCTCGCCAACAACAAGGACGCCGAGCAGGCGCTGAAGGACGGCAGGACGATCGTGATGGTGACGTCGGGGGTGCACTCGAACGAGGTGGGTGGACACCTCTCGCCGGTGCAGCTGGCCTATCGCCTGGCCACGGACACGAGCGCCCGAACCCGCGCGATTCTCGACAACGTGATTCTCTGGCTGGTGCCGTCTCTCAATCCCGATGGCGTGACGATCGTCAGCAAGTGGTACAACCGCACGCTGGGGACCCCGTCGGAAGGGAGCCAGCCGCCGGAGCTCTATCACCATTACGTCGGGCACGACCTGAACCGGGACTGGTACGAGTTCACGCAGGTCGAGACCCAGCTGGTGGCGGATTCGCTCTACGGTGTCTGGCATCCACAGATCGTGATGGACCTGCATCAGCAGGGACAGAACGGTTCACGGCTGTTCCTGCCTCCCTACCTCGATCCCATCGAGCCCAACGTGGATCCTCTGCTGGTGGATGGGGACAACGCGCTGGGTACATCGATCGCCTGGACCCTGGGCGGTGAGGGGCGCACCGGGGTCGCGATCAACAGTCTCTACGACGCCTGGACGCCGTCTCGCGCCTTCGCCCACTATCACGGCGCGGTGCGGATTCTCACCGAAGCCGCGAGCGCCGAGCTCGCCACGCCCGTCGAGGTTCCGTTCGATCAACTCTCCGCGGCGGGGCGCGGATTCAACCCGCGCGAGCGCTCCTGGAATTTCCCGCACCCCTGGCCCGGGGGCCGCTGGACGCTCCGCGACATCGTGAGCTATCAGACGGACGCCGCGTATGCGTTGCTCGAGCAGGCGTCGACCGACCGGACCAGATGGTTGAGTGACTTTCTCACGGTGGGTTGGCGCGGGGTGCGCGGCTGGCGGGGCTGGCCCTGGGCCTACGCGATTCCCAGGCAGCAGGACTCGATCGCCCTCGCGACGCTCTTCTCGGTGTTCCATCACGGCGGTGTCGAGGTGCGTTCGGCGGACCAGGCGTTCAGCGCCGGCGGTCAGCGGTACGCGGCGGGCACGTACATCGTGACGTTGCGCCAGCCGTATGCCGCTTTCGCCAAGACCCTGCTCGAGCCGCAGGCCTACCCCGACCGGCGGCTCTACCCGAATGGCCCGCCGGAGCGTCCCTACGACGTCACCGCGAACACCTTGCCGCTTCTGCTCGGCCTTACCGCGACACCACTCACCGAGGAGCCGGCCCGGCTGCAGTTGTCGGCGCCGATCGCGGCGCCGCATGCGACGCCCGGGTACCCGGGATTCGGTTCGGGAGAAGTGCCGAAGGTCGCCATTTATCGATCGTATGCCGCGTCGATGGACGAAGGATGGACGCGCTGGATTTTCGATACCTGGAAGGTCCCGTACGTCTCGATCGTCGATTCGACGATGCGCGCGGGCGGACTCAAGGCGAAGTTCGACGTGATCATTCTCCCCGACGAATCGCCGCACGACCTGCTCGAAGGACTGCCCTCGCCGCGCTACCCCGCGGCGTATGCGGGCGGGCTGGGATCGAGCGGTGTCGATGCGCTCCGGCAATTCGTGCAGGATGGCGGGACGGTGGTGGCCCTCAACGAGTCGAGCCGCTTCCTCATACAGACGCTGCTGCTCCCGGTGCGGAACGTCCTCGAAGGCGTGGGGGACGACGAGTTCTATGCTCCGGGATCGATTTTCCGTCTCGAGCTCGACACCACGGCGGCGGAAGCTCACGGCATGCCTCCGCGGAGCATCGCGTGGTTCGAGGGGGGACCCGCTTTCGACGTGCTCGATTCGGCGCAGGTTCGGGTCATCGGCCGGTACCCCACCGACCCCAACTCGCTCCTGCTGTCGGGCTGGGTGTTGCACCCTGAGCGCATCGCCGGACGTGCGGCGATGGTGGAGGTGAAGGTGGGTCAGGGAAAGGCGGTGCTTTTCGGGTTCCGCCCGCAGTACCGCGGTCAGAGCCTGGCCACTTATCCCCTGCTATTCAACAGCTTGGAGATGAAGTAGCAGTTTGTACTCTTGATTCTGCCGGTGCGAATTCCTATCGTGTTCACCCCTATGCGCCTTCGCCGTGACCGCAGGTTGTTGTTGGTGCTCGCCGCCCTGGCTTTCCCGGGGCGGCTTTTCGCCCAAGGGAGGGCCGATTCCACGCGCACGCTGATCCCCGTGCGCGCGGATCAGCTGCCGATTTTCCTGCATCCCGGCACGATTCACTTCGCGCATCCCGATCAGCCCATGTTCGTGAACGCGCGCAACGTGAAAGCGCTCTACGTCAATGCATGGGCCTTCGCGTCGCCGAAGCTCTGGGGCCTCGCGCGCCTCGCGGACTCCACCGAGATCAACGCGCTGGTCGTCGACGTCAAGGACGATACCGGGTGCATGCTGTATCCGTCGCAGGTGCCGACCGCCATCGAGATCGGCGCGAGCGCCTGCGCGCGGACCAAGAACGTCGAAGCTCGCCTCGACACGCTGCGTGCGCATCACATCTACACCATCGCGCGCATCGTCGTGGCGAAGGATCCGCGGCTGGCCGAGCGGAAACCGGAGTGGTCGGTGAAGGACAAGCGGGGCGGGCTCTGGCGCGACCGGATCAACATCGCGTGGGTCGATGCGTACAACGACTCCGTATGGATCTACGCGGCACAGCTCGCGCGTGAAGCCGTGGAGAAGGGCTTCAACGAAGTGCAGTTCGACTACGTGCGCTTCCCCGACGAACCCCGGGCGAAGCTGGCCGAGGCGATTTTCCCGGCCAAGAAGCCCGGGGATACGGAGCGGGTCGCGGTCCGCCGCCACGTACAGCTTCTGGTCGATCGGGTGCGCTCCGCCGGCGTGCCCGCCACCTTCGACATCTTCGCGCTCACGGCCTCCACCACGGAAGGGGATCTGGGCATCGGCCAGGTCTGGGAGGATTTCGCTTCGGTGGCCGATGTGGTGTTGCCGATGGTGTATCCCAGCCACTACTATGCTGGCGCCTTCGGGTTCGCGCATCCCAACGGGGAGCCGTACCGCATCGTGCACGACGCCCTGCGGGACGCCCAGGAGAAGAGCCGCGACATTCCGAACGCGGCCACCATCCGTCCGTACTTGCAGGCGTTCACCCTCGGCCGGCGCAAGCCGCGCTACACGCCGGTGGAGATTCGCGAAGAGATCCGCGCGGCGGAGGAGTTGGGCATTACGTCGTGGGTGCTGTGGAACCCCAGGAGCGTCTATCAGCGCGACGCCCTGCGGCCCTTCCGCACCACCAGCCACCCCTCTGAAACCGAAGCCGGCGTCGGCGAGTAGGACTAAGCACTTCACAACGGAGATGGGCATGCGGAAGGTCGGCGTGGGGATGGTGCTCGCGGCCTGGTTCGCGGCGGCGTGCTCCTCGAGCACGACCAGCGTGAGCGCGGACTCGATCGACGGCGCGGAGCTCGCGGCGGTCCGGGCAGCGCTGGGCAAGGCGCTCGCCTCGGACAGCTTCTATGCGGAGCTTTCGACGTTCGTATTCCCGTTCATCGATCAGGCGACGAAGGAAGGCGAAGGGCCGGGCGACACGACCCGCCTCGTCGGGATCCTGCTCGACATCAACGCGACCAAGGGGGACACCCCGATCGTCGCGCGTTTCAGCGCCCTGCTGGACTGGCGGCACTATCGCCCCACGTCCCAGACGGTGGACAGCGTCACCTTCCTGCTCGGTGCCGGGATCACGCCCCCCATCTCGGACTCGCTGGCGACATCCTTCTCACCGGACTCGGTGGGGACCGGCGTCGGCTTCGTGGTCGCCCAGGCGCAGGATTCGGCGGTGCAGACATGGCTCACCCGCGCCGGCGCGTTTCACCTGACCGGCGCCAGTTTCGGCTCAGCTCAATCCACGGGGCTGGGTGGTCTCACGCTCGCCGTGTCACACGGTACGATGAATGGGGATTTCCATCTGACGGCCAAGCTCGAGCCCGACTCTTCGACGACGGTGACGGGCACGCGCAGCTTTTCGGGGGGAATTCACGCCCTCAAGATCGCCATCACCGGCTCTTTGAGCGCGCCTCCGGCGCCGGCGCCCACTCGGTAATCACCCCCGCGATGGCCGACGCGGCCACCGTGTAGGGATTCGCGAGGTACAGCTGGCCCGGGCCGGAGCGGCCCGGAAAGTTCCGGTTGATGGCCGAGATGGTGACTTCGTCCTTGGTGCGCGAGACGCCGGGACCCGCATTGATGCAGGCGCCGCAGGACGGCTCGAGGAACGTGGCTCCCACCTGCCGGAAGATGTCGAGATAGCCCTGCTCTTCGCAGTACCGCTTCACGTCCTGTGATCCCGACTGAATGAAGAACTTCACGCCCGGCGCCACCTTCTGGCCCCGGTCCACCGCTTCCTTGAGGACCCGGGCATACATGTCCATGTCCTCTTTTTTCCCGGCGGTGCAAGACCCCGCGTACGCGATCTCGACCTTGACCGGCGCGCCGAGCTCGGCGATGTAGGCGCCGTTGCCCGGGTCACCGGGGAGCGCGACCATCGGTTTGAGCCGGGAAGCGTCGATCTCGATCACCTCGCAGTACTCGGCGTTCGGGTCGGAGGCTATTCCCTCGCAGGCCTTCTCGGCCTCGGCGCGCGTCATCTTCCGGTAGTCCATCAGATACGCGACCGTCTTCTCGTCGGGCGCCACGTACCCCGTGAACCCGCCCACCTCGGCGGTCATGTTCGTCATCGTCGCACGCTCGTCGACCGAGAGCGCCTCGACCGCGCCGCCGCAATACTCGACCAGCTTCCCGATCGCCTGCCCGCTCTTGATGTACGGATGCCGCAGGATCTCGAGCATGTAATCCTTGGCGGTCACGTTCGCGGGCTTGGCACCCTTGACCACGACCTTCACGGTCGCGGGCACCGTGAGACGAACGTCCTTGGTAATCCACGAATTGAAGATCGCGGTGGTCCCGACGCCGAAGGCGACGCACCCCACGGCGCCGGCGTGCGGGGTGTGGGAATCCGAGCCGATGATGACCTGGCCGGGAAGCGCGTGAGACTCGAGGATCTTCGAGTGGCAGATGGCCTCGGAACCATGATGGCCCAGGCGCAGCTCCCCGTAGAGCTTGATCCCCTGTTTCTCCGCGAAGGCGCGCTGCTTCTTCTCGAGCTGATTGGCGACGTCGAGGAGGCCTTCCTTGATCCGCTCCGGCGTCATCGCCTCACCCAGGAAGGTGAGGTGGTCGCGGAACAGGAGCACCGAGCCGGGATCGAGCACCTTTTCGTCCTGGCCGACGAGCTGTTCAAAGAAGATGGCGGCCATCGGAGTGACGTACTCGTGGCTGAACCGGATGTCGGTCACCACGAAGCCTTCGTCCCCCGGCTTCACCGACGGAACGCCGACCTTGCCCTTGGACGGATCCACAACCCAGTGACGGGCCAGCACCTTTTCGCCGAGGGTCATGGGGCGGCGCGGCGTGGGGGGCGGACTGAGGACGACTTTCCCCTGAAGGCGCGCCACGTTGTAGTTGAAGAGGCCGCCGTACTCGATGATGCCCCTGGTGATTTCGCCTTCGCCCTCGGTGAACGCGGAGAGCGGGATCTCCTCGCCCCGGCGAACGCGCTCGATGATCGAGAAATCGGTCGTGGTCAGGACGCCGAGGTTCTGGCAATTCTCGCGATAGATGCGCTCGATGTTTTCGGCGACGACCAGCTTGATGCCGGCGCACATCTCGGCGTAGGGCGACTGCTCCCGGGACGACCCCTTGCCGCGGCGCTTTCCGGAGACTGAGGCGACGAAACCACCCTGCTTGACCGATCCGCGGGTGATCGGGAACTGGTCACCGCACTTGAGTCCGAGATAGGGGAATTCCCCCAGCGTCTCGTCGTAGTAGTAGCAGATGTAGGCGGGCGTGATCTCGTCGGTCGAGATGTTGTCACGCAGTGGCACCTTGGGGGGCCACGGCAGGTCCTTGCCCGCGAGCTGCTCACGCACAAGCCCGGCATCCTCGGTGAGGAACAGGATGCGGCCTGGGAAGCGGACCCGATCGGGCAGCTTATTGACGGGGCGAGACTTGAGAGCTTCCAGCATGCCGAAAAATGACCCCTTGCTACAGGTGGAGCAAGGCGATTGGTTCAGCCGATGCGACCTCTATACACCCTCTTGTTGATCTTCGGGGCTTCGTCGGGTCCCGCCCTCGCGCAAAAACCCGCCACTCCCGCCACACCGGCCGGCCCGCCGCCCCCGAGCATCCCGGCGCCGAACGAGCGTGCGATGGATGCCCATCTCCGGTTCTTGGCGAGCGACCTGCTGGAGGGACGCGCCCCGGCGACCAGGGGCGGGCACCTCGCGACCGATTACATCGCCGCGCAGTTCGAAGCGTTGGGCCTCGAGCCCGCGGGTCCGAATGGCTCGTATTTCCAGCCTGTTTCGCTCGCCGGAACCCTGACCCAGCAGCCGTCATTCGTGTGGGGAAAGGGCGCGGACACGAGGAGCCTCAAGCCGGGCGATGAGTTCGTGGAGTGGGCCATGAAGCCCGAGTCACGCATCACCGTGGATGGTGACGTGGTGTTCGTCGGGTACGGCATCAAAGCGCCCGAGTACCGTTGGGATGACTACAAAGGCGCGGACCTCCACGGCAAGGTGCTCCTGATGCTCGTGAATGACCCGGGCATCCAGGACTCGACGCTCTTCAAGGGACGGGTGCTCACGTATTACGGGCGCTGGACCTACAAGCTCGAGGAGGCGGCCCGACAGGGGGCGGTCGGGGTGGTCCTGGTGCACACCACGCCGAGCGCGACCTACGGCTGGGACGTGGTCCGGGGATCCTGGTCCGTCGAGCAGTTCCAGCTGGAGGGAGACGCGGGCCCTTCCCTCGATTTTGCCTCGTGGGCCACCCACGACGCGGTTCAATCCGCGCTCGCATCGGTGGGGCTCAATCTCGATTCACTCACCCGGCTCGCGGCCACCCGGGGGTTCGTGCCGGTGTCGACCGGCCTGCACGCGGCGATCGACCTCGCGAGTGCGGTCCGGCACGTCCAGAGCGAGAACGTGGTCGCGCGTCTCCGGGGCTCCGATCCCGTGCTCTCGTCACAGGTCGTGGTGATTTCGGCGCACTGGGATCACAAGGGCATCGGGCCCGCGGTTGGGGACGATTCGATCTACAACGGGGCCGAGGACAACGCATCGGGAGTTGCGGCGATGCTGGCGACCGCCGAGGCCCTGTCGAAGATGCCGAAGCGCCCCAGGCGGTCGGTGCTCTTCGTGGCGACGACCGCCG
This sequence comes from Gemmatimonadales bacterium, assembly GCA_035763205.1. Taxonomy (GTDB): domain Bacteria; phylum Gemmatimonadota; class Gemmatimonadetes; order Gemmatimonadales; family GWC2-71-9; genus 40CM-2-70-7. The sequence goes on from DASUBP010000212.1 coordinate 16,141, forward strand.
AGGAGAGTGGGCTCCTGGGATCGGCGGGGTACGTGGCGCATCCGCTCTTTCCCCTCGCGCAAACCGCGGCCGATATCAACATGGACGAGGTGAACGTGCACGGGGCGACGCGGGATATCGCCGCCCTGGGCACTGATCAGTCGTCGCTGGGGAAGATGTTCGCGGACGCGGCACAGGCGGAGTCGTTGAAGGTCGCCAATCGTCCCGACATCGGCGGGGGATTCTTCCGGTCCGATCACTTCCCCTTCGCGAAGGCCGGGGTGCCCGCGCTGTCGATTCAAGCGGGGGAGGATTTCATCGGGAAGCCCGCTGGGTGGGGGAGACAGGAGGAGCAGGACTTCGAGCAGCACCGGTATCATCAACCGTCGGATGAGTGGACTCCCCTCTTCCGCTATGACGGAATGAGCCAGGAGGTCCGAGTGGTGATGCGCCTGACACTCGCGATCGCCGACGCGACCGACCTGCCGCAGTGGTTGGCGGGTGCCGATTTCAAGCGCTAGTTGTGCAGATTATTGCAGTACCTAGGAGTTTGCGTAACATGCTATCATAAAATAAGTTGGCGGCTGGGGCCGCGTGAGTCATTGCTGGACTCGCAGGGGTCAGGTAAGTTTGCGCCCGTTTTTGACGGTCCGGCAAGCGCAAACGTCAGTCCTGGAGAATGACCCTGGAACTCCCCACCACGCATCGTCTTCCGCTATCCTGGCTCAAGGATGCAGCCAGTCTTCCGATTCAGTATCGAGCGTTGGCTGAGGCTGCACCTGAAGGAGCTCGTGATCCGGAGCGTCTGGCCGAGCTCGCCAAGCAGGCCCTCGAGTACAAGCCCGCCCAGGCGATCGCGCGGAAGCAGAAGGACACCGGACTGTGGGGCGCGAACCTGCTCGCACCGGGACCCAACAAGGTGTTCGGGTGGACCGAGACGGGGACCGTCACCCAGTACCGTCACTTGCTCGAGCTGGGCTGGCCCGCCGATCAGCGCGTGTTCCGCATCGCCGATCGGTTCTTGTTCCGCCTCCTTTCTCGCGACCCCGATCCCACCCTGCTGGTCGAGTTTCAGCGCCCCGCCAAGACCGACCCGGGTTTGGGTCTCTGGGCGCGCAACCTCGGCCGGGAGGCTGCGGCGGCCGCGCTCGCCCGGGCGTCACGCGGCGAGGACCCCCGACTGCGCGGAGCGGCCCACAACATCCTGAACGGGATTTCGACCTACCTCAGAAGTCCCCTCCTGGAAAAGCCGTTCAAGAAGGCCCAGGGCAAGACGGTGGTCGAGCCTGAGGCGGTGCCCCCTTCGTACTTCGCGATGGAGATGCTGGCTTTCCTGCCCGCCCTCCAACGGGAGCGTTCAGGGTTCATCGAGCGGCTCGGGGCGTACTTCTCGACGCCGGCGCCCAAGCGGGCGTTCTTCCAGTTGGCGGGAAAAAAGGTTCTGCCCCCCACGTTCATCATCATGGGTGACCCCCTCCGGGCGGACGCTCACGGTCACGTACCGGATGTTCCGTTCGCCGTGTACTGGCTGGAAATCCTCGCCCGGCTGGGTCTGGTCAGGCAGCTCCCCTCCGCCACCAAGGTGCTCGCGCGCCTCTACTCCGAGTGCGACGACCAGGGGATCTGGAGTCCCAAGGCGCTCCGGACCATGCCGAAGTCCGACAGTCCGGTCCTGAGCCACTACTTCCCGCTCGAAGGACCGGGGAAGAGTCCGGCCCAGAAGCAGACCGACATCACGTTCCGGCTGGCGCTCATCGCGCGACTGCTGGGTCTCCCGATCGAAGTCGTCTAGTTTGCGGAGATGGTCATAGAGTAGTAGCTTTGGCTACTACTCTATGACCTCGATCGACCTCACACCGTTCGGCTTCACCCCCACCGAGTCTCTCGTCTACGCCTCCTTGCTCCGCCTGGGTCCGAGTACCGGCTACGCGGTCGCCCGCGCCTGCCGTCTGGCCCGTGCGAATGCCTATGCCGCGCTGGAAGGCCTGGTGAGCCGGGGCGCGGCGACTTCCGCGGGGCGGCCCGCCCAATTCCGCCCCGCCGACCCTTCGAGCCTGGTGGCTCGGGTAGCAGCATCCCAGGGGCAGGCGCTCGAACGGCTGAGCCGCGCGCTCGAGGGCGCGGCTGCGGGGTCCGAGCCGACGATTCACTCTGCCGAGGGTCTGCGGGGGACGGTAAATGCGGTGCAGCAGCTGGTGGCTCGCGCTGAGCGGAGCGTGAGGGGAACGGTGGCGGCGGAGCTCTGGCGTCCGTCCCTCCCCGCTTGGCGGCGCGCGGCAACGCGGGCGTCGCTCGACGTTTTGATCGCCGGAGAGGCTGAAGACCCGGAGTCACTCGCCAGAGGAACGGCACCTGCCTCGTCTGCGACCATTCTGTTGATCGATGAAGTTCGGGTGTTTTCCGCGTCGGGGGCGGGCGATCTCATGACGGCCATGTGGACCGCACATCCCCTGCTGGTGCAGGTCGGATCGGCGGCAATGAGGTGAAAACGCCGCCGTTGCTGGGGTTTCTGGCCCTGGGCGCAGTGGGATGCCGGGCCGCGCCAATTCCTGAATCCCAGTGGTATCCCGCAGGGACCAACCTCCGGGCCAAGTACGTCACCGTCCAGGGCACCCGCATTCGGTACGTCGAGTCGGGCGCCGGTCCGACGGTCGTGCTTCTCCACGGACTCGGCGCCTCGATCTACACCTGGCGGGACGTGATCGGCCCGGTCGCGGCCGCCGGCTTCCACGTGGTGGCGTTCGATAACCGGGGGTTTGGCGGATCAGACCGGCCGACCTCGGGCTACAGCGCCGGCGACTACGCATCGCTGGCCGTCGCCTTTCTCGACTCACTGCACCTCAGTGACGTGGTATTGGTAGGCCACTCGATGGGCGGGGAGATCGCGGCACTCGCGACCCTGAAAGATCCGTCGAACGTCCGCGGCCTGGTCCTGATCGATGCCGCGGGGCTCGGCACTCACCTGCCCCTCCTTACTCGGCTCGCGCGAGCTCCGCTGGTCGGCCACGTGATCGCCGGGCTACGGGGACGAAGTGGAGTCGAAAGGGCCCTGCGATCGACGTTTGGAGTCCCCAGCCGAGTGACTCAGGACGAAGTGGATCAGTACTACGCGCCTGTGGCGATGCCCGATTTCGGCAGGACGCTGGCCGGGGTCGCCCGCGAGTTCGATTTCAGCGCCCTCAAGGGACGGCTCGATTCCATCGCGAAGCCGACGCTCGTGTTGTGGGGCTCCCGAGATATCTGGATTCCGCCCGGGATTGGGGAGCGCATGACGGCCAGCCTGCAGCGGGCAGCCTTCGTCCTCGTGCCGGGAGTGGGCCATGATCTGCCCGACGAGGACCCTGCCGCCCTGCTCAGGTCGCTGATCCCGTTCCTGCAACAGGGGATTCCTCAGCCACCGCCGAACGTTGCAATACTTGGTATTGATATCAACCAGCAGGTTGATAAATTGGAGCAATGAAGCATAAGCTCAGTAATTCGAGAGCCTTACGAATCATCGATTCGGCACAGCGGGAGTTCGCTCGTGAGGGCTTCGAGGGAGCTCGGGTCGATCGGATCGCCAAGTCCGCAGGGGTCAACAAGCAGCTGCTGTTCTACTACTACCAGTCGAAGCAGGGGCTCTTCCGTGCGGTTCTTGGCCGGGCGGCGGCAGACCTCGAGCAGTCGCTGGCCGGGTTGACCGCGAGTGGGGGCCGCCCACTCGACCGGCTCGAGCGCTCCCTGGACCTGCTCTACAACTTCTTCGCCGCGCACCCCGAGCTGGTGGCGCTCCTCACCCGCTCCGGGCGGGTCGACATCGCGCCCTTTGCTCCGGTGGTCAAGCGACTCGTCGTATTGCTGGCGGAAGGTCAGGGCCTCGGTCAGGTACGGGATGATGTCGACCCGCACCTGACCGCGGCCCAAGCCCTGGTCCTGATGGTAGGCTTTCTCAATCTCGAGTCGGTGGTCGCGGCCAGCGCGCCTTCACTCGCGATGGATGAACCCGCACTTCGGCAACGCTGGCGCGAGGGCGCCACTCGACTCCTGGTCGCCGGGGTCGCCGCGCGCTAGGACTTGGCGTCCTAGCGTCCAACCATCCTGGGCTCCTTGGGAGCATCACCCTCGAACACCAGGTGACCCGCCTCAAAGCGCGCGCCCCGCAGCGCCAGGCTCAACACCTGGCCCAGATCCGACACCAGGTGCACGTCCAGCATCTGGCGAACCTCAGCCGGCAGGTCCTCCAGATCCCGGCCATTCTCCTGGGGCAGGATGATGGTCTGAATCCCCGCCCGGACGGCGCCCAGCACCTTTTCCTTAACGCCGCCGATCGGCAGGACCTTCCCGCGGAGAGTCACCTCGCCGGTCATGGCCAGGTCGTGGCGCGCCGGTCTTCCCGAGAGCGCTGAGACCAGGGCGGTCGCCATGGTGACGCCGGCCGAGGGCCCGTCCTTCGGGATGGCGCCCGCGGGCACGTGCACGTGGACGTCGGAATCTTGGAGGCGCCCCTCCGGAATCCCGAGCTGGTCCGCATGCGACTTGGCGTAGGTCCACGCCGCGCGCGCCGACTCCTTCATCACGTCGCCGAGCTGTCCGGTGAGGGTCAGCTCGCCCTTCCCGCGCATCACGCTGGCCTCGACGAACATGATGTCGCCACCCACCGGCGTGTAGTACATGCCGGTCGCGACGCCCACGTCGTCGGCGCCCGCCTTGCGTTCGGGGTGAACTTTCGGCCGTCCGATGAGGGCCGGCACGTCCGCGGCGGTCACGTTCACCACCACCGCGTCCTTGCCGGCGATCTTCCGCGCCGCCTTCCGGCCCACCTTCCCGATCTCACGCTCGAGCTGCCGGACACCGGCTTCCCGTGTATAGCTCGAGATCACGACCTGAAGTGCGTCGTCCGTGATCGTGAGTTGTTCCGCCGTCAGCCCGTTCTCCTGGATCTGACGGGGGATGAGATAGCGGCGCGCGATCTCCTGCTTTTCGCGCTCCGTGTAGCCGGCGAACGTCACCGTCTCCATCCGGTCCATCAACGGTCCCGGAATGTTCTGGGGGAAGTTCGCCGTCGCGATGAACAGCACTTCGGACAGATCGAACGGCACGCCCAGATAGTGGTCGGTGAAGCTGTCGTTCTGCGCCGGGTCCAGGACCTCGAGCAGCGCCGAGGCGGGATCGCCCTGGAACGAGACACCGAGCTTGTCGACCTCGTCGAGCAGGAAGACCGGGTTCTTCGCACCCGCCTGCTTCATCCCCTGGATGATGCGTCCGGGCATGGCGCCGACGTACGTACGGCGATGCCCGCGAATGTCCGCTTCATCCCGCGCGCCGCCCAGCGAAATGCGGACGTACGGCCGGCCCATCGCGCGGGCGATGGACTTCGCGATCGAGGTCTTGCCGACGCCGGGAGGACCGATGAAGAGGAGAATCGGACCCTTGGCTTGCTTGTCGTCGTCGTTCCCCTTCGCTTCCGTGTCGGGCTTCTCGAGTCGGAGCTTCCGGACCGCGAGAAATTCGAGGACCTGGTCTTTCACTTCCTGGAGGCCGAAGTGGTCTTCCTCGAGCACCTTCGCGGCGCGCTCGAGGTCGAGGGACTCTTCGGAACGCTTGTTCCACGGCAGCTCGGCCACGGTCTCGAGGAAGGTTCTGATGACCTGACCTTCCATCGAATCCTTGTTGGCGCGGTCGAGCCGCAGCAGCTCGCGGTCGACTTCCTTCCGCGCGGCTTCGGGGAGATCGAGCGCGGCGATCCGCTTCCGCAGATCGTCGACGTCGCCCGCTTCGTCTTCGTCCCCCAGCTCCTTGTGAATCGCCTTCAGCTGCTCGCGGAGGTACATCTCCCGCTGCCGTTCACCCAGCTCTTCCTGGACCTGGGACTTGATGTCCTCTTGCGCGTCGAGCATGCCGATCTGCCGCTGGACGTGCACGAGCACGCGCCGGAGCCGGTCTTCGACGCCCAGGGTCTCGAGCAGGCTCTGTTTTTCGCTCGGCTTGACCTCGAGGTAGCCGGCGACCAGGTCGGCGAACCGGCCCGGCTCGTTGACGTCGTCGAGGACCTGTTTGACGACCTCCTCGGGGAGGCCTGATTTCCGGCCCAGGTCCCCGGCGCGCTCCCGGGCTTCCCGGTAGAGCGCAACGAAGGCCTGGTTCTGCTCATCCAACGGAGGGAGGTCGGTGGCTTCCCGAACCACGGCCTCGAGGTGCCCGGACGCCTCCTGGTAGTGAAGAGCCGTCCCGCGGACCTCGCCGTGGAGCATCAGCTGGACCCCACCGATGCCACGCTGGATCTGGCTGATTTTCGCAATGGTACCGGTGGTATAGAGGACGCCCGGCGTCACCTGGTCGACGTTTTCGCGTTGGGAAACGGCGAAGATCAGGTGGGACTGGCTCCGCAAGGCGGCTTCGATGGCCCGCAGGGTGGCAGGCCTCCCGGCCCCGATGGGCTGAGACACACCGGGGAAGAGGACCATTTCGCGGAGGGGCAGGACCGGCAGAGTTAGACGCTCGTACATCGCAATCGACTCCATCTTTGAAAGAGTGGCTGGGCACCCGCAGGTGCATCCACCGTGCCAAGGCAAGAACCGCTTTCCAAGGCGACGCGTTCCCTCACTTCCCGGCCAAAGAGGCAGGACCTGCCGAAGCGCGCCTGAAGGTGTGCCCCGAGCGGCCAGTTCGGCGGAGAAACGCGTGCCGCGAGACTCCGTAAGTAGCGATGGCTAGCGTGGTTGCCGGACAGGTTCCAGAGGGCTAATCTTTCAAGTCTGTACTCACGTGCGTTTTAGCCTGAGCTCTAGAGGGGAATGAGCGAGAACGACAACTCGTTAATGGGCCGCCTGTCCCGGGCGCTCGGTTCCGCCTATGCGGTCGACAGTGAGATCGGCCGGGGCGGGATGGGCGTTGTGTACAGCGCCCGCGACGAACGGCTCAAGCGTCGGGTGGCCATCAAGGTCCTCCCGCCCGAGCTCGCGTTCCGCGAGGAAATCCGGCTCCGCTTCCTGCGGGAAGCCGAAACCGCGGCGCGTCTGTCGCACCCCCACATCGTTCCGATTTTCTCGGTCGGCGAGGGTCCGGACGGCCTCGTCTACTTCATCATGGCCTTCGTGGACGGGGAGCCGCTCTCCGGAAAACTCCAGCGCCGGGGGACTCTGCCTCCCGAAGAAGCGCGCCGCATCATGCTCGAGACGGTCGACGCCCTCGGCGCCGCCCACGCTGTTGGGATCGTCCATCGCGACGTAAAGCCCGACAACATCCTGCTCGAAGGGTCCCGTGGGCGCGTGATGGTCACGGATTTCGGGATCGCCAAGGCGCTGACTTCCTCCACGGGCCCGGGCACGCTGACGGGCACCGGCGTGGCCATCGGTACACCGCACTACATGAGCCCGGAACAGGCGCTCGGCGAGCGGGAGATCGACGGACGGTCCGATCTCTACAGCCTTGGCGTTGTGGGCTACCAGATGCTGGTCGGTGAGCTGCCATTTTCCGCGCCGACAGTGCCCGGTCTCCTGATGAAGCAGATCACGGAAGAAGCACCGGACATCACGTCGAAGCGCTCCGATTGCCCCTCCGAGCTCTCGGCGTGCGTGATGCGCTGTCTGGACAAGGATCCGGAGAAGCGGTGGCCGACGGCCGACGCGCTCCGGCGCGCACTCGAATCCCGCTCGACGCCGGCGTTCCGCCCCTCGCCGCGCGTGGTCACGAGCCGCGGGTCGAGCGGGCTGAATCGTCCCGCCGCTCCCCAGGGCCGTGCGCCGCTGCCCGTGCCGCGTTCACCCGACGTCGGCCGCGGCCGCTCCCTCCGCCGCCAGCAGCGCGACCGGGACCGGAATCAGCCCCAGAAGACTCCTGGTGGGGAGGCCGCGATGGTGAAAGCCACGCGCGCCAACTTCGTGTCGTGGGCGTCCGTGTCGTGCGGCCTGCTCTTCTTGAATCTCGTCACCGGTGGCGGAGTGGGCTGGTCGATCTGGCCCATCGGCTTGTGGGGGGCGTTCGGTGTGCTGCCGCGCTTCTGGCGCCTCTGGGAGGCCGGGTACAGCTGGCGGGACGTCTTCATGCGCCCCGCCGCTCCTGATGCCGCGGAGTCACGACTCTCGCCGGCGGTGGGCACGCCGCTGATCCCGGCGAGTACCGACGAATACGGCAACGAGGCGGCCACCATCGACCAGGTCCGCCGTGACCGGCAGGCGATCTTCGGGGTGGTGCAGCGCCTGCCGCAATCCGACAAGGAGCGGCTGCCCGAAGTCACCCAGACCGTCGACGCCCTGATGGCGCGCGCTGAGAACCTCGCGAAGATGCTGCACGCGATGAGCGCCGATGTGGATGGAACGAGCGTTCCCCGGTTGGATGAACGCATTGCCCAGGTGAAAGCGCAGCCCGAGGGGTCGGAGCGGGACCGCCAGCTTGGGCTGCTCGAACGGCAGCGGCAGGCGTTGGCGGATCTGGTGGGACGCCGGGACGGGGTGCGGGAACAGCTCGAGTCCTGTGTCCTGGCAATGCAGAACGTCCGGTATGACCTGCTGCGCCTCAAGTCCGCGGGGATCGGCGCCGTCCTCGGCGACCTCACCCAGGCCACCCAGCAAGCCCGGGCCCTCTCACGCGACGTGGACCACGCCATCGCCGCGGCCGGAGAAGTCAAAGACCTGATGCGGTCTTAGAAGGCCTTCAGCTCCCGCATCGCCGCCGCCAGACCTTCCGACTGCGGCAGAATCACATCCTCCAGCTCAGGCGCATACGCGACGAACGTGTCCGTCGAGGCCACGCGCTTCACCGGAGCGTCGAGCCACGGGAAGCAGACGTCCGCCACCTTCGCGGCGATCTCGGCGCCATACCCCCACGACAGCGAGTCTTCGTAGGCGACCAGAACCTTGTTGGTCTTCCGGACCGACTGTTCGATGGTCTCCCAGTCGACCGGTGAGAGCGACCGCAGATCGATCACCTCGACCCGCGTGCCGTCCGCGTCTTCGAGCATCTTCGCGGCGACCAGGGCCCGCTGCACCACGGCGCCGTAGGTGATCACGGTCAGGTCGGTGCCTTCCCGCGCCACTCGTGCCTTCCCGAAGGGGATCATGAAGTTCGGGCCGGGGTTCGGGGCCTTGTTGTAGGTCTGGCGGTACAAATGCTTGTGCTCGAGGAAGAGCACCGGATCGTCGCAGCGGATGGCGGTACGGAGCAGGCCGTTGGCGTCGAGCGCCGTGGACGGGCAGATCACCCGGAGCCCCGGGACCGACGTGAACACCACGGCGCCGGTCTGCGAGTGGTAGATCGAGCCACCCTTCAGATACCCGCCGTACGTCACGCGGACCACCGCGGGGCATTTGAAGGCATTGTTCGACCGCCACCGCATGGTCGCCAGCTCGTTCCGGATCTGGTGGTACGCGGGCCAGATGTAGTCGAAGAACTGGATCTCGACCACCGGCTTCCAGCCCCGGGTCGACAGTCCGATGGCGCGCCCGAGGATGTTGGCTTCGGCGAGCGGTGAATTGAAGACGCGGTCCCCGCCGTACTGGCGCTGCAGGCCCCACGTCACCTTGAACACGCCACCCTTGCCCTTCACATCCTTGAGCACCGCCTCACGGCTGGCATCGGCGACGTCCTCGCCGAAGACGAGAATGCGCGGGTCGCGCGCCATCTCGTCCTTCATGCAGGCGTTCAGGAGGTCGACGACCGTCGTCGGCTCACCCTTGAACTGGGGATCGTCCTCGGTGTCGAACTGCTCCGACGTGGGGTCCACGTCGGGGGAGTACACGTAGTTGTAGACGGTGTCGGTCTTCGGCTGGGGCGACACCAGCGCCATGTCGGCCGCGACCTGGACGTCGTCGTCGACCTGCTTCTGAATCGCCTCGATCTCCGCCTGGGTCGCGATGCCGTCCGCCACGAGCTTCTTGGGGAAGACGATGACGCAGTCGCGCTTGGCCTCTTCCTCGCGCTCCTTGGTGGGGCGATAGAGGATTTCGTCGTCCGAGAGCGAGTGCGAATAGGGGCGGGTGACGTGGGCGTGGACCAGCGCGGGGCCTTTGCGCTCGCGGCAATACTCCACCGCGCGGCGCATCGCCTCGTACGACGCCAGGGGATCGCAGCCGTCGACTTCCTGAATGAAGAGGTCCGGGAACCCGGTGACCAGTTTGGAGACCGAGCCGCCGGCCGTCTGAACTTCGACCGGCACGGAGATGGCGTAGCCGTTGTCTTCGACGAGGAACACGACGGGCAACTTGAGATTGCACGCGGTGTTCAGGGCCTCCCAGTACTCACCTTCGCTCGTGGTCCCGTCGCCCGACGAGCAGTACACCACTTCGTCCTTCTTCACCGACACGTCGGCGTCGGCAATCTTCGACGCCCGATACCAGGACTCGGCACAGCCGACCGCCTGGATGAACTGCGTCCCGGTCGGAGAGGACTGACTGACGATGTTCAGCGCCTGGTGGCCCCAGTGGGACGGCATCTGCCGGCCACCCGAATTGGGGTCCTCGGCGGCGCCCACGGCCGAGAGGAGCATTTCGGTGGGGGTCATGCCAAGGGTGAGGCAGAGGGCCCGGTCCCGATAGTAGGGATAAAACCAGTCGTGACTGGGCTTCATTGCCTTCCCGGCGGCTACCAGGATGGCTTCGTGCCCGGCGCCCGAGATCTGGAAGAAGATCTTGTTCTGACGCTTGAGCTGGATCTCCTTGTCGTCGAGACGACGGGACAGGAGCATCAGCCGGTACATGTCCAGGAGCTCAGCCTTCGAGAGCTGGGACTTGGCGGACTTGGTATGGGCGCGGGACTGGGGGGGGGTCTTGGTGGCCATAGGCCTGAAAAATAGCCTACTTGGGCTTCGCCTTCAAAAGGTCGCTCAGCCTGGGGAAGGCGCCGAGGGCCAGGCGGACGTCCCGATCGTGATGGAGGTCCAGATCATACATCGCGTCCACGCCCCAACGGTTTTCCACCACCCGGCGGCCCACTTCGTAGCCCAGGCGCCATTGGGTGGTCGAGTCGACCATGGCCTCCACGTGAAGCCGGTCGCGGATCCGCTTCAGGAGGCCGGGCATGAGGGTGTTGCCCCAGCGGGGCAGCGAGGCTTCGAAGGCGGCCATTCCCGCGGGCGTGGCAGGCTGAGTCAGTGCCACCGAGTCGACCACGGCGGTTATCCACCCTGAGTCCTGCGCCGCCGCCCACCAGGCCGCCGGCTGTACCCCGCCGGAGTCCACGATGTCGGGGAGCACTCCACCGCCACCTCGTACGGCGCGACCGGCATCGGTGTGGTAGACCTTGTCGGTGTCGTTCGCCGCTCCCGCCTTGCCGGCCAGATCGTAGTACTGCTCCACGGCCAGGCCCGCGTACCGGCGCTGGATATACCGGCCCGATGGCGAGATGACGTGGCCGATGGTCATATGCAGGACCTCACCGGATGACAGGATGAAGTTGGACTGCATCAACGCCTTCCCGAAGGTCCGTCTTCCGATGATCAGAGCCCGGTCATGGTCCTGGAGGGAGGCGGCGGTCGCCTCGGCGGCGCTGGCGGAGAGCTGGTTCACCAGAACGATGAGGGGAAGGTCCCTGAAGTCGCCGTCCTTGCGGGTGCGGTACGTCGTGTCCACGTCGGCCCGCCGGCCCCTGGTGCTGAAGACGATCGTGCCCTTGGGGACGAACTCGGAGACCAGGTCCACCGCCTGGTCGACGATGCCCCCGGGGTTGTTGCGGAGATCCAGGATGATCTGCTTCGCTCCCTGCTTCTTCAGCGACTTGATGGCGTCGTGCACCTGATCCGCGGACTTCTCGCCGAATTCGTCGAGGCGCAGGAATCCGGTGACCGAGTCCACCATCCGCACCGACCACACGTCTCGTTCCTCGAATGCCTTCCGCTTGAGGGTTACGGTGAAGGTGTCGGGCTCGAGTTTGGGGCCGCGCGCGAAGCGGACGCGGACCTTGGTTCCCGGGGCACCCGCCATGCGGAGTCGCACGGTTTCGATCTCGAGGCCCGCGATCACCGTGTCGTTGATGGCGAGCACCCGGTCTCCCGGCCTGACGCCTCCGTCTTCCGCGGGACTTTTCGGGTAGATGCCGAGCACAGTCGGCTCGCCCTCGACGTCGTCGAGCGACGCACCGGTGGTGGCCAGGTCGCCGCGCTGGAGCGAATCGAAGCGCTCGTAGTCGAGGCGGGAAAAGAACAGGCTGTGGGGGTCCAGGTCCCGAAGGACGCCGTCGATCGCGGACTTGACCAGGATGCTGTAGCTGACCGAGTCCGGGTAGCTGTGGAAGATGTAGGTCAGCACTTGAGAGAAGGTTTGCAGCTCCTCATAGGACGTACGCTGCTGGGCCGCGCCCCCGGTCACCGGCGCGGCCGCGAGCAAGGCGACGAGCAGGGCCCTAGCGCAGCGAGTCGAGGCGTTTCTTGGCATCGGCGACCT
>DASUBP010000213.1:0-6527 GCA_035763205.1 Gemmatimonadales bacterium
GTACGCCACGATGGAGGACTTCGCGACCGCCGTCTTCCCGGAGCAGCCGGTGGCGGCGGGCCGCTCGGGTGGCCCGATCACACCGAAGCCCGTCGCGCGAGCGCCGGTAACCGCCGAGTCACCGACCGAAGCGTTCATCTCGGCGCCGACGACGCCGATCCCCTCAGGGCTCAGGCCTCCAGCCGGCGCGGGGGCGCCGACAGTTCCCACGCGGCCCGGCGCCAAGCCGGCTCCCCCGCCGCAGAAGTCGGGCTCCAGGGCCTGGATGGGGATCGCCGCGGCAGTCGTGGTGCTCGGCGTGGGGGGGTATCTGGTGTTCGGGCGTGGGCCCAAAGCCACGAACGACGGCGGGCAGACGGCGGCGACTCAGCAGGCGCCGTCGAACCCGGGTGCTTCCAATCCGGCGACGACGCCGGCGGACACGCATGTCGTCGTCACCCCGCCGGTGACACCGCCCCAGCAAACGGCCTCGCAGCCTCCGGCGCAGGCGACGCACAAGCCCGCGCCGGCGCCGCACCGGAATCCGGCGCCGCAGCCGAAGCCCGCCGCGGCCGCGACCGGGTTCATCAGCATCGCGTCCGATCCCATTGCGATGGTCTACATCGACGGGCAAGCGGTCGGCCAGTCGCCGGTCATCAACCACGAAGTGCCGGTCGGCTCGCATACCATCCGGGTGGAACAGGTGGGGTTCGCCGCGCAGACCCAGACGGTGCAGGTGTCATCGGGTCAAACGTCCTTCAGGAAGTTCACGCTGCTCCCAGGAGGCTGATGGTGAGGCGACTTCGCGTAATCCTCTCCCTGGCCGCTTCGGCCGCCGCGGCGCCCCTCGCGGCCCAAGGCACGGCGCCCCAGAATCCGACGCTCCGCCGGGCGGTCCAGGCGTTCGACAACCTGAATCTCCCGCAGGCCATTTCGCTCGCCCAGCAGGCACTCGGCCAGCGCCTTGGCCCCGGCGATCAGGAGCAGGCGTACACTCTGCTTGGATCGGCGTACGCCAACCAACCGGACGGGTTCGACAAGGCCATGAATTCGTTCAAGCAGGTGCTCCTGATCAATTCGGAGCGCGTGCTCGATCCCAGCCGGACGCCGACCAAGACGCTGGTCGCGTTCAACATGGCGCTCTCCACCATGCTCCTCGTCCGCGGACTGCAGGTGGACAGCTCGAGCTTCGTCGTCGGCCAGGGAGCCGCGCCGATCCACTTCACCGTGACCAGCCCGGCGCATGTGCGGGTAAGGGCGGTGAGCAACAGGGCGTCGGTGACCATCGACTCGACCATCGAGAACGGCACCGTGAACATCCGGTGGCCCGCTACGCTGGCGAACGGCGATCCCCTTCCGGCGGGGGATTACACGGTAGTCGTGGACGTCACGGCCGAGCAGAACAGTTTTTCGTCTTCGCAGCGCGTGCACTTGGCCGCGGGAGCGGTGGACACTCTCCCGCATCTCACCAGCGTACCCGGATACTCGAAGCTTCCCGACACGGAAGTCCCGCCCCGCAGCTGGCGGCCTCTCGGCGTCGCGTTTCTCTACGCGGGCATCGCGGGCGCCGGAACCCTGGCGCTGGAGAATAGCCAGCTGGGATCGGCCAACCGGCGCGAGCTGTCCCTGGTCGCGGTCGGCGTGCTGGCGACCGGCGTCGTGATGATGTTGAAGAAGCCCTCCCCGGTGCCGGCGCAGGGCAACATTCTCTACAACAAGCTGCTCGACGAGCAGCTGATCCGCCGGAATGCCGACATCGCGACGCAGAACGTCACGCTCCGCCGCCAGGTACGGCTCACGGTCACTCCAATCCCGGCGGGCAAATGAAGCGCGCCCTCATCGCGGTCGCACTCTGCGCCTTTGCGGCGCCCGCCTCGGCGCAATTCGTCAACGTCGGCGTCCAGGGCGTGTTCGCGGACTACCGGGAGCTCGGACCAGGGCTGTCGTACAATGGCGGCGGCCTGGGCGGAATCGCCGAACTGAACTGGCACAAATTCTCGGGTGATTTCCAGATCGCCAAGATCAATTACAACCCGTCGTCGGGCAGCGCGGCCACGGACAAGTTCACGAGCACGCAGTTCGACGCGCACCTCCGCTGGTTCCTGGCGAACGGGGTGAGCCTTGAAACCGGCTATACCAAGCGGGATATCAGTCCCGACTTCACGACGCAGAATTTCACCGCCATCCGCGCCGGCGTCCGCGCCAACTACGGCCTCGGCCCTGGCGTGAATCTCCTCCTTCGGGGCAATTACCTCGCCGCCGGGAAGTTCTCGGGCGGCGGCACGGCGCCCTTCGCCTTGGAGCTGGGATTGGGTCTGTCGGTCGGCAAGGCCAACAACCGGTACCGCTTCACGGCCGACTACGAGTTCCAGCGAATCGACCGGAAGACGACGATATCGGGGACGGACTACAAGGTGCCGATTCAGCAGGCCATGGCCCGGGTTGGAGCGGCGATAGGACTAGGGAGGTAGGCGGATAGGTAGGCGCCCAGGCGCTTAGGCGCCTAGCGGGTTCAAGGAACGAGGGGACAGGAAGTGTTCTTTCCTGTCCCCTCTTCGTTTCCTGCAACCCGCTGAGCGCCTCAGCGGCTGGGCGCCTGCCTGCACTCACTTCCTTCTGAAGTTCCCTCAGACCTGTAGTACTTTGGGGATATGAGCGACTCGCGGAGTGCGGTAGTTCTTGGCGCCACTGGAGCGGTCGGGTCGTCGGTGGTGCGGGCGCTGCTCGCCGACGATGCGTGGAAGCGGGTGACGGTGCTCGTCCGGCGCCCCGACGCATTGAAGGACTTCAAGGATCCGCGCCTCGAGCGGCACGTGGTGGACGTGCTCGACGCCGGACAGTACGAACGCTTCCTCGCCGGGCACGGCGCCGCGTTCTGTACCATGGGCTTGGGAGAACCGTCGAAGTGTCCGCGCGAAGAATTCAAGAAGGTGGACCTGGACGGAACGGCCACCTTCGCGGCGGCCTGTCGCCGCCAGGGCGTCACGCATTTTCTGCTGCTCACCGCGGTGGGAGCCAACGCCAGGTCGTCGATCTACTACGCGCACATCAAGGGTGAGGTGGAAGACCGGGTCAGGGGCCTCGGGTTCGCGCGGGCGAGTTTTTTCCGGCCGTCCATGTTGATGACGCCGACGAATCGTTACGGCTTCACGCAGGGCGTGTTCCTCAAGGTTTTCCCGTTCATCGATCCCCTCCTGGTTGGGCCGTTGTCACGCTTCCGGAGCATCACGGTGTCTGACCTCGGCAAGGCGATGGTCCGCCACGCGGAGCGGCCGGGGGCGGGGGTGGAGGTGTTGGAGTGGAAGGAGTTTCAGGCGGTACTGCGGGGGACCGGGGCGTAAGGCCTGACGCCATCGGTCGAGATTCTTCGTAGGGTGTTCCACCTCCATCCCGAGGATGCCATGAAACGCCCTGCGCTCGTCATTGCTCTGTTGGTGCTCGCATCGATTCCGCTGCGTTCCCAGACGCCCCCGTCCGGAGATGAATCTGCCGTGCGGGCCGTGGTCGAACGCTATCTCCACGGTCTGAAATTCAACGACACGACAGCACTCCGCGAAGCGTTCTGGCCTGACGCCAAGCTCTACTACGTCCGTGGGGACTCCCTTGCCCAGTGGACACAATCCAGCTGGTATGCGAGCTTCGCGGGGAGCGTCGGGCACGAGGAGCAGGGAGACCTGCGCATCGCGAGTCTCGAGGTGACGCGGGACATCGCGACCGCCAAGATCGTGGAGGAGTATCCGAAGTCCCGGTACACGGACTACGTGTCCCTGCTTCGGATTCGCGGACGGTGGTGGATCGTCAACAAGGTCTATACGGCCGAGCGGCGCAAGGAAGGCTGAGCCTCGAGAGGGGAGCGGGATGGCGAAAGTCACCGGAATCGGGGGCGTGTTCTTCAAGAGCACGAAGGACCACAAGGCCCTCGCGGCGTGGTATCAGAAACACCTGGGCATGCCTCTCGAGTCGTGGGGCGGCGCGATGCTGAAGTGGCCTGAGGACCGCGCCGGGGACGACGGAGTCACCGTCTGGCACGTCGCGGAGCCCAACACTAAGTGGTTCGCGCCGTCGACCGCGTCCTTCATGATCAATTACCGGGTCGATGACATGACCGGTCTCCTCGCGAACCTCCGGGCTGCAGGCATCGAGATCATCAAGGGCCCGGACACCGATGACAACGGCACGTTCGCCTGGATCGTGGATCCGGACGGCAACAAAGTGGAGCTGTGGCAGCCCAAGGCTCAGTAGGACACCTCTATCACGGGACCAGGGCAGAGCTCACGCCGGGTGATCTGATCAAGACCGGCGCCTTGTACGTCTACCTTTCTGCGAATCTCGACGAAGCCATATGGGATGCGGAGATGGCGCCGGGTGAACGTCCCGGAAGGGTCTACGTCGTCGAGCCAACCGGCGGGGTTGGCGAACGGACTGATCTCAAGCGGCCGGGCCCTCCATCAATGTCACTGCAGTCCCGGGAGCCCTTGCGAGTCACCGGTGAGGTTACCGACTGGCTCCTGTATCACGGCACCAGGGCCGACCTCAAACCCGGCGACCTCATCAAGCCGGGGCACACCCCCAACTTCGGCGACCGGACGCGGACCCATGCCTGGGTCTATTTCGCCCGGACCCTGGATGCAGCCACGTGGGGTGCGGAGCTGGCCAGCGGAGACGCTCCGGGACGTATCTACGTCGTTGAACCCACAGGTTTGGTGGAGGACGATCCCAACCTGACGGACAAGAAGTTTCGGGGAAATCCGACGAAGTCCTACCGTTCTCGCGATCCACTGCGGGTGACGGGGGAGGTCAAGAACTGGAAGGGGCACCCACCTGAAGCCCTCAAAGCGATGAAGGAAGGTTTGAAACGGCTCAAGGGTCAGGGTGCCGAGATCATTGACTAGAGGGTCCGCGCGCCAGCACAAAGCCCCACGCGGCATTCGCGTGGGGCTTTGTTTGCGCCTCTCCAAAGGATGGGCGGCGCGTTAGAGCGCCGTCTGGTTCCCGAAGTTGACGAAGCTGGCGCTGCTGGTCGACGAGACCGAGAAGTTGTATCCCATCCCCGACGCGCACGATTCAGGGAAGGTCGGGCTCACCTGTGTCCAACCGGGCTGCAGGACCTCGCATACCACGTACGTGCCATCAGCGAGACCGGAGAACGTGTAGTTCCCGTTAGCGTCGGTGATGACGCTTGCGTTCGTTGGTCCGAAGACCTGCACCGTCCACCCGGCCAAGCCGCTCCCCGCGGTCACGTCACGTACCTGACCCGTGATCGAGGCGCCTCCTGCCGGCGGCGGGGGCGGCGGGGGAGGGGGAGGGGGCGGGGGTGGCGGCGTCACCGGCGAGCACCCCCTGCGCCCGTCGTGGTGATCACCCTTCCGATCATGATCGGACCGCTGATCGCGATCGAAGTCCCCATCGTGATCAGACACTCGATTGTGATCAGAGTCCTGATCGTGGTTGAACGACCTGGGCGACCGGTGCTCGTCTGCGACGACGCACTGCGTCGAGTCCTTCACGGCCGCTTGGCTCTGAGCGGCCGCTCTCACAAAAGACGTGGACAGCAGCCCGAGCGCCAGCAACGGGACGCGCATCTCATCCTCCAGAAAGGGTTGGACAGGGCGCGATTGACGCTCGCAGACGGACGGCCTGGGGACCGTGTTGGGCATCACTAAGGGTCGCAACCGCAAGAATCAGATGGGGTTGGCTCCGTGCTGGCCCATTTTTCCGCCCTCCTCCCGTCGTCTGACCGCTGCGGGTGTGAGGTGGAGCACCGGAGCTCCTACGCCCAAAGCGGTGGGGTCCTTCGCGCCTGCGGCGCTCAGGATGACAGGCGCGCTCGGGTGTTTGAAAAGAGAGAAGAAGGAACCCCTCTATCGTGAGGGACTCTGGATCCGAAACCCACGCTCCGCGAGGTCCTGCCAGGCCAGATTTTGTCGTTCGATGAGCTCGATCTTCCGTGACCGACGCCATCCCTTCAGTTCCTTCTCTCGCGCAATGGCGTCCCGAATGTAGACAAACTCCTCGAAGTGGACGAGCTGGGTGACGTGAAACTGTGAGGTAAACCCACGTACGCGACCCCGCTTGTGCTCTTCAACGCGTCGCGCGAGGTCGTTCGTCACGCCGACGTAGAGCACGCGGGCGCGGTTTGCCATGATGTAGACATAGTAGGTGCGCATCCTATCAGGATGCACCACCTGGATGCCCGGACCGTCATCATTTTTTCTTTTCTCTATCCCAAAAAACGCGCTTGTCATCCTGAGCGGAGCGCGCGATAGCGCGCGGAGCGAAGGACCCCGCTGCTCCGGCCACGAAACTCGGCCCCGCATGGTCTTCAAGAACCTTGTTTGAGGGTGCGACTGACCTGTGCCATGGGTTACCTTAGTCCCACTCATGAAATACTCCTATGCCCACGTCGACTAGCCGACTGCGCGTGTTGTCTTTCGGGATGTCCATCGACGGCTTCGGCGCCGGTCCCGACCAGAGCCTCAAGCACCCCCTCGGCACCACGGGGCCCGAGCTGATGGAGTGGTTCTTCCCCACCCGCGTGTGGCGGGAAA
>DASUBP010000214.1:0-5507 GCA_035763205.1 Gemmatimonadales bacterium
CGGTCATCGAACTCCGTCGACGGATAGCGCAGGAAGTACCAGGCCGAGTCGAGGAAGGTGTCGGAGACGTCGGTCTCGCGACGCGCCTGGGCCCCGCACTGCGGGCACTTCACGAAGTACCACTCCTGATGGCGCGCGAGCGGACTCACCCCTGAATCATCTGGCCGGAAGTCGTCGATGGGCGGGAGAATGACCGGGAGATCCTTCTCGGGCACCGGGACCACGCCGCACGAATCACAATAGATGATGGGGATCGGCGGTCCCCAATACCGCTGGCGCGAGATGCACCAGTCGTGAAGGCGGTACTGAACCCGCGCGCTCGCCGCCCCCCGCCCCGCCAGCCACGCCACGATCTTCTTCCGGGCGTCGGCGCAGGTGAGACCATCGAAGTCGCCCGAATTGAAGAGCACCCCGTCGTCCCCGACAAACGGCAACGGTCCGTCGCCCTTCACCACCGGCTTGATGGGCAGGTTGAACTTCGTGGCGAACTCATGATCCCGTTCGTCGTGAGCCGGCACCGCCATGATGGCTCCGGTGCCGTACTCCATGAGGACGTAGTCCGCGATCCAGATGGGGATCGATTCGCCGGTCGCCGGATTCCGGACGTAGGAGCCGAGGAACACCCCCGTCTTGGTCGTGTCCCCCACCCGCCGGGTCACCACGTCCTTCGACTGGGCCTCGCGCTGATAACCCCGCACCGCCGTCCGCTGCTCCCGGGCGGTGAGGGTGTCGACGAGCGGATGCTCGGGTGCGAGCACGAGGTAGGTCGCGCCGAACACCGTGTCGGGCCGCGTCGTGAAGACGGTGATCTTCTGCCCCGCCGGCGTCTCGAAGGTCAGCTCCGCACCCTCGCTCCGTCCGATCCAGTTCCGCTGGAGCGTGCGGGTCGAGTCGGACCAGTCGAGGCGGTCGAGATTGTCCAGCAACCGCTGGGCGTGCTTCGTGATCGCGAAGAACCACTGCTCCAGGAAACGCTGCTCGACGGGAGTGTTGCACCGCTCGCAGTGACCGTTGATGACCTGCTCGTTGGCGAGGACGGTCTTGTCTTTCGGACACCAGTTCACGGCCGCGCGCTTCTTGTAGGCGAGGCCGGCCTTGTAGAGCTGGAGAAAGAGCCACTGCGTCCACTTGTAGTACTTGGGATCGGTGGTCGCGAGCTCGTGACGCCAGTCGAACATGCCGCCGAGCCGGTGCAGCTGGTTCCGGAAGGCCGCGATGTTCTTCGGGATCAGCTTCGCGGGATGCGTCCCGATCGTGATCGCGTAATTCTCGGAATGAATCCCGAAAGCGTCGTAGCCGATCGGCTCGAACACCGTGTAGCCCTGGAGCCGCTTGAAGCGCCCGTAGATGTCCGCGCCAGTGAACGCGAACATGTTCCCCACGTGCAGCCCTTCCGCCGAGGGATACGGGAACATCATGAGGTTGAAGTTCGGCCGCGCAGGATTATCGAGGTCAGGCTCATTGGTGTGGCGCTCGGCCCATCGGGCCTGCCACTTCGACTCGACCGCTGCGGGGTCGTACTCAGGTGTATCGCGAGGGGACATAAGTGCTTGAAGCTAAACGGGCTTGCCCGCGCGTGAAACCCACCATACTTTCGCGGCATCCCCATGCCAAGTGACGCACAGCAGTTAAGACAACGCTTCGTGTTCGCCGGGATCGGCGTGGCGCTGGCGCTGGTACTGGTCCTGGCGGTGGTCGCCGGCAACACGACCGACACCTTCCTCCATCATTCGGTCGAGGCCCGCAGCAAGGACGTGGTCGTCCGCGCCGCGACGATCGTCAATCAATACCTGCACGAGCGCCGTCGCGAAGCCGAAGCCCTGGCAGCCTCCCCAGCGGTGGTCGCCGCGGCCCGCGCCGGATTGCAGGAAGCCAACCAGCGGAGCCTTCCGAAGAACGACATCAACACCCTGGAGCGGATGTTCGCCCGGACCACGCAACTGGGCGGTGACCCCGACCTCCAATCGTACCTGCGTGACTACGTCACGCACTCGGACTTCCTGCGGCTGTTCTTCACTGAAGCCCACGGCTACACCGTGATGGGGTCGTACAAATCGGAAGACTTCGTGCAGTCGGACGAATCCTGGTGGACCAGCGCGTTCGCGCAGGGCGAATACGTCAGCCCCCCCAAGCCCGACACGGCCACCGGTGTCCTCTCGATGGAATACGACGTCGCGGTGCGCCCCAGCAAGACCACCCGGCCCCTCGGGGTCCTGAAGGCCGTGTTCCCGCTCGAGCAGCTGCGCGTCCTGCTCGCCGGAGCATCGAATGGCGACGGCGCATACCTCGAAATCATCGACGGCAAGGGCGCCCTGCTTTCGGCGCCAACCAGGCAGGACCTGCTCAAGACGTCTGACGTCGCAGGCGCCGTCCCGAAGGCCGATACCGCGGTGGCGTTGACCCTGCCGACGACCCATGGCGACGAGCTGATTGCCGCCGTGCCGACCAACGACGGGGCTTGGAAAGTCCTCTTCCGCCAGCCCGTGGATCGTGCGTTCGCGGGGGCCGCGACGGCCCGGCGCGCCATCTGGCTCGGGGCACTCGCGCTGCTCCTCGTGACCGTCGCCGCCCTGTGGATGTTGGGCGGGTGGCTCGACCGGCGGGTCACCGAACCCGTCCGGGAGGCGGGGCGGATCGCGGGCCGCGTGGCGGCGGGCGATCTCTCGGTGACGGTGGCGGGCACCCGCGAGCGCACCGCGGAGGTCGCGGAGCTCATCTCGTCGATTCAGTCGATGGTCGTCGCGCTGCGCCGTCTCGTCGGAGCCATCCGGTCAGCCGCCGACGAGTCGGCCGCGATGGCAGCCGAAATCTCCGCCTCGACGCAGGAGATGAGTGCGTCCACGGAAGAAATGAGCGCCACCTGCCAGGACCTCACCAAGCGCGCCGCCGATCAGGCCCAGATGATCCGTCACGCCGCCGAGGAGGCGGGCAAGATCCTGGGGATCACCACGACGCTGGCGGCGGGCGCGACGGAAGCGGCGCGACGCAATGCCGACCTCGTCGGCGTGGCGAAGGAACACCGGGAAACGCTCGATCAAAGCACGGCCCAGCTCGCGAAGCTCGCCGCCGACGTTCAGCAGGGCGTCACCGAGGCGGAAGCACTCGCCACGGCGGGCGCGGAGATCCAGCGCTTCGTCGCGCAGGCGAAGGCGGTGGCGACCCAAACGAACACGCTGGCGCTCAACGCCGCGATCGAAGCGGCGCGCGCGGGTCCGCAGGGACGCGGGTTCGCGGTGGTGGCCGACGAGGTCCGGAAGCTCGCCTCGCAGGCGGCGGTTGCCGCGGGAGAGACCGCGGACGTGGTCCGTGACGTGCTCTCCCGCATTCAGGGCACCCGGGACCGGCTCACGCGCATCGCGACGACCGGCACCGCGGCACAGGCGGCCGCCCACTCCGCCGCCGCGGGCCTCGGTACGGTCGCCAGCACCGCGGAGACCAACGACATCTGGAGTCGCGAAATCGCGAACTCGGCTGACGCAGTGAAAGCCCTGGTGGAAGAGATCGCGAACCAGCTGACGACGGTCGCGAAGGGGACTGACGAGCTCTTGGCTTCGTCGGAAGAAATCGCGGCCTCGGCTCAGGAGCAAAGCGCGTCGACGCAGGAGATCTCGTCGTCGGCGAACCAGCTGGCCACCGCCGCCGATTCACTCACCGGCGCGGTACAGACCTTCCGGCTCCTGGCCGACGAAACGCGGCGGGAAGCGGCGGACTAATGAACCTAAAGCCCGGAACATGCCGAGCCGATGAGGTTCAGCCCACCAGGGCCTATCCCCCCGAGGGCGGGACCTTCGAGATACTACCGCCGATCAGACCACCGACGATCGATCCGATTGTCCCGAAGAATGCTGTGCTCAGCACCGTGGCCGCCACGCAGTTGTGCGAGTTGCTTTCCCTGCTGCACCAGACTGCGGCCCCGATCCCCCCCGCCAGTCCGAGCCCCACCCCTCCAACCAGAACGCCCTCCCAACGGTAGTCACGAGAGTCCCCGAATGGGCGACCTTGCCGCCCGAGTCCTCCCCCCACCCTCGACGAGGCCGTGAAAGTCGGGGGGGCGGCTGAGGGAATGGGGGGAGGTAGCCGCTGCCCGGTGACGGGGCTTGCGAGGGGTAAGAGCCCAAAGAGTAGAATGGTCAGTCGCCTCATGCAGTGCCTCGCATCAAGAGTCAGAAGCCGCGAGCCCAAAGAATGTCGCTGTAGTCGGTCGATTGGTCTCCGCCGATGCTGTCTGGCACCCACCCCCGGAAAGGCTTGATGGTCCAGTAGCACTCAACGCGTCCGCCAGCGTAATACTCGTAGGACGGGTTGTTGCTCACCATGCAATCCTGGGAGGAGGTATGGTGGGAGCGGCTACCGAGGTTGGCGGTCGAGCTAACCTGAAACCGGGCGGCTTGAGAGTTGTCCACGCACGTATCAACCCCCAAGAACCCGCCGCTATTGCACGATGACTGGTTCTCATAGTTGGCGTGCTTGCCTTCAGAAACCCAGGACCGAGGGTAAGCTCCCGGATGGGAGGGATAGGATACTTGGGGGGGGTACGAGTAGGTCGTTCCGAATACCGTGCGGCCAAAACTCACCAAGGTGCCATGTTGCGAATACTGAGCTTCTTTGAGCACCCAGTGCTCGGTATCGAAATCGTAGTCCACGTACAGGTAGATGACTTCCGAATCACCGTTGTGTCCCAAGCAATCAAAGTACTGCCCGAACGGCGTCCCACTGCAGGGGAGAGCCTTGCTCCCCCAATCTTTGTAGTAGGACATCAAGAACCCAATGAGAATCTCTGCGTCGTCGCCGCCGTCCACAGCTTGGGCGACCCAGTGGGGCTCGCCACGGATGTCGTCTTGAACGGAATAGAAGAGCTCTGGCGCGAAGGCAACCGCGAGCTGGACCTCGCAGAAATCCGAGAGTCCATCCTGATCAGAGTCGTTGATTCCATTCGGGTTCTCCGTACCGCACAAGAATGGAGTTACACCGCTGCCCAACCAGACTCCGGGTGAATTCGGACTCGGGTCGGTCTCCACACACCCCAGCTGACACAGCGGCTGAACCGAGGCAAGAGGTCTTGTCTTCGCCCCGGACGGGGCAAGAGGAACGGGTTGCGTGTCGGTACATGCTCCGGACAATGCAAGCAAGATGCCGACAAGCACGAACCGCTGGGCAGTTGACATGGTTACATCCATTTCGGCCCGCTTAGGGGACAAGAAGGGGGCATGGGCTTGATCAAGGTTACGGTAGCGCGCCGGATCACGTTCAAACAGGGCGGTTTTGCGGCACCGAGGGGGCGGAAACGCGACATTCGGGTCCAGAAGGCGTCAAGCAGTGGTGAATCTCACCACCCGCGGTCGCTTTGGCCCCGTGTGGTTACAGCCCTTCAACCTCAAGGCAGCGCAAGCTTCCAAGAAACGCCCTAAATCGAAGGAGCGTGCTGGACGTTCGAAGAGTAAGTAACTCTACTTCTTCAAATTGATCGCGGTTGAGAGATCGCCCTTCAGCAGCGCCTCGCGGACGGC
>DASUBP010000215.1:0-2285 GCA_035763205.1 Gemmatimonadales bacterium
CGGATGAAGGCGCTGTACCACTACCGCGGCCTGCCCTACTCGGTGCTCCTCGACCGGCACGGGAGGATCGTCAAGCGCATCTTCGGATTCGGCGGGCCTCAGGAGTTTCAAGAGCTTGCGGCCACCATTGCCAAGGAAATCGCCGCGCCCTAGCCTTACCTCGTGCCGCTCCCCGTAGTGATCGACACCGATCCCGGAATCGACGACAGTCTCGCGCTCCTGCTCGCGTTGGCCTCACCCGAGCTGGACGTGCGGGGCATTTCGGTGTCGTACGGCAACACGGTCGTCGAGAACGCGCACCGCAACGCCGTCGAGGTCGTGCGGCGCGCCGGCAAGCGCGTCCCCCTGGCGATGGGGGCGCGCCGTCCGCTGAAGCGGGCGTTGGCCGTCGCGCTCGAGACCCATGGGACAACCGGCGTCGGCGACGCGAAGGTCCCACCCGCCGGCTCGGTGATCGACTTCATGCGACCCCTCGAGAAGCTCCTGGCCGAACAGCCGGAGCCCGTGACCCTCGTGACGATGGGTCCGATTACGTCCCTCGCGGTGGCGCTGAAGCGGGCCCCCGAGGTCGTCCGCGAGAAGGTCTCCCGCCACATCGCGATGATCGGAAACCTCGAAGCGCGCGGGAATACGACGCCGTTCTCCGAGTTCAATGCGTGGTGCGATCCCGAAGCCCTCGCCCAGGTGCTGGCCGCCGAGCTGCCGACTGACCTCGTGACCCTGGATGTGACCCGCGAGCTCGTGGTCACGGGGAGTGAAGTGGGCGCGCTCTCCCGCGTCGAGGACCCGCAGGCGCAGTGGCTCTCCGGTGCCCTCTCCTTCTATCACCGCTTCCATCAGCAGTATGAGGGATTGGATGGGTGCGTCGTGAACGACGTGCTCGTGATCGCCGCGCTCATCGACCCCTCGGTGCTGACCTTCCAGCCCTCGCGGCTCGCGGTCTCCCTCGAGGACGGCGACGAACGCGGCCGTACGCAGGTGGATATGGAAGGATGGAAAGCGCGGGTGGCGACGAGCGTGAAGACCGAAGCGGTGCGGCAGATGCTCTTCGAGCGCGTCCTGCCCTGGCTGGCCGAGCCGGCCGGCGTGGGTGGAGCGAAGCGGTGACCCAGATCCCGCGGAAAGTCGCCGTCATCGGCGCTGGAGACATCGGCTGCGGCTGGTCGGCGCTCTGCGTCACCGCCGGATGGCCGGTCACGATCTTCGACACCAATGCCAAGGCCATCGACCGTGCCAGCGAGCAGATCCCGGCGCGGGCCCGGGCGCTCGTCGCCCTCGATCGCGCGCCGGCGGGCCAGGTGGAGAGCGGGCTCAAGGAGCTGCGGCACGCCCGCAGTCTGTTGCAGGCGGTGAACGAGGCCGATTGGGTCATCGAGGCCATCTCGGAAGACCTGTTCGCCAAACAGCGTCTGCTCGGATCGATTCAGGACGTCGCCGGCGCCGACGCCCTGGTGACCAGCTCGTCGAGTGGCTTGTCGCCGCACGACATCTTCGGCCGGATGACCTCGGCGCACCGCGCGCTCGTGGTGCATCCGCTCAATCCGCCTGAGCTGATTCCCCTGGTCGAAGTCGTGCCCTCGCCTCGCACCGACCCCTCCGCCATCGCACGCGCGAGCGACTACCTGAGACAGCTGGGCCGGATGCCGATCGTCTTGAAGAAGGCGGTACCGGGCTACGTGGTCGGACGCATCGCCGCGGCCGTCTGGCGCGAGTGCATCGATCTGGTTCTCCAGGGCGTCATCAGCGTCGAGGACCTGGACCGCGCCGTCTCCCTCGGCCCGGCGCTGGGCTGGGCCGCCGCCGGCCCGCACCTGACCTATCACCTCGCTTCCGGCGACGGTGGCGTGAACGGGTTCCTGCAGCACCTGCTCGGGTCCTTCGAGGGTTGGTGGGGAGAGCTCGCCACGTGGCAGAAGCTCGAGCCGGAGCAGCAGAAGGAGCTGATCCACGCGATCGAGAAAGCGTATAGCGGGAAGGTGGATTTGCTGCGGGATGCGAGGGACCGGAGGCTCTCGGCGATACTCCGGGGGTTGGAGCAAGCCAGGGGGACGTGACCCATTGTCGAGGTACCCCGGGCTCGCGCCCGGGCGTTTGGAGATCTCGCTCACATCCATCAACCCCGGGCTTGCGCCCGGGGTTATGTACATCCGGTTGCGTCTTCCTGATCCGTCACATCCATCGTTACATCCGTCAACCCCGGGCTCGCGCCCGGGGTTATGTAAACCCAGGTGCGTCCTCCTGCCACGCTCCGCGTGAATCAGATGATGGTGGATCAACAAGGATTC
>DASUBP010000216.1:0-10837 GCA_035763205.1 Gemmatimonadales bacterium
GAGGCCTTGTTGGCCGGGACGATGCCGAACAGGACACCGGTGAGCGCGGCCACGAAGAGGGCGATGACCACCGACCCGAGGGGTACGTGAGCCGGTACCGGCGTGAACAGGGCAAGGAGCGCCGCTACCACGGCGCCCCCGACCATGCCCACGACGCCGCCGACGACCGTGAGGGTCGACGCCTCCACGAGGAACTGCCAGAGGATTTCCCGCCGCGTGGCCCCGAGGGCCTTGCGGACGCCGATCTCCCGGGTGCGCTCGGTCACCGAGATCATCATGATCGCCACCACGCCCACGCCGCCCACCATGAGCCCGACCGACGAGAGGGCGAACATCACCAGACGAAACACGAGCGTGATCCCGTTCAGCTTCTCGAGGATCTTGTCCTGGGAAACGATGGAAAAGTTGTTGTCAGTCCCGGGGCGGAGCCCACGCCTGATGCGCATGGCCTCCGTGACGTCTTCCATCGCCTGCGCGGTGGTCACGCCCGCCTTGGGTCCGACCAGAAAGTCCATCCAGCCCTTCCAGTGCTGGACGTACTTGGCGAAGGACTCGTGGGGAATGACGGCTTCGGGAGAGGGCTCGCCCCCGAAGAGCTGGGGGGGCGGATTGAAAACCCCGATCACCGTGTACGGGACCCCCTGAATGTGGATCCGCTGGCCGATCGGATCGAGTCGGTCGAAGAGCAGCTCGGCAAGTTTGTTGTTGATGACCACGACCGTGGCGTTGGCCTGGTTCTCCAGCTCGGTGAAGGACCGGCCGGGAGACACGTCACCGCCGGCCACGTTGGGCCACGCCGAGCTCCGGCCGTCGATGCGCACGCTCGTCTGTTTCTTGTTGCCGTAGCTCACGTCCGCGTTGGAGCCTTCGTCGACCGCGACCCAGGCGACCGAAGGCACCTGCTCGATGGCCCGGGCGTCCGAGACCGCGAGGGGCGGATTCCGGCGCCAGGGGCTCATCTCGTCCGAGCCATCCGAGACGGTCACGCCGGCCTGAAAGAAGCGAACCACAAAGAAGGTGCTCGGGCCGGTGCGCGCCAATTGATCGCTCACCCCCTTGTTGAAGCCCGAGATGATGGCGCCGATCACCATCACCACCATCACGCCGATCGCAACTCCGAGAATGGTGAGGGCCGCCCGTGCCTTGGAGACCCGCAGCGATTCCAGCGCGATGCCGACGCCTTCGAGGAGCGGGGTCATGTGGCTACTCCTGCCGCAGAGCGGTGATGGGATCGAGCCGGGCGGCGCGGCTGGCGGGGTAGACCCCGGCGACGATGCCCACACCGGCCCCGAGAATGACACCGACCCCAACCGACCACGGCGCGACGGCCGCGGGGAGGGGCGTCGCCGCGTTCAGGATGAATGAGAGCAGGATCCCGGACAGAATTCCCAGGGTCGCGCCCGCCAGCGCCAGCGTGGCGGACTCCGCCAGAAACTGCCGCAGGATGTCCTGCCGCCGGGCTCCCAGCGACTTGCGCACCCCGATTTCCCGGGTCCGCTCGGCCACCGCCATCAGCATGATGTTCATGATCACGATGCCCCCGACCACGAGGGACACGCCTACGATTCCCGGCCCGACGGCCAACATGATCTTGTTGATCCCGCTCCAGAAATCGAGCACCGCGGCCGACGTTTCGAGGGCGAAATTGTCGTCCTGGTTGGGTCGCAGGTGGTGGCGGGCCCGCATGATGCCCTCCACCTGGTCCATGGCCTGGTTCATCTCGGGCACGGACTTGGCCTTCACCATCACGGCGTCCACCACCCGGGGCGGATTCACGTCCCGCTGAATCGGGGATGTGGCGGGCGCCACCACGAACTTGTCGAGCGACATGCCGAAGAGATTGCCCTGCTTCTCCACCACGCCGATCACCAAGTAGGGAAGACCCTGGATCTTGACGGTCTTGCCCACGGCCTCCTGCCCGGCAAAGAGCTTGTCGGCCAGCTCCCAGCCCATGACCACGACCGGGACGGCGGCTTTCACCTCCTGGGCGGTGAACGGGCGGCCATCCACGATGTTCAGGTTCTTGATGGCGAAGTAATCGGCGCCGGCGCCCTGAAGATCGATGCTCTTGGCGACCTTGCCTCCGTATTCGACCGTACCCTGATCCTCGGAGTACCAGGCGGTCAGGACCGGTACCGTCAGGGCCTTGGTCACCGCGTCCGCGTCGTCGAACGTGATGCGGGGCCGCCGGCGCCAGGCCCGCCAGGTCGAATCGGGGACGTTGAAATTGACGTTGGGGCGGTTGCGGAGCTGGAACGTGTTCACGCCGATGATGGTCCCGGCGAACTTGTCGGTCATGTAGCTGTTCATCCCGTTCACGATCGACACCGCGGCGATCAGGAACGTGACGCCGATGAACACGCCGATGACCGAGAAGAAGCTCTTCAGCTTCTGGGCCCGGATGGTCTGGAGGGCCAGCACGACCGCTTCGTAGAAGGGCACTACGCCGCCTGCTTCTGGTCGCTGTGGATCAGCCCGTCGCGCAGGGTCACGACCCGGTCCGCGTTGGCCGCGATGTCGGGCTCGTGCGTGACCATCACCACGGTCTGCCCCTGTTTATGCAGCTCTTTGAACACGCCCATGATTTCGCTGCTGGTGGCCGAGTCGAGGTTTCCGGTCGGTTCGTCGGCCAGCAGGATGCTGGGGTCGTTCACCAGGGCGCGCGCGATGGCGACACGCTGGCGTTGTCCGCCCGACAGCTCGTTGGGCCGGTGCTGCATGCGGTCCGCCAACCCCACGCGGGCCAGCGCCTCGCTGGCCTTCTTCTTCCGCTCCGCGGCCCGGATGCCGGCGTATACCAGCGGCAGCTCGACGTTGTGGAGCGCGTCGGCCCGGGGCAGGAGGTTGAAGGTCTGGAAGACGAATCCGATTTCCTTGTTGCGGATCCGCGCCAGATCGTCGTCTCCCAGGTCCGAGACCTTCTGGCCGTTCAGCCAGTACTCGCCGGCGGTGGGTGTGTCGAGGCACCCGACCAGGTTCATGAACGTCGACTTGCCCGAGCCCGATGGTCCCATCACCGCCACGTATTCGTTGCGGCGGATCTGGAGGCTCACCCCGCGCAGCGCGCGCACCGTCTCGGTGCCCATGATGTACTCACGGGCGAGCTTGTGTGTGAGAATGACGATGTCCGGCAGCGGCGTATCGCCGGTCACGAACTCCTGGTGCGTCACGAAGCCCTCCGTACGGCTCCGGAGTCGCCCGGCGTCTTGGTCCCGCGCACGGCGGCTCCGTCCTTGAGGTCGCGGATGGCCTGGTAGGGTCCCGCGACGATGGTTTCGCCACCCTTCAGTCCGTCCAGCACTTCGAAGTACTGATCCCCTGCGATGCCGACCTTCACTGGACGGAAGGTCGCCTTGCCGTTCGTCACGACGAAAACGCCCTCGGTCTGCGCGGCCTTCTTCGTGCTCGCCGTATCCGGTGTGTGCCCCTCGGTCACGACGGGTTTGTTGTCCCGCTGGGTGAGGGCGATGATCGGGATCGACAGGGCCTGCTTCCGCGTGTCGGTGATGATCCGCGCCGTCGCCGACAGATCCGGACGCACATTGGCGGGGGGCTTGGTCAGCGTGACTTCCACGTCGTAGTCCACCGCCGTCGTGTTCTGGCCGGTCTGCGCGCTCGCGCCCGCCGGCAGCACCGAGCTGTCGGAAATCTTGGTCACCCGGCCCGAGAACGTCGAGTCAGGAAACGCGTCGATCGAGACGTCCACCGAATCGCCGAGGTGCAGCCGGACGACGTCGGTCTCGTCGACTTGCACCAGCGTCTGGATGACCGAAAGATCGGAGATGGTCATCAGGAGGCCGACATCCTTCGAAAAGCTCTGCGGCACGGCCACTTCTCCCGTTTCGACGGCCAGCCGGGTGACCCGGCCCGCCATCGGGGCGACCAGGTGCGTCTTCCTCAAATTGTCCTGGGCCTGTTGCACATTGGCGCGGGACTGGTCGACCTGGTGCTTGGACGAGTTGTAGTTCGCGTCCGCGACGTCGAAGGCGGTCTGGGCCTGCTCCATCTGCTCGTCGGACACCAGGTTCGGATTCGACGTATGCAGTTCCTTCGTACGCGTCAGCGCCCGCTGCGCCTGGTCGCGGTTGGCCTGGGCCTGAACCGCGAAGGCTTCAGCGGACGCGAGCCCGGCCTGGAACTGCTGGACGGCCGCTTCGTAGACGGTCGGGTCGATCTGGAGCAGGAATTGTCCCTTCTCCACCCAGTCGCCTTCCTTCACGGCGATCTCCGTGATCCGGCCGGTGATGTCCGCGGAGATGTCGACCTTCTTCTTGGGCTGGATCTTGCCGCTCGCGGTCACGGCCGCGACCAGGTCCCTGCGGCTCACGGTATCGAAGCGGACGTCGACGCCCTTGTCACGTTTCGCGCTCGCGGAAAGGACGATCAGCCCCAGCACCAGAATGCCGCCGCCCGCGAAGAGAAACAGCTTGCCACGTTTCGACATGTCGATTCCAATCCTTGAGTTAGTTCAGCGGCTTGCCGACCGCCGCTTCGAGCGCGGCGCGGGCCTTGTGATAGTTGTAGACGGCGGTGACGTAGTCACTTTCGGCTTTGGCGTCCGCCACCTGCGCGTTCACCACGTCGAGGAACGTCCCCGAGCCCACGCGGTACCGGTCGGTGGCGAGTTTCAGTCCCTCCTGGGCCGCCGTCCGGTTCGTGTCCTGGATGGCAATGGTCTGATACGCGGTCTGCAGCGTCAGGTATCCGTTCTGCACCAGCGTGCGCAGGGCCAGGGACTGCGCCCGCGCGGCCTGGTCGGCCTGTTCCTGGTTCGACTTCGCCTGCGACACGGAAATCGGCTGCTGGAAGTTGCTCCAGAGCGGGATCGTGATGCGCAGGGATGCCTGGAAGGGCTGCCGCGTGAAGTTGAACGGATACTGGGAATTCTGATCGATCAGCGCCTGCCTCTGTGCGGACCCGAAGATCAGGCCGCTGCAGTCCTCGGCCGACAGGCCCGCATTCGTTCGAATGACGTTGTTGTCATTGCACGCCGCCCACTGCCGACTTCCGGAGATCTGGGCGCTGGTGATGATCGGGTCGAGGTTGTTGAAGCGCTGCGTGAATCCCGACCAGCCCGCCGAAAGACTCAGTGAGGGACCATACGACGCCGTCGCCGCACGTACCGCCCACTTCTGCGCGCTCGCGCGCGACTCGAGGGCCTGGAGCTGCGGGTTCTCCGCTTGTGCGGTCGACAGCAGCTCGTCGAGGGACCAGTGCGGCTGCGCGACGGGGAACGTGTCCGAGAGCGTGATCGTCTTGATGTCGCCAGGCGCCGACACGCCCATCAGCTCGAACAGCTTCAGCTTCTGCACCTGCACGTCGGTCTGCGCGGTCAACAGCGCCACCTCGGCCTGGCCGCGGGCGACCTGCGCCTGACGGACGTCGAGCAGAGTGCCTGAGCCGACCGCGTACTTCGCCTGGGCAAGCTTGAGCGCCTCGTCATTGCTCTGCAGCTGCTTTTCGGCGACTGCGGCGTTGTCACGAGACTGGAGCGCGGTGAGGTACTGTGCCGTGACATTGTTGATCAGCGTCGCGCGCGCGCCGACGATGTCGGCGTCCACCGCGTCGGCGTTCGCATGCGCCTCGCCGGGTGCCGCGAGCGTCTGGCCACTCAACTGCCAGTTGAGGTTGACTGAGTAGTTTGAGCTCGCCGTCGACACCGGCTGCGAGAAGCTGGTCGCGAGGAAATTCTGGGAGCCGGCCCCGGTGTATCCGATCGATCCGGACGCGGTCGCCGTGGGAATGAATAGATTCGCCCACGCGCTGCGGGCGTTCCAGAGTGACGCCGTCCGGGTCGCTAACGTCTGGCGGTAGGCCGGGTTATTGTCGCGCGCGATGGTAATCGCATCCGAAAGGGACAGCGAAGCGGGAACCGACTGGGCGCCAACAAGTGCCGGGCAGACGAAGAGCCCGACGGCGATCAGGGTCTTACGCATGAGGGGGTCCTTGATTCCAGGTCGTTGAGTCATCGAGTCCTACGCGCCGGACTGGCAGGGGGTTTCGTCCGCCATTTCTGGCGGTCCGGCCTAAGTGGCGTCCCCTAAAACCTAGCGAGTCGGACCGCGCGAGGCAGGCCCGTCCTTTAGGGGTCTAGCGTCCGGCCTGGCGCTCCGCGGACAGGTGGAGACGGGGAATTTCGACTTTGGCGAGGCGGCCGGCGGCGTCCATCCAGATCCTGATGTTGCCAAGGCGCGGGCTCTCCACGGAGACCAGTCGCAGGCGGGTATCAGCTCCGCCACCCTCCCTCCCACCCCCTGTGGATACCAAGCCCTCATCCCTGACGGTCCACGTCTCGGCGACGCCGGGCCGCGGGAAGATGGCGGACACGGTCCCCGCGCCTCCGCGGACCAGCCAGGCGACCGGCGTGAAGAGGGAGAACACCGAGTCATCCACCACGACGGCCCGGCCCTGGTCGGGCAGCTCGCGCGCGCGCTCGTCCGAGCGCGAGACGTATCTCAAAGTGAACCGGTGCCGCCCGACCTGTCCGATGATGTGGAGGGGGGAACCCGGATCGCCCGCGTCGAACTGCACCTTCACCGCCGCCAGGTCGGAACCGACCTGGACGATGGGCGCCAACTGCACGACCGGGCGGCTCCGGTCGTAGCGGACGTTCGCATCGAGGATCCACCCCCCGCTGGTCGGGCCGGGGCTGGTATGGAACGATTCCCGGGCGATCAGGGTCGAGTCCTGACGGATGACCAGGATCCCGGAATCGGCCACTTGGGGCAGGGCGAGCACCAACAGGATGGGGATCACGGTGCGTAGGCTCCCAGAACTCGCGTGCCGATACGTTCCAGAATCATCTTATACACCCGGGCCCCCTTTTCCGCGGTGGCGAGTGTCGGGCGGCCGACGGACCCGGGCCCGCTCGTGGGGATCGAAGTGCTGCCCCGGTGGTACTTCGCCAGGGCTTTGGGAGCGAGAGAGAAGTCCTGCGCCAGCTCCATCCGCACCTGGTCCGGCGCCAGGTGCAGGAGCAGGGAAGTGTCCAGCTCACCGCCGTGGACCGGCCCTTCGGGGTCGTCGAGGAGTTCGGTGAAGTCGAGCGAGAACACGTCCACCGTGAATATGCGCGCTTCGCGCGTCCGCAGGGTCGACAGCGCCTCCTGGTGCGGGTCGTGCCCGTGCGCGGTCAGGATCACGAACGTCTCCACGCCGCCCTCTTCCCACGCCGTCAGGAGGTCGTTCATCAGGCGGTGGAGGGTCTTCCGCCGCACGCCGGCATTCCCCGGAATGGGCCGCTTGGTGATCGCGTTGACGCCGTATTCGACGGTGGGGGCGCGGAGGATCCCGAACGCCGCCGACAAGTCGTCCGCGAGCCGCTCCACGATGATACTGTCGGTCCCCAACGGGAGGTGCGGTCCATGCTGCTCGCACGTTCCGACGGGGACGAGCAACCGCGGATCGCGCGCGAGGATGTCCCGCACGTGATCGGGCGGGAGCTCTCTCAATGGCAGGGGCCTGCCGCCCGTCACCGGCTGATCGCCGGGATGTTGGCCGCCGTCGGCGCCGCCGAGTGGCTGCGGAGCGGGGGACCGGGATGGGCGTACGCGGATCTCCTGCTCGTGGCGTTCCTGCTCCTCGCCACGTTGTGGCGAATGCCGCGGCGCTGGGCCGATCCGGGATTGGCGGTGGCTGCGCTGATCATCGCGGCTGCAATGTTGCGGACCGTGACCGGAACCGCCACCCTGTCCTGCTGCTGGAGCGCGGCCCGGGAAGAGCGGCTCGACCGCGCGTCGCTCCAGCTCAGTCGCGAGCTCGGCGCGGCGGTGAACGACGCCCGCGACCTCGCACGCCGCGCGGCCCAGGCGGCGTCGTTGCCGCGCGAACAGGCGTTCGACCGCCTGGCGTCCGCCGCGCGGCACGGCACGGCCGGCGTGGAGCGCGGTGTGGCGCTCGTGGCGGCGGACGGCACCCCCATCGCGTGGGCCGGCCGGCACCGGATCCTCCCGGTGCCCGACACGGCGGAATTGCGGGCGAACATTTCCCCATTCTACGTGACGCTGGAGGCCCGGCGCCAGACGGCCGCGGGGGCGGTGGCGGTCGGCACCGTTCTCCTCGACGCCGGGCCGTCAATTCCTGACGGCGACGGCGCCGTCGCCCGCCGATTCGCGAGAGAGTTCGGCGTGGACTTGAAGTTCTACGCGCCGCGCACCGCCCCGCACGATCACGACGTCTTCGACTACTGCGCCAAGAGCTGCGACCTGGGCGACACGCTCTTCAGCGTGAAACCCTTGCCGCCGGTGCAGGCCGAGGCCATCCAGACCCTCGGTCGGGAAGGGCAACGTGGGGTGGCCATCGGCCTCATCGTGTTGCTCCTCTTCCTTATTATGGCCGCGCCGCTGGGGTCATGGCGCTGGACAACGTTGGCGGTGGCCGCCGGGACCCTGACGCGTTTCCCCATGGTGCCGATGCTCACGGAGTCGGGACCCTCTTCGCCCACGCTGGCGCAGCCGCTGCTCGGATTCGCCAGCGGATCCGCCGTCGCGCTGGGATTGGTGAGTGCGGCGGTGATCGTGGCGGCCGCCGCGCTCTGGCGCCGCGGGTTCCCCCGCCGCTGGTACACACTCATCCCCGCCGGATTTCTGATCCTGGCGGCACCCTATCTGGTCCGGTACTTCGGGCGGGGAATCAGACCCCCGGCGGCGGGCGTCAGTCTCTTGCTCTGGCTGTCGTGGGAAGTGGCGCTCGCCGCGGTGGCCATGGGGTTGGTGCTGTTGGCGGCCGCGTTGGTGCGGGGACCGGAGGAACCGCGGCGCATTCCGTGGACGCTCGCGGCCGCCTGCGCGTGGGCTATCCTCGCCGCCGTGGCGGGCCTCTGGCTCTGGCGGCCGTACGACGCGTGGCCCGAGTGGTACACGTTCTTGTGGCTCCCCGCGCTCGCCGGGGCCATCGTGCCTGCCCGCCGCCGAGCGACGCTCTTCACGGTGGCCACGGTCGCCGGCACCGCCGCGGCGCTCGTGACCTGGGGGGCCTCCATTGAAGGGCGGCTCTCACTCGCGCAACGGGACGTCGCCGGCCTGGGCGCTGTGCAAGACCCCAGGATCGCCAGCGCCCTGGACTCGCTGGCCGCGATCACCGATACCATCCGAGCGCCGCAGTCCGCCGGGGCGCTCTACTCCCTGTGGCATTCGTCACGTCTCGCCTCCGAGGGCTACCCGGCGGTCCTGGCGCTCTGGTCTCCCGAGGGCCAATTGGAGACGGAGCTCCGGCTCGCGGCCCTCGATCTGCCGGATCCCTTGCTGGCGGCGCTCGTGCGCCGCCCGGGCGCTCCCACGCTGCCTCGCGTGGAGGAGATCGTTCGAATTCCCGGGCTGCATGAGGTCCTGGTCGCCCCTCTGCTGTCGGGCGAATGGATCACCGTGGGGGTCGGACCGAAAACCCTGGTCATCGCATCGGATCGCGTCACGCGATTTCTGCGGGGGGAAGGTCGCGTCACCGCCCCGTACACACTCACCATTTCGGCCCCGAGTCACACGTCGGGAGCCACGGAGCAGTTCACGTGGTCGCGGGACGGCTGGACGGTGCGGGGAGAGCGGCGCTTCGATTTCGCGGATGGCGTCCGGCACGTGCACGCGCTGGTGGGACTGGGCGGCGCCGGCGGACTCCTGGTGCGCGGTTCGCTCGCCGTCCTCGTCGATCTCGCGCTCCTGGTCGCGCTGATGGGGGCGGGTGGTCTCTTCGTGCCGCAGCCGCCCCGCGAGGGGCCCTCGCCGCTGACGCAGCTCCGCCAGAGCTATCGTCTCCGCCTCGCCGCGGCGCTCGTCGCCTTCTTTGTGACGCCGGTTCTCGCGTTCGGCGCGTGGAGCTTTGCCGACCTCACGCAGAGCGCGGCCTTCGCCGGCGATCTCCTCATCACGCAGACGCTCCGCGATGCGACCCGGTCAGCGGAACAAGTCCCCTTCGACCGTCCGGGTGCGCCTGAAGCCATTCGCGACCTGGGCACTCGCCTCGACGCGGGACTCTGGGCCTACCGGGGTGGGGCCCTGGTCGGAACGAGCGACCCCGTGCTCGCGGATATCGGCGTCGTGGATCCGTTGCTCGTTCCCGACGTCTTCCGGCGTGTGGCGTTGCGCGACGAAATCGAAACGGCCACCACCGTGGAGGCGGCTGGCCGCACCGTTCGGGTCGGCTATCGCGTCGTGGTCAATGGCGGCCCGACGGGCCAGGTGGTGCTCGCGGCTCCGCAGCTGCTGGATGATGCCCGCGTGCGGATGGAGGAGCGCGAGCTGGCGCTCGACCTGGCGCTCGCGACCATCGCCGGGCTCGCCGCGGCCGCGGGGCTCGCCGGGTGGGCGGCGCGCCGCCTCGAGCGGCCCGTCGCGGTGCTTCGCGAAGCCGCGGTGGCGGTCGGCAGGGGCGACGCGCCGCCCACCTTTCCGGAGGTGCCCCCCATCGAGTTCGCGCCGGTCATGTCGGCCTTCGAACGCATGGTGGTGGACATCAAACGCTCGCAGGAGGCGCTGGAGGAGGCCCGCGGCCGTACCGCCCAGGTGCTCGCCACCGTGGCGACCGGCGTCATCGCGGTGGATGCCACACTGCGGGTGACCCTCCTCAATCCCCGGGCAGTGGAGCTGCTCGGTGCGCCGGTGGCTCCCGGAAACGAGCTGACCGCCGCGACGGGGAGGGAGTGGGCCACAGTCTGGGATGACGTCACCCGCTTCATCGCTCTTGCTCAGGACACCATCGCCGAGCGCGAAGTGGATGTGGGGACGCGCCGGATCCGGGTCCAGATCGCGTTGCTGGGTCCCGCGCCCGACGGCTGCGTCATCGCCCTGGACGACACGACGGCGCTCAGCCGCGCCGCGCGGGTGCTCGCCTGGGGGCAGATGGCGCG
>DASUBP010000217.1:0-3121 GCA_035763205.1 Gemmatimonadales bacterium
GACCAGGGTGTCCACCAGCTGCTCCAGCTTGGCCCGGGTCATCGACAGGTTCAGGTGCTTCGGTCCCGACTGGTCCGCCGTGATGAAGGGGAGGTTGATCTCCGTCTGCATCGCGGACGACAGCTCCATCTTGGCCTTCTCGGCGGCTTCCTTCAGGCGCTGGAGGGCCATCGGGTCCTTGGAGAGGTCGATGCCCTGGTCACGCTTGAACTCCGCCACCAGGAATTCGATGATCATCTGGTCGAAATCGTCGCCACCCAGGTGGGTGTCGCCGTTTGTGGACTTCACTTCGAACACGCCTTCGGCGAGCTCGAGCACCGAGATGTCGTAGGTGCCGCCGCCCAAGTCGTAGACCGCGACCTTCTCTTCTTTCTTCTTGTCGAGGCCGTACGCCAGGGCCGACGCGGTCGGCTCGTTGATGATCCGGACCACGTCGAGACCGGCGATCTTGCCGGCATCTTTGGTGGCTTGCCGCTGCGCGTCGTTGAAGTAGGCCGGGACTGTGATGACGGCCTTCTCGACCTTGTGGCCGAGGTAGTCTTCGGCCGTCTGTTTCATCTTCTGGAGGATCATCGCCGAGATCTCAGGGGGCGTGTAGCGCTTGCCCTGGATGTCGACCGAGGCGAGGTCGTTGGTGCCCGCGGCGACCTTGTACGGGACGCGCTTCGTTTCCTCGGTCACCTCGTTCATCCGGCGACCCATGAACCGCTTGATGGAGAAGATCGTGTTCTGCGGATTGGTGACCGCCTGCCGCTTGGCCACCTGACCGACCAGCCGCTCTCCATCCTTCGTAAAGGCGACGACAGACGGAGTGGTCCGACCGCCTTCGGCGTTCGGAATGACGACGGGGTCTCCACCTTCCATCACGGCCACCACCGAGTTCGTGGTGCCCAGGTCGATGCCGATGATCTTCTCAGCCATAAAACGGCGACTCCTTACCCATGGTTATTGATGCCGAAGCGTTCCCTGGGGTCGCTAAGAGCAAGGGGTATGCCCTAGAAAAGCGCCAAAACGGCAGATTGACAAGCCCCAAGACTTGCATAGGGTTACGGCATGTTCTTCCCCTACAAGGACGACAACCCGACCGACCTTACCCCCACCGTTACGGTGGGCATCATCGTCCTGAATCTCGTCGTCTGGATCGTGTTTCAAGGGGCCGGGTCAGCCCACGCCCTGGCGCACTCCACGTGCGTGTGGGGGCTCACCCCCGGGGAAATCCTACGCAGTCTGCCGCCAGGAGTGTCGACCCCCCTGGGGCAGGGCTACGCGTGCGTCACGACGGGCCATCCCAATTACCTGACGGTGTTCTCTTCGATGTTCCTGCACGGGTCCTGGTTCCACATCCTCGGCAACATGTGGTTCCTCTGGCTCTTCGGGAACAACATCGAGGATGCCATGGGCCACGGGCGTTACCTCGTGTTCTATCTGCTCTCCGGCGCCGCCGCCGCCCTCGCCCAAACCATCTCCGCCCCCCACTCGGCCATCCCCATGATCGGCGCCTCGGGCGCGATCTCCGGCGTGATGGGCGCGTACCTCGTGCTGTTTCCGCGCGTGAAGGTCCACACGTTCGTGTTCATCGTCATCTTCTTCACGACCATCACGGTGCCTGCCTATCTGATGCTGGTCTGGTGGTTTCTGCTCCAGTTCCTCGGCAGCTTGCCGGAGCTGGGCGGGAATTCGGACACCGGAGGAGTCGCCGTGTTCGCCCATATGGGGGGGTTCGTAGCTGGGCTGGTGTTTGTGAAGGCGTTTCTTCGGGGGGATTTCCGAGCCAGTCGCTAAGGCGCCAAGTCGCTAAGTCGGTAAGCAGTCCCCTTAGCGACCTAGCGTCTTGGCGACTTAGCGTCTACTCCTCAGCATGATGCTTGATCGTCTTCCCTTCGACGAGGAAGACCACGTCTTCCGCAATGTTCGTCGCCAAGTCTGCCACCCGCTCGAGATTCCGGCTCACCAGGAAGAGATCCATCCCCGCGCCGATGATGTGCGGGTCCTCCATCATGTGCGTGAGCAGAATCCGGAACACCGAGCGGTGCAGGGCGTCCACGCCGTCATCGCGGCGGCAGATGGCCCTGCCGGCCTGACCGTCGCCGCGGACGAAGGCCTCGAGCGCGTCCGCGAGCATGGTGCGCGCCTGGCGGGCCATCTCGATGATCTCGGGCTCCGGCGCGATGGACCGGGACGCGAGCAGCCGCTCGGCGGACTGCGCGATGTTGACAGCGTGGTCCCCCACCCGTTCCAGATCGTTTGCGATCTTCATGACGGCCATCAGGAGGCGCAGGTCCTTCGCCATCGGCTGCTGGGTGGCGAGGAGCCGTACGACTTGCTCTTCGATGGAGAGCTCGAGGGCGTCGACGCGGGCATCGCCGGCGATGACCCGGGCGGCGACCGCGGCGTCGCGGTGCAGCACCGAGTCCACCGCTTCGCGGAGGGCGTCCTGGGCTTCGGCGGACATGGTGAGCAGGTCGGCCTTCAGGGCCGCGAGCTCGTCGTGAAAATGCCGGTGGCCGGCGCCCGGTCGGGCGGACTCGGGCGCGTTGGGTGGCTGGCTCATCCGAATCTCCCGGTAATGTAGGCCTCGGTTCGCTCGTCCTTCGGCATCGTGAAAACCTGTGAGGTTTCGCCGAACTCGACCAGATGGCCGAGGTAGAAGAATCCCGTGTGATCCGCCACGCGTGACGCCTGCTGCATGTTGTGCGTGACGATGACGATCGTGACCTCGTTCTTGAGCTCCACCAGGAGCTCCTCGATCCGCTCCGTGGCGATGGGGTCGAGCGCCGAACAGGGCTCGTCCAGGAGCAGGATCTCGGGGCTGTTGGCGAGGGCACGCGCGATGCACAGCCGCTGCTGCTGGCCCCCCGACAGTCCGGTGCCCGGCTCATGCAGCCGGTCCTTCACTTCGTCCCACAGGGCCGCCCGTCGCAGGGCATCCTCCACCCGCGCGTCCATCTCGCCTTCCCGGCACAGGCCGTTCAGCCGTGGGCCGTAGGCCACGTTGTCGAAGATCGACTTGGGGAACGGGTTGGGGCGCTGGAAGACCATGCCCACCTGCCGCCGCAAGTCGACCGGGTCCATGCCGGGCGAGAAGACCGACACGCCCTCCAGCAGGATGTCCCCGGTGTGC
>DASUBP010000218.1:0-9635 GCA_035763205.1 Gemmatimonadales bacterium
CTCGCCACCACGATCACGTCCTCCCGCTCGATCAAGCTCGAGGTCGCCCGCAGGCGCAGGCGGTCGATGTCGTCGTTGATCGACGAGTCTTTCGCGATGTAGGTGTCGGTCTGCGGGACGTACGCTTCGGGCTGGTAGTAGTCGTAGTAGGAAATGAAGAACTCGACCGCGTTCCTGGGGAAGAACGCCTTCAGCTCGCCGTACAGCTGGGCCGCGAGCGTCTTGTTGTGTGACAGCACCAGGGCGGGCTTGCCATGCGCGGCGATCACCTGCGCCATCGTCATGGTCTTGCCTGATCCGGTGACACCGAGGAGGGTCTGGTACCGGTCCCCGCGGGCGAGACCCTGAGTGAGCTCGCGGATCGCGCGAGGCTGGTCACCGGCGGGTTGGAACGGAGCGTCGGGCGCGAAGGGCATTCCCGGAAAGTTACACCGCGGGCCCTTCCATTTGAGCCCCCGAATCCCGGCGCGAAACCTCGGTGACGCCTTTTACCCGGCGCACGGCGCGCATCACCTTGTTCAGGTGGGTCTGATTCTCCACCTCCACCAGCAGGGCGCCGAACACGGATCCGTCCCGGGAGGCCAGCTCGGTGGATCGGATGTTCGTCCCGGTGCCGCTCACGGCTTCGCAGATGTCCGCGTACAAGCCACGCCGGTCTTCACCGCCCACGGCCAGCCGCACGACGAACGTCTCGCCTTCCGACTCCTGCCAATCGATCTCGACCCGGCGCTCGACTTCGTTCGCCAGCGTCAGGAGATTCGGGCAGTCCGCCCGGTGAATGGAAATCCCCCGCCCCTGGGTGACGTACCCGACCACCGCGTCGCCGGGCACCGGCTGGCAGCATTGCGCGTACCGCACCATCAGCCCGTCTACGCCCTGGATCCTGATGCCGCGGCCGAGCCGGAGCCGCTGCATGACGCGGCCAAAGCCGGTGGGCCGGGGCGCCTGAGTGGCCTCAGCGGGGAGGTCCGGATAGAGGGCCTTCATGACCTGCCCCAGGGCGACGTCCCCCCGCCCGATGGACGCCTCGAGCATTTCCCCGGTCCCCACGGAGAGCGTGGCGGCGGCGGTCTCGAGCTGCTCGGCCAGCGGCGGCTTCAGCCGCCGGCGCCGGAACTCGCGGTCCAGTATCTCGCGGCCCAGGGTGACGCTCCGCTCGTGCTCTTCCTGCTTCACCCACTGCCGGATCTTGTGGCGGGCGCGCGCCGTCCGCACATGAGCCAGCCAGTCCCGGGACGGACGGGCCCGCGGGCTGGTGAGAATCTCGACCGTGTCGCCGTTGGTCAGAGACCGGTGGAGCGGGCTGATCTTCCCGTTGATGCGCGCACCCTGGCAGTGCTGCCCCACTTCGGTGTGCACCGTGAACGCGAAGTCGAGGGGCGTCGCGCCCGCGGGAAGGCGCTTCACGTCTCCCCGGGGTGTGAAGACGAAGATCTCGTCCTGGTAGAGATCGATTTTCAGAAACTCGAGAAATTCCTCCGGCGTGTGCGTGTCCTGCTGCAGCTCGAGGAGCTGGCGGAACCAGCCGAGCTGTTGATCGAGCTCGTCGGCCGCCTTCCCCTCCTTGAAGAGCCAGTGCGCCGCAATACCGTACTCCGCGGTGCGGTGCATTTCCCGGGTGCGGATCTGGATCTCGTACAGCCGTCCGCCGGGACCGAAGACGGTGGTGTGGAGGGACTGGTATCCGTTGGGCTTGGGGCTCGCGATGTAGTCCTTGATCCGTTCCTGGAGCGGGGTCCACGCGTGGTGCACGATCCCGAGCACGTGGTAGCACTCCGCCACCGTGTTCACGAGAACGCGCACGGCGAGCCGGTCGTGGATTTCGTCGAAGGGCCGGTCGCGCCGTTTCATCTTCCGGTGCACCGACCAGAGGTTCTTCACCCGGCCGGTGATTTCCGCGCCGGAGATGCCCGCCACCGTCAGGGCCTCCAGCAGCGGACCCCGCAGGCGCTCGATGACCTTGTCGCGCTCTTCCTGCGTCTGTTTGATCAACCGGGCCAGCTCGGCGTAGTCCGTCGGCTCGAGGAAGCGGAACGCGAGGTCCTCGAGCTCCGCCTTCACCCGCGCCATCCCGAACCGGTGCGCCAGCGGTGCGTAGATCTCCCGCGTCTCCAGGGCGATCCGCTGCTGCTGGTCCGGGGACAGGTGCTCGAGCGTCCGCATGTTGTGCAGGCGGTCCGCGAGCTTGATGAGGATGACGCGGGCATCCTTGGCGATGGACAGCAGGAGTTTGCGGTAATTCTCCGCCTGCTCTTCGGCGGTGGACCGGAACGTGAGCGACGACAGTTTGGTGAGCCCGTCCACCAGGCCGGCGATCTCGGGGCCGAAGTCACGCCGGATATCGTCCAGGGTGACGTCGGAATCCTCCACGACGTCGTGGAGCAGAGCCGCCGCGATGGTGGTCGAGTCGAACTGCTGTTCCGCGAGAATGGTGGCGACCGCGACGGAGTGCGAAACGAAGTCGTCCCCGGAGCGGCGTTTCTGGCCCTGGTGGGCGCGGGCGCTCGCGTCGTAGGCGCGGGCCAGGAGGTCCATGTCGAGACGCTCCCGCTGCCCCGCGACGGCGCGCGCCAGCTCGGGCGCCAGGAGCGGCACCGTGCCGGTCACAACAGTCCCGCCTCCGCAAAGCTCACGAAGCGCCCTCCCCCGATCACCACATGGTCGTACACCGGCACGTCGAGCAGTCGCCCGGCGTCCACCAGCTGCCGCGTCACCGCCCGGTCATCCGCCGAGGGCGTCGGGTCCCCCGAAGGGTGGTTGTGCACCACGATGATCCCGGCGGCCGCTTCCGCGATCGCGGCCCGGAACACCTCCCGGGGATGCACCAACGAGCTGTTGAGGATCCCTCGCGTCACCAGCACGTCGCCCAGAATCTGGCTCTGACTCCCCAGCGCCAGAACGTGAAACTCCTCCACCGGCAGGTCCCGGAGCCTGGCGGAATAGAAGCGGTGCACGTCGGCCGGTCCCCGTACCCGGTCCGGCGCCGGATCCGCTTCCACGAGGTGCCGGCGCCCCAGCTCCAGCGCGGCCAGAATCCGCGCCGCCTTGGTTCGCCCCACCCCCGGCATCCCGGCCAACTCCGCCGGAGGTCGCCCCGCGAGGCGTCTGACCGACCCCTCCACGCGGGACAGGATGTCTCCGGCGACCGCAAGCGCGTCTTGCCCGGCGACTCCCGTTCCAAGGAGAATGGCCAGGAGCTCTTGAGCCGTCAACGCGGCGGCACCCAACAGCCATAAACGCTCGCGCGGGCGGTCCTGTTCGAGGTGCTCTGAAAGCCGAAGCGGCATGACCCGAACCTAGGTCATGCCGCTCCGGAATCCGGTATCAGAACAACGCGTTACGCGCCTGCTCCGTGGCATTTCTTGAACTTTTTCCCGCTGCCACAGGGGCAGGGATCGTTCC
The DNA here is from genome assembly GCA_035763205.1 of Gemmatimonadales bacterium. GTDB lineage: Bacteria > Gemmatimonadota > Gemmatimonadetes > Gemmatimonadales > GWC2-71-9 > 40CM-2-70-7. Next base: position 3,403 of record DASUBP010000218.1, read on the forward strand.
GGCCCACTCCCGCATACGGACTCGGCGGCACGATGGCCCCGGGGGCGCGCCCCGGCGCCGGAGGCGGCGCATCGGGGGGCGCGATCATGCCATCGGCCGCGGGCTTCGACGCCACCGTCGCGGGCGCCTTCCGCGGAGTGCCGCCCGCGGGACCCGTCATCGTCCGTGGTGCCGGCCCCTGGCCCGGAGGCGGTCCGAACTGCACCTGGACCTTGAACCAGCGCTCGGTGAAGGTGGCCCGGATGTCATGCATCAGTTCCACGAACATCTGATACGCTTCCTGCTTGTACTCGATCAGCGGGTCCTTCTGACCCCACTGCCGGTACACGATGCCGGTCTTGAGCTGATCGAGATCGTAGAGGTGGTCCTTCCACTTCTCGTCGATCACGGTCAGCATGGTGCGGGCGAGCACCTGATCCGCGAGCCGGGGCGCGCCGGCCCTGGCCTCGAGTTCCTTCAGGTAGGCGACCTTGGTGTCGAACGCCTTTCGCACCGCTTCCTGTGCCGCATGGACCAGGTCGTCGCGGGTCCGCACCGTCGCCGGATCGCCCACGCCCGGCACCGAAAGCAGAAAGCGCTGGAGGTATTCGGTGTCGATCAGCCCGCGGTCCCACTCGATCGGGTCCTTCGCGGCCCCGGTGAGCTCGTCGGCCAGATGGGCGACGCCTTCTTCCGTCATCCGCAGGGCCTCGCCCTTCAGCTCCTCCCCGCCTTCCAGGGCGAAGAGCCGGAGCGAGTAGATGACTTCGCGCTGCTGATTCATCACGTCGTCGTACTCCAGCAGCTTCTTGCGGGACTGGAAGTTCTGGAGCTCCACGCGCTGCTGGGCCGTCCCGATGGCGCTGGTGACCCAGGGGTGCGAAATCGGCTCGTTCTCGTCCCACCCGCCGGAGAGCTTGGCGATCCGCTCCGACCCGAAGAGCCGCATCAGGTCGTCTTCCAGCGACAGATAGAAGACGCTCTGCCCCGGGTCTCCCTGCCGGCCCGAGCGTCCGCGGAGCTGCCGGTCGATGCGCCGGGACTCGTGGCGCTCGGTGCCGATGATCACCAGGCCGCACGGCGGGTCGTCGTAGCAGCCGCGCCGTTTCACCTCACCCTGCTGGAGATCCGGAACTTCGACCTGCTGCGCGAACGACGCCTCGCGGCCCTGCAGGCCGCAGACTTTGCACTGCTTGACGCCGGCGCCGAGTTTGATGTCGGTACCGCGGCCGGCCATGTTGGTGGCGATGGTGATGGCGCCGGCCTGTCCGGCTTGGGCCACGATTTCGGCTTCCCGCTCGTGGTACTTCGCGTTCAGGACTTCGTGCTTGAGCCCGCGCCGCTTCAGCAGGCGGGACAGCGTTTCGGAGACCTCGACACTCACGGTTCCGACCAGGACCGGCAGCCCGCGCTTGTGCTGCCGTTCGACCTCGTCCGCAATGGCGTTGTACTTCTCCCGCCGGGTCTTGTAGATGAGGTCGTGCTTGTCCATCCGGCGGACGGGCCGGTTGGTCGGGATCACCATGACTTCGAGCCGGTAGATCTGATCGAACTCCATCTCCTCCGTCTCGGCGGTCCCGGTCATGCCGGCCAGCTTGTCGTACATCCGGAAGTAGTTCTGGATGGTGATGGTCGCGAGCGTCTGGGACTCCTCGCGCACCGCCACCCCTTCCTTCGCTTCCACCGCCTGGTGGAGCCCATCCGACCACCGCCGTCCGGGCATCATCCGCCCCGTGAACTCGTCGACGATGAAGATCTGCCCCTCCTGCACCACGTAATCCACGTCCTTCTCGTACAGGGCGTGCGCCTGCAGGAGCTTGTGGATGATGTGGAGGGTTTCGCTCTTGATGGCGTAGTCCCCTTCGACGGTGCGGCGGCGTTCCACTTTCTCCGCGGGGGTCAGCTCGTCGTCGTGCTCGATCTGGTGGATCTCGTGAGAGATGTCGGGCACCACGAAGAGCTGGGGATCCTCGGGGGACATCACCTCCACGCCCTTTTCCGTCAGGTGCACCGAGTGGCCGCGCTCGTCGAGCACGAAGTACAGGTCGTCTTCGATGTGCCGCAGCCGCTGGTCCTTGGCGGGCGATTTCCGGTCGGCCAGGACGTCGAGCTCGACGCGCTGTACCAGGGACTTGACGCCCTCTTCGTTCAGGAGCTTCAGGAGCTTCTTGTTCTTCGGCATGCCAAGCTGGGCCTGGTACAGCTTGGTGGTGGCCTCGTACCGGGTCTTCTCATCCTTGAGCAGCGGCTCCGCCGCGGCGATGAGGTCGGACACGATCGCCGCCTGCTTCCTGACCAGCTGGACGACCTGACTGTTGAACTGCGCGTACTTGGCGTCCGACTCCGCGCCGACCGCCCCCGAGATGATGAGGGGCGTGCGCGCTTCGTCGATGAGGATCGAGTCCACTTCGTCGATGATCGCGAAGTGGTGCTCCCGCTGGACCCGCTGCTCCAGCTCGAAGACCATGTTGTCGCGGAGGTAGTCGAAGCCGAACTCGTTGTTCGTGCCGTAGGTGATGTCGCAGCCGTACGCGGCGCGCCGGTCCGGTGATTGCGGTTCCGTGTCGTCGATGCAGCCGACCGTCAGACCCAGCCACCGGAAGAGATGGCCCATCCACTGGGAGTCGCGCCGCGCCAGGTAGTTGTTCACCGTGACGAGGTGCGCCCCGCGCTGCGGCAACGCGTTCAGATAGAGCGGGAGCGTGGCGACGAGGGTCTTACCTTCGCCGGTCGCCATCTCGGCGATCTTCCCCTGATGCAGCACGATCCCGCCGATGAGCTGCACGTCGTACGGCACCATGTCCCAAAGGAGCTGGTGCCCCGTGACGTCGACGGAGGCGCCCTGCAGGCGCCGGCACGCCTCGCGCACCGTCGCGAAGGCTTCGGGCAGAAGCCCCATCAGGGAATCGGCGAGGGCCGCCTTGAAGCGTTCCTCGGCCTTGGCCAGGTCGCGATCCAGGGCCAGACGCTCCTCGACGTCGGGGCAGTCGTGCTTCGCCTTCTTGAGACGGTCGACCTCCGCCTGGAGCGGCCCGACCTGCTCCGCGAGGATGCCCCGGAACTTGGCGGTCTGCCCCTGGATCTCGGCGTCCGAGAGCGACTTGAGCCGGCGCTCGTGCTCGTGAATCTGGTTCACGAGGGGCTGAATGCGCTTCAGCTCCCGCGAGAACCGGGTCCCGAACACCTTCTGAACGAGCGCCTTCGTTTGCTGATACGGATTCATCAACCGCCCTGTCTACCGGTAGAGTCCGTGTGCCGCGATGTACTCCCGAACGGGTTCGGGCACGAGATATCGAATCGATTGTCCCGCCGCCACGCGGGCGCGGATGTCCGTCGCTGAAATGTCGATCGCCGGGACGGTGATGGTCCGGCTGATCAACTTGGTCCGGGGCACGTTCGCCCCCGGGCGGGCGAACACTACCACATCCGCCAAGCCCGGAAGCGCCTCCGCTTCATGCCAGCGCGGCAGATCCTGGGCGGCGTCCGCCCCCAACAACAACAAAAATCGGTTCCCCGGCTCCCGCCGGGCCAGGGCCCGCAGGGTCGCCACCGTGTAGGATGGGGGGGGAAGCTCCAACTCCACGGATTCCACGGAAAACCTGGGGTTTCCCGCCACCGCCGCCGCCAGCATGGCCGCCCGGTGGGATGCCGAGGCCACGTGTCCCTCGCGTTTCAGGGGCTGTTCGCGGGCCGGCACGAACCGGATCGCGGCGCCGAGGAGGTCCGCGGCGGCTTCCGCGACCGCCAGGTGCCCGAGATGGACGGGATCGAACGAGCCGCCGAACAGGGCGTCCACGGCGCTCAGTGCGCGGCGGACGTCGTCGAATCCGGCGGGCAGCTCTTGGCGGAGGCGGCCTCGGCGGGATGGAACCGGCGCAGGGTACCGCAGACTTCTTTCAGCTCGTCCGAATACCCGATGATCTTGTACGTGTCCGCCAACCGCAGCAGCGATTCCGTGACCAGCTTCGTGTCCGGATAGGTGGCGATGACGTCCTTGAAATAGATGATCCCGGAGTCGTACGCCCGCCGACGGAAATAGAACATCCCGTTCTCGTACGCCTTGGTGGCGAACGCGGTGTTCAGCTGCTGCACCCGGTTCTGTGCGCGCAGGGCCGCCTCCGTCCCGGGGTACCGGCCCACCAGCTCCTGGTAGACGGCGAGCGCCGTCTGCCCGGGCGTGGGGTCGAGCTCGGGGCTACGCCAGCTGCGCAGGTTCGCGTCCCCGGCGCGCAACAACGCGAGGGGGGCAAACGGACTCTGCGGCGTCTGGTCGGCGACGTCGCGGAACGCATGCGCCGCTTCGACCAGCAGTCCTTCCTGGAACTGACACTCGGCCGCGTAGTAACGGGCCTCCGCCAGGGTCGGGTCACCCGGCGGCAGCTCGAAGACCAGCCGGCGGAAGGCGGTCAGGGCGTCGTCGAACTTGCCGCGGTGGAAAAGCGCGCGCGCCTCCGTCATCTGCGCGTCCGGCGTCACTCCGGTCTTCACCGTCGGAGATCCGCACGCCGCGAGCGCGAGGAGCGCCGCACCAACGACCGTTCGTTTCATCGATGGGAATCCGGGGGCGTCGTCGCCCGTCCCAGTGCCGCGATCTTGCCTTGTGCCATCACGCTGATCGAATCTCCCGGGGCTGCCCCCGTCAACGCCGATTGATACGCTTCGAGCGCGCCCGGCACGTCTCCCTGCGCCAGGCGCACGTCTCCCAGTCCGATCCAGGCCATCCTGCTCACATCCGCCGCGGCCTCGGGTGCGGTCGCGCGGCTGAACCACGGCTCCGCGTCGACCGGCTTCCCTTGCGCGAGGAGGTTCTGTGCGGTGACGAGGTCACAGGCGGCCAGGCCCGCCCGCGCGTCATCCTCCACGTTCCTGTTGTGCTTCCGTTCCAGCACCGCGTTGAATGCCTCGGACGCCGTGTCGCACGCCTTGTTCCGCGCCTGGGCCTGGCCGTACAGGAACAACAGCGAGTCGGCCACCGCCGGGTCGCCGGTCGTTGCGATCGCGATCGGCAACAGATTGAGCACGTCCCCCGCATCCCCTCGGGTCAGTGCGTCTCCCAACGCGGCCCGCGCATACTGCCCCAGGGGCCGGCCCGGCGCGAGCGCACGCAATGCCCCGACGGCGCTCGCGAGGGTCGCATGGTCCTGGGTCAGTTGCGCCAGCCGCGCCGCCCGCTCGAGTCCATCCGCGGCTTCGTCCACCCGGGAGCGGTCGCTCACGCCCAAGGCCCGGTACTCGACCACCGCGAGCCCGGCGTTCCCGGTATGGAGCGCGGCGGCTCCCGTCTTGGCGTGCAGCCCGGAGTTCTCGGGATTGGCCTTGAGGCCGAGCTGATACTCGGCCAGCGCATCCTGGTACGAGCCGGCCGCGTACTCCTGATCGCCCAGTGCCTCGTGGTCCGCGGCGCTGCGCCCGCAGGCCACGACGGCCCCGACGGCCCCGACGGCCACCAGAACAAGGACTCCAAAGCGCTTCACGATTTCTTTTTCTTCTTGGCCCGGACTGGTTCGGATTTCTTGGCTCTTACTTCCTCTGGGGACACGTCTTCGCCGCGGTCGAGCATGCCGAGGTATGCCTCGACCCGGGGGTCTTCGGGACGCCGTTCCTTCAGGTCCACCCAGACCCGGCGCGCGGTGAGTCCGTCCCCGGACAAGTAGCACGCCAGCCCGAGCATGGCCGAGGCGTCGAGAAAGTTCGGGCGGTCCCGTACGATCACTTCGAACTGCTCCCGGGCCTCGAGCACGCGCCCTGCCTCGAGCAGCAAACGCCCGAGCTTATACCTCAAATCATGGAAGCCGGGTCCGAGGGCCAGCGCCGCCTGGTACTGAAGGATCCCCTCCCCCAGGCCACCTGCCTCGACGTAGGCATCCCCCAGACCGGCGTGGTGGTTCGCCAGCTTGGCGGCTACGTGCCCGGCAAACCCCCGCTGGGTATCGCTTCCCAGCTGCCCGGCGCGCCGCAAGGCGGCGTCCGCCTCATCCTCCCGGCCCAACTGATTGAGGACCAGTGCCTTGTGCACCAGCGCTTCGACGTACCTGGGGTTCAGCTCCAGTGCTTCATCGAGCTCCTCGAGCGCCTTGTCGTACTGGCCCACCAGGGAGTACGACAGGCCCAGGAGGTGGTGGGCGTCGGCGAACGCCCGGCCCGTGGCGACCACATCCTCGACGAGGTGAATGGTCCCATAGTAGTCGCCGAGCTGGAAGCGCTCCCGCGCCTGATTGACCAGATGCTCAGGACTGGCGTCCATAGGCCCCCTC
>DASUBP010000219.1:0-3391 GCA_035763205.1 Gemmatimonadales bacterium
GCGGTGAGGGATCCGGCGGGTACCAGGTGCTTCAACCGGAGTTCGGCGGGATCGAGCTTGAGGTCGTCCGCGATCTTGTCGAGGTGTACCTCGAGCGCGAAGCGCGGCTGCGGGGTGCCGTGGCCCCGCTTGGGCCCGCAGGGGGGCTTGTTGGTGAAGGCGCGGGCTCCCTGGAACTTGTACCGCTGCACCTGATACGTGACGGTCTGCAGGGCACCCGTGTAGTAGGTGCTCGCCACGCCGTAGGAGCCGTACCCGCCGCCATCGAGCAGGGACTTGAAGTGCATGCCCGTGATGGCGCCATCCTTTTTTACTCCCGTCTTGACCCACATGAGGACTGGATGACGGCCGCGGTGGCAGTAGAACACCTCTTCGCGGGTCAGCGTGATCTTGACCGGCCGCCCCGTGAGCATCGCGAGCTTGCAGGCGACGATCTCATGATTGAAGGGATCGCTCTTGCCGCCGAAGCCGCCCCCGTTGGGGCAGGCGATGACGCGGACTCGTGCCGGGGGCAGCTCCAGGACTTTCGCGAGCGCGCGATGCACGTAGTGCGGCGTCTGTGTCGAGCTCCACAGCGTCACCTTCCCATCCGCGGACCATTCGGCGAGGCAGGCGTGCTGCTCCATCGGGAGGTGCGTGTTTCCCTCGAAGAAAAACATGTCTTCGCGGACGTGATCCGCTTCTTCGAACCCCTCCTCGACATCCCCGAACTCGAGATTGATGAGCTTGTGGAGATTGCCGGAGTCGCCGTAGTCGTGAATGCGTGGTTCCGGTGTCGTCACCGCGTCTTCCGGGGACGCAATGCTGGGCAGGAGCTCGTATTTCACGTCGATCAGGTCGAGTGCCGCGGTCGCCGTTTCTTCACTCGTCGCCGCGACGGCCGCCACCGGGTCGCCCACGAAGCGGACGTGATCAGGACAGAGCGCGTGCTCATCCTGGCTCACGGGCAGAATGCCGAACGGGATCGGTGTGTCTTTCCCCGTCAGCACGGCCTTGACGCCTTCCACTGCCAGGGCCTTCGACGTGTCGATGGAGACGATGCGCGCGTGGGGATGGGGAGAGCGGAGCAACTTGCCGTAGAGCATTCGCGGCAAACTCAGGTCATCGGCGTATCGAAGCGCGCCGGTGACCTTGCCGACCGCGTCCACCTTGCGGTGGGCCTTGCCGACGACTCGCAGCTCCTTAGCGGCGGCCATACATCGCTTCCTGCGACGGCTCGGCCTTCTCGCCCCGCATGCGCGCGGCCGCGAGCTCGATGGCCTCGTAGATCTTGATGTAGCCGGTGCACCGGCAGAGGTTGCCCGCCAGGACCTCCTTGATCTGATCCCGGCTGGGGCGGGGATTCGCGGCGATCAACGCCTCGGCGACGAGCAGGATGGCCGGGGTGCAGTACCCGCACTGGGCCGCTCCCAGATCGGCGAATGCCTCCTGCAGCGGATGGAGCCTGGCTCCCTGGGCCATGCCCTCGACAGTCTTCACCGATTTTCCGGCGCAGGTGAGCCCCAGGACGAGGCACGAGAGGACGGGGACTCCATCCACGAGCACGGCGCAGGTGCCGCACTCACCGAGCTCACAGCCGTGCTTGGTCCCGGTCAGCCCCAGGTCCTCCCGAAGGACTTCCAGGAGCGTCTTGTGGGGGGCGAATGCGACCTGTGCCGGTTCGCCGTTGACGGTGAGGGAGATCTGCGGGTTCAGCTCAGGCATCCCCTAATCTACGGCTACTCCACCTTCTGCCACATCCCGCTCGGGGACTGTGCGTACAGGCGGGACTGGCGCGGGGGACCGCCGAACCCGGTGCGCGTCATCTCCCCCCAGGTCTTCCGGCGCCGCCACGCCGCCCAGAACGCCTTGAGCCGCCACCAGACCGTGCACTGCCGGTAGCCGAAGTTCTCGAGGAGTGCGTAGACGAGCAGTCGTCCCAGGTCTCCCGACCGGCGGTACTTCCGGAATGACGTCTCTTCCAGGACCACTCCCCAGATCGACAGGCAGAGTCCGTAGCCCCAGGCGAAGAGGAAGAACAGGATCGCGAATACCGGGTCCACGCGGCCAGTGGCGACGGCGATCACGGCGATCACGTAGCCGATCACTTCCACCACCGGCGCGAGCATCTCGCCGAATACGTAGAAGGGTACCGCGACGAGTCCGACCTGCCCGTACCGCGGATTGAACAGCATGTCGCGGTAGGTCCAGAGGGAGGCGATCAGGCCCCGATGCCAGCGCTCGCGTTGCCGGCCCAGCACCGCCAGGCTGGACGGCACTTCGGTCCAGGCCACGGGGTCGGGAATGAACGGCATGACGTAGGGGATCTTCCTTTCCCGGAGGTGCCGGTGCAGGCGCACCACGACGTCCATGTCTTCCACGACGCTGTTCGTGAGGTACCCGCCGATGGTGAGCAGATATTCCCGCCGGAATAGCCCGAACGCGCCCGAGATGATCAGATTGCCGCCCAGGCGGTTCCAGCCCAGGCGCCCGAAGAGGAAGGCACGGAGGTACTCGACGACCTGCACGCCCGGGAGAAACGAGCGCGGCACCCGAGGGTCGAGCACCCGGCCATGCTGCACGGTGCAGTCGTTGGCCACGCGGATGGTGCCGCCGACCGCCGCGACGTTCCCGCCGAGCAGGAAGGGGCGGGTGAGGCGAAGCAGGGCGTCGGGCTCGATGAGGGTGTCCGCATCGACGGCGATCACCAGCGGGTAGCGTGACGCGTTGATGGCGGCGTTCAGCCCGTCCGCCTTCCCGCCATTTTCCTTGTCGATCACCGTGAGCCGCGTGCGGGACCGCGAGCGGTACACCGCACGGATCGGCTTGGTAATGATGGTCTCGGGATAGATCCGGGGCACCTCGTACAGATCGAAGGCGTCCCGCAAGCGCTGCATGGTATCGTCCTTCGAACCATCGTTCACGACCACGACTTCGTACTGCCGGTACTCGAGGGTGAGCATGGCCGTGACGCTCGCCTGAATCGTCTCTCCCTCGTTGTACGCCGGGACCATGATCGTGAGAGGCGGAAGCGCGTCAGACAGCATCAGTTTTTGCAGATCCTCGTCTTCGGCCAGCCGCGTTTGCTCCCAGACCTCCGGGATGGACATGAGCAGAAGCAGCCCGTAGAACGAGTTCAGGGCGACGAAATAGACCAGAATGAGGGCTTCAACCGCGGGGATCAGGTGAGTCACGTCGCGTACTCCGCCAGCGCCTGCGGCGAGAGTCCGAGCACGAGCTCGGTGGTGTTGCGGGCTCCGGCGTTTGGCCCCCGCTCCTCCTGCACCAGCGCGTCGCGTCCCGCGCCGCCGAAGCGGGTGAGCGCGAGCGCCGCCCGCAACCGGACCCACCACTCAGGATCCCGCAGCGCCTTCCGCAGTCCGGGGAGGGCGGCCGGCGGGGCGAGCAGGCC
>DASUBP010000220.1:0-10527 GCA_035763205.1 Gemmatimonadales bacterium
GCGAGCCGCACGCCGAAACGCGCCTCGACCGCCTCGATGATGTCCCCGGCAAATGAGAGCAGCTCGGCGGTGGTCCCTCCCAGATTCACCAGGGCGAGCGTGTGTTGCGGCGAGACGCCGACGCCCCCTTTCCGGAACCCCCGGGTGAAACCCGCCCGCTCCACGAGCCAGGCCGCGGAGAGCTTCACTCGCCCGGGTCCGGCAGGATAGCGGGGCATGGGGGGCAGGCCGCTTTCCCGGCACCTGGTCTCCAGTGCCTCAAAGGCGGCTGCATCGATCACCGGGTTGGTGAAGAAGGACCCTGCCGACCGATGTGAGGCCGCGGACTCGATGAGCATGCCCTTGCTCCGTCGGATTGCGAGCACCGCGTCCCGGACTTCACGGAGCGTGGCCGAGGGTCGCACGGCCTTCACCAGGTCCGCGTAGGCGATCTGCGGCGCTCCCTCCGGTGTGAGGCGAAGGGAGACGGCGAGCACGACGTAGCGACTCCGGTCACGCTCCTTGAACCGGCTGGTGCGATACCCGAATTCGCACTCCCCCGGGCCGAAGGTATGGACCGCGAGAGTGGTACGATCGAGACAGGTGACGGAACGAAGGGTGCTCGCGATCTCCTGGCCGTAGGCGCCGACATTCTGGATGGGAGTCCCACCCACCGTGCCCGGGATGCCCGAGAGGCACTCCACGCCGGCCCAGTTCCGTGCGACAGCGCCTTGGACCAGGGTGTCCCAGGAGACCCCGGCTTCAGCCTCGACTTCGCCGTTCGACTCCCGGAACTCCAAGCCATTGGTTGTGACGTGGAGAACCAATCCTCTCAGGCCCTCATCCGGGAGGACGACGTTGCTCCCGCCACCCAGGATGGTGACTCCGAGGCGATGCGCGGCCGCCCAGCGCAACGCCTCGACGATTTCGTCTGTGGTGCGGCATTCAGCGAGGTACTGGGCCGGGCCGCCCAGTCCGAGGGTCGTGAGGGGGGCGAGGGGGACGCGTTCGCTGATGAATTCGGGCACGGACACGGGAAGAAGGATAGCGAGTCTTCCCGTGTCCGTGCCCGGGCGTTGCGATCAGAGCGATTTCAGAAACGCGACCAGATCCGACTGCTCCTGCGCCGTCAGGTTCATTTGGAACCGGGCGTTGTAGAACGCCACCACCTGCTCGAGTGACGCTGCTGCCCCGTTGTGGAAGTAGGGTGCGCGTGCGGCCAGACCGCGGAGAATCGGCCCCTTGATCCGGTTCAGGTCGGCGCACTTTCCGGTCAGCAGCGCCTTGCCCGGGTCACTGGTGAAGGACGTGCCTGAGGGGCATGCGACCTCATAAATGGGCAGATCGGGGGTCGAGAGCTGCTGCAGGGCCGCGAGGATATGGGGGTCCGTTTCGTACGCCACGGCGTGGCTCGTCCCGATGTCGAGGGGCAAGGGCAGCGAGTGGTCGCCGACATTGGGCGCGTTGTGGCAGGTGGTACAGGTGCCGGTGATCGCCGGCAGGCCCAGCGCGTCGTTCAGGCCCCGGACGTTGGTGATGGTCAACGCATGGGTTCCGAAAATCTGTTCACCGCGGGCAATCGACTGCCGGGCCGGCGTCTGCTTCCCGCTGTTCGTCAGCGACAGCCACCGCTGGAAAATGCTCATGGACGCCGGATCGAACGCGGCGCCGGTGGGATTCCCACCCAAGGGGTCATTGATGCCCGGGTAGAACGGCTGGCCGGCCAGTGCACCGGGACCTCCGTTCGCCCCCGACGCGTTGAGCTCACCCGCGGCATTATCAGCCCGCTGGGCGCTGTAGAGGGACATCTCGAAATCGACGATCCCCGCCACTTGGGCGCTCGTGGGCGCCACCGCCGCCTGCGCGTGCCCCAGTGTCGCATCCATCGCCTGGTGCGAGAGATCGGCCCGGAGATTCGCGGCGAAGGTCGCGGGATTGTTGAGGGGCATGACGGTCTCACGGCCGTCGAACATCACGGCCGTCAGGAAGCCGAGATTGGTGGCCGGGAGGGGCCGCCGATAGACCGAGACCGTCGTGCCCGTGGAGTCGGTGTGCGCGGCGCAGTTGTACGGGTCGTGCACCACGGAGAGCGTGTATTGCGTGACCCCCTGCTCGGTGATCCCCACGCGGATGAGACCATTGCCGATCAGCAGGCTGTGCGCGTCCGGGTCATTCCCGGGAGGCGTGTTGGGGCAGTTCGCGCCATCGACCGGCGCAAAGAGCGGATCCGTCCCCGCACTCGCCGCGAAGAGTTGCCGCGCGTAATCGGCCGACAGGCCCATGGCATTCCCGATGACATGGCAGGAGGCGCAGGAACGGCCGTTGGTGCCGAGTGACTGGAAAAAGGGGCCCCGGAGATCGAGCCCGCCGCTGGTGCTGTAGGTGGCGACTATTCCGGACGGGTCAGGCATGGGGGCCTGGTTTCCGGTCGCCGCGACGGACAGAGCGGTGCCGCGCGCCGTCGCGGGCTGCATGGGGTCCCGGGGCTGCTCGCAGGCGACGAGCCCGGCGACGGCCAGCACGGCGGGGATCAGACGGACGGACGACATGTTACCTCCCTCGAGGGTGTACGCCTCCAAGGAGGTATATCGGAACTAGGGCTTCAAACCCGACAACCTCGATAGGAGGGAATCGGCCCCCCGGGTGAGGGGGTGGTCCGGTCCCAGCCCATTGGTCAGGGCCCTCCGGGCGTTTGTGGCGGCTATACGGGCTTGGGCGGTGTCTCCCGAGGCCAGACGGGCCCGGGCCTCCAGGAGGCCCGCGGCCCCTATCCAGCCGCTCCGGCGATAGGTGAGGGAATCCCAGGAGGAGGTGGAGTCGAGCATGCGGGCGTAGAAAAACGCGCTGTCGGTCCATCCCAGCTGAATGGCCAGGTCTCCTGCGGCCATGACCACCGGCCGCATCCGGATGCGTCGCTTCCCTTCAAACCAGCCGCTCCGGTGCAGGGCGGTCAGGTAGGCCTGCTGGGCCACCCTCGCCTGGCCCGCCGCCTGGGCGAACATCCCTTCCAGTGTCGTGGTGTCAGGCACTACGTCATCGGTGTTCTGCACGCGCGGAAATGCCTTGAGGACGGTTCTGAACCGCGCCGCGGTGGCGCGTGCCTTCTGGAGATCGCCGGTCGCGATCTGGGCTCTGGCCAATCCATACAGCCCGCGGCCAAGCCAGTAGGAGTCCTTCTGAGCGACGGCCCGGTCCACGATCACGCCGAAGTATTTCGCCGCGGAATCCCCGTGCGCCTCGATCAGCGCCGTTTCGGCGTAGTGGATCAGTGGCTGCCAGTCGATCCGGCCTGCGGCGTCGGCGCGCGCGGCTCGCATCAGCACATCGTGATACATGCGCTCTGCTTCAGCCAGCTCACCCAGTCGGGCCAGCGCATAGGCGTTGTCATGCTCCATGATCACCCGTTCCATCATCCCGCCCCGCCCGCTCGAGTCCATTCCGGTCAGCGCGCGATGGAACGTCGCGAGGGCGGCGCGGGGATTTCCCCCTTCATCCTGGGCACCCGCCAGCCCACTCAGCAGACTGAAGAACGCCGCGTCCCGGGTCTGCCCGATCCGGGTCTTGATGGCGACGGCTTCGGAGAATGCCAGGCCCGCGGAGTCGAAATGCCCCGTCTCCATCAACAAGTTTCCGCGCGTCTCCAGGCAGCCCACGCTGACCGTCGGATCATCCGCACCCTCCCGCAGGGAGTCCGCACCCGAGAGGACCTTTCGGGCCTCATCGTAGCGTCCTTCGGTGCGCAGTTGGTCCACCCGATCACACCGCACTTCGGCCATGAGGGCGGGGGACCGCAAGCTCGTCGCAATCGAGTCGGCCACGTTGAGGAGGCTGTCACGGACCGGGCGGGCGCCGATCTCGCCATACCGGTCCGAGAGGTCCACCAATAGAGATGAAAGGAAGCGCGGATCACCGCCCTGGCGGAGCAGGAGCTGCCGCCCGCGGTCCAGCAGCTCCCCCATGGTCATCGGCTTGTCGCCGACCTCGGACAAGAGGAGCGTCTGGAACTCGACCTGCGCGTCGGCGCGCTGAGACTGATACCGCGCTTCGTCCCGCTGCACGCGGGCGGCGCGCGCCTGCAGGGCGGTGACCACGGCCGCGCCGATCAGGGCCAGCCACACCAGCGCGCCGGCGACGACGGTTCCCCGGTTCCGGCGTACGAACTTCGCCGTGCGATAGACGATGGTCGCCCGGCGGGCGGTGACGGGGACATGCTGGAGGTACCGGGTGAGATCGTCGGCGAGCGCGGCCACGGTCTGGTACCGGCGGCCCGGATCCTTGTCGAGGGCCTTGGCGACGATGTTGTCGAGATCGCCCGCGTACTGCGCCCGCAGCCGGTCGATGCCCGCGCCGCGCGTCTCCGCCGCCTGGGGAGTCACCGAACGTGAGAGCCGGGCCGGTTCCACTTCGACGATGGCCCGGGCCCGCGCGGCCGGTGTGGGACAGTCTTCGTTGGTCGGATGCCGGCCCGCGAGGAGCTGGTAGAGCAGGATCCCCAGGGCGTAGACGTCCGTGGCGGTGGAGACCGGCTCGCCGCGGATCTGCTCGGGGGCCGCCGCATCGAAGGTCAGCATCCGGGTTCGGGTGACCGTGTCGTCCTCCGGAGCACCCTCGAGCATCTTCGCGATCCCGAAGTCGAGCAGCTTTACCGTGCCGTCCTTCGCCACCAGGATGTTGGACGCCTTGAGGTCCCGATGGACGATCAGGTTCGCGTGCGCATGGGCCACCGCGGCGAGCACTTGCTGAAAGAGAGCCACCCGTCCCGCCACGTTGAGACGGTGCTCGTCGCACCATTGGTCGATGGCCTGCCCGTCCACGTGTTCCAGCACGAGGTAGGGCTGGCCTCCGGGACTGACGCCGGCGTCGAGGAGCCGCGCGATGTTCGGGTGCGTGAGGCGGGCCAGCACATGTCCCTCGGCCCGGAACCGCGATTCGCCTTCGGGGCCCGACAGGGCCAGGGCCAGGAACTTGATGGCGGCGGTGGCTTTGAAGCGCCCGTCGGCACGGCTGGCCAGCCACACAGTCCCCATCCCGCCCTGCCCGATCGGGCGCTCGAGCCGCCAGGGACCCAGCTCGCGGGTCACGGGTGAGGCCAAGAGCTCGGCCATGGGTGGGGCTTCGGCGGGAGACAGGAATCCTTCGGCATCGGCACGCGCCTCACGGGCGAGGAGCTGCTCCAGATGGTCCACCAGATCAGGCCGCTCGCGGCGGCGTTCCGCCAGCCAGGCCGCGCGTGCCTCCGGCTCGAGCTCGAGTGCGGCGTCGAGCAGGGCGTTGAGCGCTTGCCAATCGAGGGGATCGAGGGGTGTGGTCACCGCAGCTGATGATGGAGGATGACGCGCGCCTTGCGCCAGTCGCGCTGAATGGTGCGCTCAGAGACGCCCCGCATGCCCGCTATCTCCGTGAACGAGAGACCGCAGAAGAAATGCAGATCGACGAGCTCCGCCAGCGGCGGGTCCAGGGTCGCCAGCTCGTCCAGCGCCAGCCCCAGCGCATCGAGCTCGGACGGAAGCACACCAGGCCCTTCCTCCGAGCCGTCGAGGGGGAGGAGCTGGAACTCGCCTCCCCGTTTGGCGGCCGAGCGGCGCCGGGCGTAGTCGATGATGAGACCGCGCATGGCGCGTGAAGCGTACGAGAGGAAACGGGAGCGGTCGGGGAACCGGAGCTGGTCGTTGTCCGCGAGACTGAGATACGCCTCGTGAAGCAACGTGGTCGTGCTGAGGGTGGAACCGTAGGGCAGTCCGCGGAGCCGCCGCTGCGCCAGGGCGTGCAGCTCGTGGTAGAGTGCGGCGAACAGCTGATCGGATGTACCGCTCATGACCGAAAGCCTTGGACGGCGATCGCCAATATGACCCTAGGGTGTGGCGCTCACCAGAACCTGGAGTGCAAGGGGCGCGTCACGCCCGAACACCTCCTTCGCCGGTTGGGCCTGGATCTGGGGGTGAGGACCGGGTGCGCCGCGCGGGCCGTCACGGCCCGCGGAGCCACGCCGGCCCGAAGGCCCGATGGGACCATCGGCGCACGACAATCGTGTCACCGGCGGGTGCCTCCCACCCATGCCCCCTTCACCACCGGGTCCACCCTGGCCGCCAGGTCCTCCTCGCCCTCCCTCTGAGCGGGCGTCGATGAGACTGGCGAACAGCGGCCAATCGTCGGGGCCGACGATGGTGACCTGCCCACCGCGCCCCCCCGGTCCGCCATTCCCGCCCGGACCGCCACCCTGCCCCGGGCCTCCCGGATCACCGGGACATCCGTCGCCTCCACGATCTCCGTTCCTTCCGGGAACGCCCGGAGCTCCGATCCCTCCCTGGCCACCCACCGACACGACGGAGATCCAGCCGGACGGCGGCACCTTGGATGCATCCGCCACCACGTAGAACGGAGGCGCGTCCAGGACCCGAATCCCCGCGACGATCAGCGCCTTGTAGTAGCGGGTGCGCACGACTCCGATGGAGACCGACACGGCCGGACCGACTGCGCCGCGGCCTCCCGGCTCTCCGGGCGCGCCCTCGAATCGGAATCCGCGCGCCAGGCATTCGTACTCCGGCGGGATCACGAGCGTATCGGCGACGGTCGTGTCGGTGCGCAGCGTCGCGATGAGTTGAAAGCCCGAGTTGAGGCTGTTGATCGGATTCGGGTCGGGAGCCCAATCGCCGGTGACGAGTGGAGTGGCGTCGGGACTCTCGAGACGCACCAGCTCCGGAGGGAGGCGGTGGGGAAGCCAGGACCCGTCGTCCAGCTGTCCGTCGTATGTGGCGGCGAACGCCTTTCCGGGGCAGGCGCTGGCCGGCGCCTCGATGCGGAGGTGCCTGATCCGCGCGAGCTGGCCCGGCTCCGGCATCACCGCCGGCTCGGGGCCCGCATAGCACGCGGCCAGGATCAACCCGGCGATCGGAAGATTGCGTAGGAAGCCCGTCACGGCTCCAATACTGCTCAAAAGCCGGGTCGACTGTTAGGCGGATTCCCCTGGTCCGAAAATGGCGCCTAGTGCGGGCGCAGCTTTTCGAAGAGCGAGTCGGACCACGTAGCCAGTTGGGCGGTTCGATGCGTCTCGCGTACGGCCTGATCGTACGTCGCCAGAAAACGCGCCGGCGCGCACATCTCGGAGATCAGCCGGGGTCGCCCGTAGGTTTTTTCGACGACGACCGCCATTCGCCATCCCACCGTATACCAGGGTCCCTGGATGCCAAAGAAGCTCATGCCGTGCTCCGCGATCGAGTCGGTCGGGATCCGGTGGTCGAGGATGTCGAAAAAGAAAGCCTGCACCCGCGCGAGATCCGCATTGAAGTTTCCAGCGTCGTGATTCCACCGGGCCCGCGTCGCGGAGTCGTCGAGGGCGTGGGGATCCACGTCGGGACCGCCGGCCGCCGCGAGCATGGCGTATCCCTCCCCGAAGCCCGTCATCCACTGCTCCGTCCGCCACACGGCCGAATCCCGCACCGCTCCCGTGTCGCGGCATGCCGCCGTGATGCCGACGTGGTGCAGCTCGTGGGCCATGGTGTTCTCCGTCTGGGGCCCGCTCTTCGACGGGTCGACATACAGGAAGATCGCCCGCTCACCGTCGAGGTCGAACACGAAGCTGTTGCCCTGTGGCTTGATCTCGAAGAACACGGTGGAATGAAGCGGAGTGCCGGGCGGGAGGTAGGCGAGCGCCAGCGCAGCCGCGTCGTGCACATCGATGTGCCGCCAGGCATCCAGCGTCGCGATGATCTGCGGTGCGCGGGCCAACAGGGAATCCGAGAGGACGAAGGCCCGGAACCGGTCCTCCGAGAAGGGACGCTTGAACGAGGTCTCCCGCCGCGCCAGCGCCCGGTAGCCGGCGGAGGAAAAGAGGCGCAGCCAGTCAGCATCGGTGGGGGCTCGTCCTGCCTGACGCAGCCGGAGGATGGCGACGACGGCGTCCGGCTCGTCGGTCACCAGACGAACATCGACCGCGGGGATCCGTGGTGCGGCCGACTGCATCAGGAGCGCGAGCGTTACGGCGTGAACCATGAAGGCGTCCGGCCTGGGGTCAGACTGTCCGACACGCTTCGGACGCTCAGGGTTTCGTTGGCGCCAGAGACAGGCTCCAGATGTGGGTATTCCCGGTGACGTAGACGGTGCGATGATCGGGGCTGAGGTGGGCGCCCCAGGGGGCGTCCTTGTTTATCTCGTCGCCGAGATCCTGCGGGGCACTCCAGTGGCCCCCTTCGCGGAAGGCGATCGAAAGCCGTCCGAGGTTCCCGTCTCCCTTCCCGTAATCGAAAACGAGAAAAGACTCGTCCGGTGCGATGGCGGGGTCGTGCGTGGGCTGGGCGGAGTCGCCCAGCGCAACGCGAGTAGCGGGGAGGTATGCACCGTTCCGGTATTCAGACCGGTAGATGTGCATCGCACCGCCCAGGCGCTGGATGAAATAGACCGCCCCATTCGCGGCGACACTGGGGGCGACGACGAGGTTCGAGCCGTTGACCCCGGACCCCAGCCAGACCGGCGTCCCCCAGCCATCTCCGTGGCGGTCCACCCTCCAGAGGTTGGCTCCGCGGTACTTCTTGCCATCCTGCTCGAACACGACGGAATCGCCGCCCGGCACCGGGCGGTTGGAGCTGAAGACCAGGTAGGAGCCGTCCGGCGAAACCGCGGGATCCTGATCGAGCCACCGGCCCGAAAACGGCACCGTAACCGGTGCGCTCCAGTGCCCGGCCTGCCAATGCGAAGCCATGATCGACTTGTCGTGGCCGATGGTCCGGTCGAAGTAGAACGTTCCTCCGTCAGGCGTGAATGCGGGCGAGTCGTCATGCTCGGCACTGAGGATGCCGTCCATGACGATCACCGGCGTGGCGGACTGATTTTGAGCTTGCATCAGGGCAACGCCGAGTACTCCGAGGATCATCGGGATCATGGAAAAACGTTCAACGCTTGCGGCCGACAAGTAAACCCCGGCTTGGCGCGGGGTGACAGAGTCTTGGCGCTACGGGCGAGAGATGCGGCGCGAGGGACAGGTCACTCGTATCGCAGTGCCTTGATCGGATCGACTCGCGAGGCCCGGCGAGCCGGGAGGTAGCCAGCCGCCAGCGCGACCAGCGTGAGCACCATGAGCGAAAGGGCGAACACTCCAGGGTCGGTGCCGTTCAACCCGAAGAGGAGCGAGCTCGCCGCCCTGCCGAATACCACGGCGCTCGCGAGTCCGATGACGCCGCCGATCACCATCATCCCGCCGACCTGTCTGAGCACCATCATTCGCACGCGTCCCGCGTCGGCGCCGAGCGCCATACGGACACCGAGCTCCCGCGTCCGCTGGGCCACGGAATACGCGAGGATGCCGTACAGGCCGACCGCGGCCAGGAGTGTCGCCAGCACGGCGAACGCGGTCGAGAGAATCGAGATCATGCGGTCCATGTACACGTTGTCCCGGACCTGCTGCGCCAGCGTCCTGAGTCCCTCGACCGGGATGCCCGGATCGATCTTCCGCACGACGCCCGGGATCGAGCGCATCACGGCCTCCGGCCGGGCGGTCCGCAGGTAGAAGCTCATCGAGGGAATGTCCGGGCGCTGCCGCCAGGGCAGATAGAACACCGCCGGCACGGTCGCCTTGACCTCTGAATACTTCACGTCCGGCACGACGCCGACGATCTGGATGTTGGCGGTGTCGGGGGGATCGGAGAAGTATTTCCCGACGGCGCCGCTCGTCAGGCCGAACTTCTTCACGAACGCCTGATTCACCACACCCACGCGCGGCGCGCCTCGACGATCGGCGTCCGTGAATTCCCGCCCGGCGAGGAGGTGCACGCCGAGTGTCGAGAAGTAGTTGGTGCCCACGAGGTTGTAGCTCGCGCCTCGATCGACGTCGGGCCCGCTGGGGAATCCTGCCGTGTACACGGGGCGGCCTCTGTTACGGCCGGCGAAGATGGGCACGTTCGACGTCGTCAGCGACGTCACACCCGGAATGCCTGCCACCGCCTCCTCGACGCGGGCATAGTACGCCGCGGTCCGGGGATCCTGATAGCCCGTCTGCTCCGGGGACAATTGGAACGTGACGACCGAATCGATGTGGATCCCGAGGTCCGCGCGCGCGACGTTCACGAGGCTCTTCATGAACAGGCCGGCGGCGATGAGCAGCGCGGTCGCGAGCGAGATCTGGAGCGTCACCAGCGACGAGCGGAAACGCGCGGCCGCCCGCGCTCCGGAGATATGCCCCGCGTTCGCCCGGATGGTGGTTACCAGATCGCCGCGGGTGCTGTGCCACGCGGGGAATAGACCAAAGGCGATGCCCGTGGTCACGGTGAGCACCGCGGAGAACAGCAGCACCGAAGGCTGGAGCGTGAAGGCCAAGCCTCCGCTGGTAGCGGCGGGAATCAACGAGGCGACCCCGGTGAGCGTCCACTTCGCGACCAACAGGCTCGCCACTCCGCCGAGGCACGCGAGGGCGAGTGACTCCACCAGCAGCTGGGCGATCAAGCGTGCCCGGCTGGCGCCGAGGGCCAGCCGGAGACCCATCTCCATGGCGCGTCCGGCGCCACGGGCGAGCAACAGATTCGCGATGTTGGCGCAGGCGATGAGCAGCACGATCCCGGT
>DASUBP010000221.1:0-2002 GCA_035763205.1 Gemmatimonadales bacterium
GACCGCTGGTCGCGAATGGGGCGCTGAAGGGGATCAGCTTCGACTTCGGCTCGACGCTCTTCGAGTGGCTCGAGCAGCACGCTCCGGAGACCTACGAAGGCGTCATCGCCGCCGACCGTGCGACCGGCAACGCCATCGCCCAGCCCTATCATCACGTCATCCTGCCCCTCGCCACCCGTCGGGACAAAGTCACGGAAGTGCGGTGGGGAATCGCGGACTTTCGCCGCCGGTTCGGCCGGACTCCGGATGGCATGTGGCTGCCGGAGACGGCCGTCGATGAAGAGACGCTCGACGTGCTCGCCCTCGAAGGGATCCAATTCACGGTGCTGGCTCCGCACCAGGTTTCGGGTGCGCCTCCCCGCGGTGCTCCGGGGAGATTCAAGACGTCGGGGGGACGGAGCATCGTGCTCTTCCCGTACGACGGCGGTCTCGCCCAGGGGGTGGCGTTTGGAGAGTCGCTGAAGGACGCCGGGGTCTGGGCCGATCAGCTCGCGAACCGGGACGCCGACCTCGTGACGATCGCGACCGACGGAGAGACCTACGGGCATCACAAGAAGGGTGGGGACCAGGTGCTCGCCGACTTGATCGCCAGGCTGCGATCGCGGTCCGACGTCATGCTCGAGAACTACTCGTCCTATCTCAAGCGCCATCCCGTGACGGCGGAGGTAGCGCTGGTGGCGCCCACCTCATGGAGCTGCGCGCATGGGGTCGAACGCTGGCGCTCGGACTGCGGCTGCAAGATGGCGTTCGACCAGCCGTCACAGCAGAAGTGGCGGACTCCCCTGCGCGAGGGGCTGAATTGGCTGGCCGAGCGCGTGCACGGGATTTACGAGCAGCGGAGCGCCGGGAAAGTGACGGACCCGTGGGCGGCGCGGGACGCGTACGGGGAAGTCGTGGGGCGGCGCGATCGACCCGAGGCGCCGCTTCTCGAGCTCGAGAAATACGCGCTCCGGATGTTCACGTCGTGCGGCTGGTTCTTCGACGACATCGGCGGGATCGAGGCGATCCAGATACTCCGGTACGCCGCCCGAGCCATCGAAATGTCGGGAGCGGACAAGCCCGCGCTCGAGGCCGGGCTACTCGACTTTCTCGGCCGGGCGCAGAGCAACGATCCCGCAAAAGGCAGCGGACGGGACGTCTACTTGAACCTCGTGCTGCACTAGCCGCCCATCGCCTGTTCCACCGCCTGCGCCAGCTCCGGCAGGGTGAACGGTTTTTGCACGAAGGCTCCCGGCGCCTCGCTCGATTCAGCCTTGCTGATCTCCGGATCGGCGTACCCAGACATTCTCAGGACCTTGAGCTGCGGCAGGGCCCGCGTGAGACGTCTCGCGAGCTCGTTTCCACCGATGCCTGGTATGACGGTATCGGTAATCAAGAGATCTGGCTTGATCTCACCGCGCTCGACGATCTCCAGTGCGTCGGCCCCGTTGGCGGCGATGGTCACCCGGCACTTGAGCCGCGCCAGCATTCGTGAGAACGCGTTTCGCAGGGCCGGTTCGTCCTCGACCAGCAGGATGTTCAACCCCTCGAGCCCGCGGCCCCACGAATCCCGGGGGCTCCGGTCCGTTTTGGCGCCGGCGGTCTCGGTCGAGCGGGGGAAGTAGAGCCGGAACGACGCGCCTTGCCCGGGTACGCTCTCCACGTCGATGGCGCCCCCCGACTGCTTCACGATCCCGTAGACCGTCGCGAGTCCCAGGCCGGTGCCCTTGCCGGCTTCCTTGGTCGTGAAAAACGGTTCGAAGAGCCGGCGTCTGGTCTCATCGGTCATTCCCGCGCCGTTGTCGGTCACCGTCAGGCGCACCGATGGACCGGGGGTCGCCACGAGCTGAGCGGCGGCGGCCTCATCCAGGTCGACGTCCGCCGTTTCGATGATCAGCCGCCCGCCGTCGGGCATCGCGTCGCGGGCGTTCACCACCAGGTTCATCAGCACCTGCTCGATCTGGCTCGGATCCCCCATGATCGTGGCCGGATGTTCGGCGAGCCGGAGCTCCATCGTGATGTC
>DASUBP010000222.1:0-2595 GCA_035763205.1 Gemmatimonadales bacterium
GGAGCGACTGGTGACGATCACGCCCCGGATGGGGAGGTCGCGGAACTTGCCGAAGTCGGGTGCGAGGGCGCGCACGTCCTGTTCGCTGGCGACCTCGATGAGGAAGTCAGTCTTGTTCTTCCCGACAAACTGCGGACGGACGCCGAGCGCGGCGAGCAGCCCCGGGGGCGGGTCGTGAGGCGCGGCGCCCTGGGCGGGGAAGTCGAGCTCGATCCAGTCACCACGCCGCTCGGCCGTGAGCAGGCCGGACCTGGTGTGAAAGCGCGCGGTCGCGTCCGCGGGAAGGTGCGCTTCGGACCAGAGTACGTGCGCCGTGGCGAGTGTCGCGTGGCCGCACAGATCGACTTCGGCTGCCGGCGTGAACCAACGCAGGTTGAAACCGTCGGGACGGCCCGAAAGGAACGCGGTCTCCGATAGATTCATTTCACGGGCCACGGACTGCATCCACTGCGGATCCGGGGGCGCGTCCACGATGCAGACGGCGGCGGGGTTCCCGGCAAAGGGCCGGTCGGTGAACGCATCCACCTGCACGATTTTCAATCCCATGCGCTGACTCCCGGAGTGACGGGATGATCGTTCAAAATTGGTGGTACACGACTCTTCTCGGCATCCAGAACCCGCTCCAGCCGCCGCTCACGGATCAAATCCGGACGGACGTCCTGGTGGTTGGCGCTGGCATGTCCGGACTCACCGCCGCGTGGCGGCTGGCACTTGCAGGCCGGAAAGTCGTCCTGCTCGACCGCAACATCTGCGGGGGCTCGTCGACGGGGCGCAGCGCCGGCTTCCTCACTCCGGACTCGGAGCTCGAGCTCTCCCAGATCCTGCGGCGGTACGGTCCCGAGCGTGCCCGGGACCTCTGGGACGCCCCGGTCCGCGGCATCGAGCTCATTACCGAGGCGGTGAAGCAGCACGGCATCCCGTGCGATCTCCTGAGCCAGGACAGCCTCTTCGTCGGTTCCGACGCGCGCGGCTGGGACGATGCCAACGCCGAAGTCGAGGCCCGGAAGAAGCTGGGCTATCCTCAGACGCTCTATCCCCGCGACCAGCTGCCGTCGGTCCTCGGCACCACCGAATACTATGGCGGTATCCGGTATCCGGGTACGTACGGCATCAATCCGTTGCTCTACGCTCAGGGGCTGAAACGCGTCCTGCTCGAGCTGGGTGTTCGCATCCACGAGAGCACGGAAGCCCGTTCATGGGAGGACCACACGGTCCGGACGCACTTGGGATCCGTCACCGCCGATCAGATCATTTTCTGCATCGACAAGCCGGACCGGTCTCTAACACCCCTCGAGCACAACGTCTTCCACGCCCAGACGTTTCTCGCCATCTCGGAGCCACTGGGCTCGGCGGCTCTGCAGCAGCTCTTCCCGTCCGGCGCGCGGCTGCAGTGCTGGGATTCCGACCTCGTCTACACCTACTACCGTCTCACCGGCGATGATCGTCTGTTGGTCGGCGGAGGCAGTGCCCTGACGACGTTCGCGCTGCACGCCATCAACACGCCGGGCGTCATGACCCACGTGCTGAACGGATTTCAGAAGAAGTTTCCGTTCCTCGATCGCCTCCGGTTCATCCAGTACTGGCCGGGTTTGATCGATACGACCCGGGATCTCCTCCCGACGATCGTCCGCGATCCCGACGCACCGTGGGTGCAATGGGTGCTCGGATGCGTGGGCCTGCCCTGGGCGGCGTTCTGCGGTGATTTCGTCGCGCGGCAGGCTGCGGGGACGGGGGCGGCCGACGCCGAGCGGTATTACCGGTACTTCGAAGCGGGCAGGCCCTTTCTGGTGCCCACGTGGCTCGAGCGCCTGATCGGCAAGCCGCTGGTCTTCGCGCTCAACAACGCCTGGGCCAAGTACGTTCAGGTGGACCGGGGCAAACGGATCCCGGACCGCGCCGACAGTCTGTAACCTCTACCAGCTGCCCCGTTCGCCCGCGTCGCCGACGGCGCGGGAAAGCCGCTCCGCCGCATGCCGCCAGTTGGTCTGAACCGCCCGCTCCGCGGCGGGGGCGTCCCCCGCCCGGATCGCCGAGATGATCGCCTGGTGCTCGCCGGCGGACACGGGCGCTTCGCCCGCCAGCAGACTCACATACATCC
Source organism: Gemmatimonadales bacterium (assembly GCA_035763205.1). Taxonomy (GTDB): domain Bacteria; phylum Gemmatimonadota; class Gemmatimonadetes; order Gemmatimonadales; family GWC2-71-9; genus 40CM-2-70-7. The sequence goes on from DASUBP010000222.1 coordinate 2,099, forward strand.
GGATGTACCGCTCGGCCTGCGGCTTGACCGCTTCGTGGAGCGCGCGGAGCCGGGGTCCGGCGCCCGCCTCGACGTATTTCCGGTGGAACTCCTCGTCCGCTTCGTAGAGCCGATTGAAGTCCGCACGCTTCTTGGCGGCGCGCAGAAAGCTCTGGTTGATCCGGGTCAGGGACTTGAGGAGCGTCCGGCGCGGAGTGTCGGGGAGGAGCGCGGCCCGCCGGGCCGCCAATCCCTCCAGGTCGCCCACGATGTAAAGGAGCTCCGAGACGTCGTCCTTGGTGAGCGGAGCGACCATGGGACGGGCGCGCTTGCCTGAGGGCGTGGCCACGTAGCCTTCGCGCTCGAGGCGGGTCAGCGCTTCCCGGACGGGGGTCCGGGAGACCCCCAGACGCTCGGCGATCTCCACCTCGACGAGGCGGGCGCCGGGGGCGAGGGTGCCGCGCACGATGCCTTCGCGAAGTGCGGTGTAAACGCGTCCTGCAGTCGCCATGACGGGG
>DASUBP010000223.1:0-5442 GCA_035763205.1 Gemmatimonadales bacterium
ACGATCGGGTCCGTCCGGGTCGCCCGCCGGGCCGGCAGGTACGTCGCGAGCGCGGCGACCGCCATCAGCACGAGCGGGATGGTGACGAACGTGATCGGATCCGTCGCCCCGACGCCGAAGAGCATGCTGTTCATCACGCGCGTGAGCAGGAACGCGGCCGACAGGCCGACCACTACGCCGACGAGGGCGAGGTTCACGCCCTGCCGGAGCACCAGTCCCAGTACGTCATTGGTACCGGCACCGAGGGCCAAGCGGACGCCGAGCTCGCGCGACCGCTGGGTGACGGTGTAGCTCATGACGCCGTAGAGTCCCACCGAGGCGAGCACCAGGGCCAGGAGCGCGAAGCCACCGAGCAGGAGCATCGCGAACCGGCGGGAGCCGAGCGAGGAGTCGATCAAGGAATCCATGCTCTTCGGCGCGGCGAGGGGCAGGTCCGGATCCACTGCCGCCACGGCCCGCCGGATCGTCGCCACTTCGGCCAAGGGGTCGCCGACCGTGCGCACCACGTATCCCATAAAGGCGCGGGGATTCTCCGCGAGGGGCAGGTAGAGCTGCACGCGCTTCTGCGCGTCGAGGCCCTCGTGGGCGAGGTGCCCGACCACGCCGACCACCGTGATCCACTGGATGTTCGGTCCGGAGAGTGACGAGAAGGTGATCCGCTTGCCGATGGGATCGGTATGAGGCCAGTACCGGTTCACCATCTCCTGGTCCACGATGCAGACCGCCGGCGCGTCCTGGCGGTCGGCATCGGTGAACTGGCGTCCGGCGACGAGCGGCGCCTTCATCGTGGCGAAGTACCCGGGCGTCACCGCGCGGATGTCTCCCCAGGGACCGGGCGCATTCGCGGGCACCTGATAGCCTTCGATGTTGAAGCTTCCGGTGGAGAAATTTCCGGCAAACGGGATGTTGGACGTACCGCCCGCGCTGACCACACCCGGCGCGGCCGCCAGGGCACCGGTGAGGCGATTGAAGGCTTCGAGCCGGACCGTGTCGTTGGCGTACTTCGCGGGCGGCAGCGAGAGGTTGAAGGTCAGCAGATGATCGGGCTTGAAGCCCGGGTCCACGCCGACGACCTCGGCAAAGCTGCGAATCAGGAGTCCGGCGCCGACCAGCAGCGTGAGCGCCAACGCCACCGTCGAGACGACGAGACCGCGCCGCATCGCGAGCGAGCCCCGCTGACTGACGGCTCCGCGCCCGCCCTCCTTCAGCGACTCATGGAGATCAGTCCGCGCCATCTGCATGGCCGGTGCCAGGCCGAACAGGAAGCCGGTCGCCAGGGACACGAGCAGCGCGAACCCCAGCACGGGCAGACTGATCGAGACGTGCGCCGTGGACGGGAGGTTGCCGTCGTTCAGGGCGAGCAGGGCCGGCACACCCCAGATGGCGAGCAGGATGCCGAGTCCGCCACCGGCGAGCGCCAGGACGAGGCTCTCCGTGAGGAGGAGCCGGATCAGTCGTCGTGGGGACGCGCCGAGGGCCACCCGGACCGCGACATCACGGGCGCGGGCCGCGGTGCGCGCGAGTTGGAGGTTCGCGACGTTCGCACACGCGATGAGCAGGACGACGGCCACGGCGCCCAGGAGGAGCAGGAGACTGGTGCGCAACGTCTGCGCGTTGGCGACCCCCAGAGACGTCACCTTCAGGTCCCAGTCGGGCGCGTAGTTGGCGGTGTATTGCGTCCGGAGCTGCACCGCCAGCGCGTGCATGTCCGCCTGGGCCTTTTCGAGCGTCACGCCGGGCGCGAGCCGGGCGACGAAGGGCAGGAACTCGTTGGTCCGGCGGTTGTCGGCCAGATCCGCCGGCTGGAACCATTTCGGCGTGTAGACGTCGGTCCCGCCGGCGAAGAAGTCCTTGAACGTGGACGGCATGACGCCCACGATCTGGTAGCTCTCGTTGTTCAGGATGAGTGACTGCCTCAGCGCATCCGGAGAGCCGCCGAATTTCCGCTGCCAGAATCCGTAGCTGAGTACCGCGACGTGGTCCTTGCCGGCCGCCGCTTCATCGGGCTGCAGCGCCCGGCCCAGGGCAGGCGCCACGCCCAGGGTCGGGAAGAATTCGCCCGTCACCTTGGCCACGAGGATCCGCTCGGGCTCTCCGGCACCGGTGAGATTCGTCGCCACATAGTTCTCGACGGCGGCCGCGGAGAACAGGTCGGTGCGTGCGCTGTAATCCCGGAATCCGGGGGCCGAGACTGGCGCGCGGAGGCTGTTCAGAGACGGATAATAGTGATTGACGGTGACCAGCTGCCCCGGATCCTTGTAGGGCAGGGGCTCGAGAAGGACACCGTTCACCACGGAGAAGATCGCGGCGTTGGCGCCGATGCCGAGCGCCAGCGTGAGAATCGCCACGGTAGTGAAGCCTGCGGAGTTCCTGAGCGAACGGACGGCGTACTTCAGGTCCTGGATGAGCGTCTCCATGGGATCTCCTTGCGGGCTGCCGTTACTTCGCCAGCCAGCCGTCCTTCAGATTCACGATCCGGTTGCCGTAGGCGGCGTTCGATTCGGAGTGCGTCACCTGCACGATCGTGGTGCCCCCGGCGTTCAGCAGCTTGAAGAGCTCCATGATCTCCCGGCCCTGCTCGGAGTGGAGATTGCCGGTGGGCTCGTCCGCGAGGAGCAATTGCGGCTTGTGGATGACCGCGCGCGCCACGGCGACGAGCTGCTGCTGTCCGCCCGAGAGCTGCCGCGGGTACAGGTCCTTCTTCGCCACCATGCCGAACCGGTCGAGCGTGTCGGCCACGACGGCTTGCCGCTCCGCTTTCTTGATGTCCCGGTACGACAGGGGGATGTCGAGATTCTCGGCGACCGTGAGATCGTCGAGCAGGTGGTACTGCTGAAAGACGAAGCCGACGTATTTCTTGTGCAGCGCCACGCGGTCCTTCGGCTTCATCTTGTGAACCTGCTGGTCGAGCAGCTGGTATTCGCCGGTCCACGCGCCGTCGAGCATGCCGAGGATGGCGAGCAGGGTCGACTTGCCGGCGCCCGAGGGCCCCATGATGGTGACGAACTCACCGCCATGGATGTCCATCGTGATCTGACGCAGGACGAAGCTCTGGCCGCCGGCCACGGGGTAGCTCTTCTCGATGTTTCGCAGCTGGATCATTCGTGCCTCAGCGCGACCATCGGGTCGACGCGAGTGGCGCGGAGCGCGGGGAAATAGCTGGCGAGTGTCGCGACGAGCACCAGGACCACGGTCACGAGCGTGAGGACCACCGGGTCGTGCGGGGAGACCCCGTACAGCAACGAGTTGAGCGCCTTGCCGGCGACCAGCGATCCGACGACGCCGATCGCGAGCCCGATCGCCGTTACCTTGAGCCCCTGACTCACGATCATGGTGAGGAGGTCGCGGCGCGCGGCGCCAAGGGCGACGCGGATGCCCAGTTCCGACGTGCGCTGGGACACCATGTAGCTCAATACGCCGTAGAGGCCGATGGCCGAGAGGAGCAAACCCAGGCCACCGAAGAGGCTGAACAACGAGGAGCCGAGCCGCCATGGACGCAGGCGGTTCGCGAAGAGCTGCGGCATCGGACTGACCGACGGGAAGGGGAGGGACGGGTCAGTCGCCTGCACGGCTCGCCGCACGTTTGCTTCGTAGTCGCGTGAGGCCCCCACGGTGCGGACGAGCAAGGAGCTGGGCCCATCGGAGAACAGCGAGTCCGACTGGGCGAGGGGGACGTAGTACTGGAGATTGGTCTCCTCCCGCACGTCGCTCCGCCGTGAGTCCTCGGCCACACCGACCACCAGGGTACACGCGGGGGTCTGCTTCTTTTCTTCGTCGCCGCCGATCAAGAGACACTTGCCGAGCGCGCTCTCTCCGGGCCACACCATCTTCGCGAAAGTCTCGTTCACGATGGCGACGTGCTCGGCGCCCCAGGTGTCGGCATCGGTGAATGACCGCCCCTGCCGGATCGCCGTGCCCATCGTACGGAAGTACTCCGGGGTCACCGCGTCGATATAAGGCCCGCCAGTTTTCACGCTGGGCAGGGAGTCGCGTCCCGGGACCTTGAGTCCGATGGCCCAGGACGATTGAAAGGGCGTGCCGATTGAGAGAGAGGCGCTGGTGACCCCGGGGACCTGGGCCACCCGATTCTGGATGCGGCGGTACATGTCCAGGATCGCCGGCTTCTTGAGGCCCATTCCGTCGAGATCGACCGAGGCCACGATCAGGCGGTCCGCGTCGAAGCCGAGGCGGAGACCTTGAACATGACGCAGGGTGGCGACGAAGAGCCCGGCCCCGGTCAACAGGACGAGTGTGAGCGCGACTTGCCCGACGAGCAGTCCGGTGCGCGTGAACGACCGCTGGAAGTGCCCTTCCCGGGCCCCTGACTTCAGTGCTCCCGAGATGTCCGGGGTGATCGCGTGCAGGGCGGGTGCCACCCCGGCGAGCACGGCGGTAACCAGGGCACCGGCCGCCGTGAAGATCAGCATCCGGGTGTCGACGGCGTCCGCGGCGTTGGCTTGCGAGATGATGGCTGCCCGCAGGACGGGGCCGGCCCACATCGCCACCAGCACGGCTGCGGCGCCACCGAGGACGGCCAGGAGCGCGCTCTCGACGAACAGCTGGCGAATCAGGCGCCCACGGGAGGATCCGAGCGCTACGCGGAGGGCGATCTCCCGCCGGCGTTGAACCGCCCGCGCGAGCAGAAGGTTCGCGACGTTCGCGCAGGCAATCAGCAGCACGATCCCGCATACGGCGGCGAGCCAGATCGAGAGCGGTCCCGTCGGGCCTTCGCCGACCATGGCCTGATTGAGGGAGCTCAGGCGGGCCGTCGCGGTTGAATCCGAGTCCTGGGGTTTCCCTTGTGCCGGCACGTAGTTGCGGTAGAGCGCGGTGGCCTCGGCGGCGGCCTGCGCGACCGTGACGTTGGGCGCGAGGCGTCCTACGACGCCGCCGAACCAAAAGCAGCCGTCGCAGGTGAGCACGTGGCCCCAGAGCGCTTCAGGGGCGGCCGCCCCCATCGGCATCCAGACGTCCGGCACGTGCATCTCGAACCCTCCGAACTTCGGAGGCGCGATGCCGACGATGGTGTACAGGCTGCGGCCGAGTTGCAGCGTGGTGCCCAGGACGCTGGCGGCGCCGCCAAACTGGCGACGCCAGAACTCGCTCGAGATTACGGCGACATGGGCGGCCTGGGCGGCGCTGCTCTCGGAATCGGAAAAGAAACGCCCGAGAACGGGCCGAATTCCGGCGACGGTGAAGAACTGCGCGGACACGAGGATCGCGTCGACCTTCTGCGCTCCCTCACCGGTGCCGAGGGAGAACTGATGCCCGGCGTAGGCGGCCACGCCGGCGAAGGAGTGTGCGCGTCGCTGGAAGTCGACGAGCCGGGGATAGGTGCCGAGCGGCGCGGTGTAGGTGCCGAACGTCCGCGACGTGACCGTGAAATCGACGGCGCGCACGCGGCTCGGGTCCTTGACCAGCGCCGGCGGCCGGAAGAAGAGA
>DASUBP010000224.1:0-4160 GCA_035763205.1 Gemmatimonadales bacterium
GAAGAGACCAAAGAGCGGATTTTCAATGCCGCGATGAAGCTCTTCAGGTCCCGCGGCTTCGAAGAAACCACGATCGAAGAGATCACCGAAAAGGCCGACGTCGCGAAGGGCACGTTCTTCAACTACTTCCCGAGAAAAGAAGAGGTGCTCCGGTACCTCTCCGAGCAGTGGCTCGAGGAAGTGGAAGACAAGCTCGCCGCCGAGTTCAAAGGCGATGCGCTCCCGAACGGCGACCGCCTCATCGAAGCGTTCGTCGACATCGCGCGGTTCTACGAGCAGGATCGCAACCTCGCCCGCTTCATTCTCGCTACCTGGATGGAATCCATCTACGACGAAGAAGATCCCACCTGCCAGCGCTGGCAGGCCCTGGGTGCCTTTGTCATCGGTGAGATGCAGCGGATCGGGTATTTCCGCGCCGACGCTGACCCCGCGCGCATGACGAACGTGCTGCAGAGCCTCTACGCCTTCACGATCGCCAAGTGGCTCCACACCGAGCCCGCGCCCTACGAGCTGCGTCAGGAGATTCGCACTCGCTTCCGTCTGGTGATCGAAGGCCTCAAAGGCCGGGGGAACGCGTGATGCGAGCTCCCGCCCTCCTTGCCGTGGCGGCCGCGCTCGCCGCGCCACTCGCCGCCCAGCATTCCTCCGACACTCTCCGCCTCACGCTCGACGCCGCCGTGTCGCGGGCGCTGGCGCAGGGGCAGGAGATGCGGATCGCCCGCGCCCAGGTTCAGGACGCCGAAGGACAGGTTCGTGAGGCCACGGCCGACGGCCTGCCGAAGGTCACGGGCACGGTGGTCTACACGCACCAGTTCTCGTCCATCTATCAGAACCTGGGCTCCGGCCCCGACACCGGTATCGCCGGCGCGTTCGCCAACATCTTCAAGAATTCGCCCTTCGGCGCCGCCAACACCTGGAACGCGCAGCTGCAGGCGACGCAGCTCCTGTTCGACGGGGGCAAGTTCCTCTTCGCCCTGAACGGGGCGCACTACTACCGCCGGGCTGCTAATCAGCAGGCCGAGCAGGTCGCGGCCGACGTCGCGCTGAATGTGAAGACCGCCTACCTGAACGCGGTCTACGCGAATGCGCTGGTGGCCGTCGCCGAGGAGAACCTGACGCAGGCGCAGGATCAGCTGCATCAGGTGACGCTCTTCCATAACGCCGGCACGCGGTCCGACTACGACCTCCTGCAGGCCAAGGTCGACGCCGCCAATCAGGAGCCCGATGTCATCCAGGCCAAGAGCGGTCTGGACGTCGCGATGCTCGCGCTCAAGCGCCTGGTCAACGTGCCCGCCGACCAGCCCCTGATCCTGGCCACCCCGGTGTCGCCCACCGACGGCATGGTGCCCGCGGTGGCCGACACGAGCGTCGGCGCGGCGGATACCCCGCAGCTCGAAGCGGCCGAGGCGAACGTGCACGTCCAGGAAGCGGGCGTGAAGGTGGCGCTGGCCGACCGGTGGCCCACGCTGACGGTCGGGAGCACCCTCTCTGAGCAGGCGTTTCCGCAGCAGTTCTCGCCTTTCGGCGCGAACTACCTCCGGAACTGGAACGCCGAGATCCGGCTGTCCTTCCCGATTTTCCAGGGATTCAAGACGGTCGGCTCCGTCGCGCGAGCCCGTGCCGGCCTCGAGCAGGCGAGGGCCCAGCGTGACCAGGTCCGCGCCCAGACGGCCATCGACGCCGTACAAGCCCGCGCCGATGTCGACCGCACGTTCTCACTCCTTTCCGCCCGCCGGCAGACCGTGAACGAAGCCGACCGCGCCCTGCACCTGGCAGGCGTCCGCTACGGCAATGGGCTCTCCACCAGACTCGAAGTGTCCGACGCCCGCCTGGCCCGCCGGCAAGCGGAAGTGAACGCCGTATCCGCCACCCGCGACTACCTGGTCGCGCTGGCACGGCTCGAGCACGCACTCGGCCACCCGCTGAACCTCATCCAGCGTTCGCTGAACGATTCGACGCCTTCATCCACCGCCGAAGGAATGCAGCCATGAAGCGCTATTTCGTGATTGCCGGAGCTCTGGTGCTCGTCCTCGTCGTCTTCCTGGCGGCCCGGAAGGGCGGCATTGCCACGAAGACGGCCGCCGCCGACAGCATTCACACCCTCGTCCTCGGCGCGAGTGACGTCGCGCACGTCGCCCCGGCCGACTTGATCGCCGGCGTGCCGGTGTCCGGCACCCTGCATCCGCTGGTCGACATCCGGATCGCCTCACCGATTCCCGAAGTCCTGGAAGCGGTCTACGTCCGCGAGGGGCAGGCCGTCGCTCAGGGTGAAGCACTCGCGAAGTTCCGCACCGACGCCGCCGGTCCCGCGGCCCTCTCCGCCGAAGCGGCCGTTCGGCTCGACTCGGCCGATTACGTCCGGATGCAGAACCTCTACAAAGAGGGCGCGGTCTCGGAGCGCGACGTACAGAACGCCGAAGTGGTGCTGCGCGCGGCGCAGGCGACCGCCGCGTCGGCCGAAAAGAAGCTGAGCGAGTCGACGGTGCGGGCCCCCGCTTCGGGAGTCATCACGACCAAGGCCGTGGACGCGGGCGACCGTGTGAAGGATGGCGACCAGCTGTTCCAGCTGGCGAACATCTCGCAGCTCGAGTTCGAAGCCACGGTCCCCAGCGAGTTCGCGGCGCAGGTGCACGAGGGAAACGCCGTCACGCTGGCGGTGACCGGCAACGGGGGAGCGCAGGTCCATGGCCGGATCGCGCGCGTGAACGCGACCGTGGACCCCGCCACGCGACAGCTCAAGGTGTACGTCGCGGTACCCAATCAGGACCGGAAGCTCGTAGGCGGCCTCTTCGCCTCGGGGCGGGTAATTCTGCGCCAAGTGAAGGGGGCTATCGCGGTCCCGCAGGCAGCGGTGCGCACCGACTCCACGGGGGGCGCGAGCTACGTACTGCTGGTCGTCAACGGCCGCATCGTCCGGCGCGACGTGGAAGTGGGCGCCCTCGATGACCAGGCGGGACTGGTGCAGATCACCAAGGGTGTGGCCGCCGGTGACGCCGTCGTCACGAGTCCCATTCCCGGCCTCCGCGCCGGAGACGTCGTAACCGTCGCGGGTGGAGAGCGATAAGCCCATGTTCCTCTCCGACCTGTCCATCCGCCGTCCCGTGTTCGCCACGATGATGATGCTGGCGCTCGTGGTGCTCGGGCTCTTTTCCTATCGCCGGCTGTCGATCGACCTGTTTCCGAACGTGGAGTTCCCGGTCCTGGTGATCCAGACCAGGTACGCTGGAGCGTCGCCGGAATCCATCGAGCGGGAAGTCACCAAGAAGATCGAAGAGGCCGTGAACCCGGTGTCGGGCGTGAAGGAGATCTCCTCCACGTCCACCGAGGGGTTCTCGACCATCGTGGTGCAGTTCAACCTCGGCACCAAGATCATGGACGCGCAGGCGGATGTACGCGCCAAGATCGACGCCATTCGCCAGGATTTGCCGAAGGACATCGACCCGCCCGTGATTTCCCGGTCCGATCCGTCTCAGCAGCCGATTTTCGTCCTGTCGGTGGCGGGGCAGGGGTGGCAGCTGCGCGATCTCACTCGCCTGGCGGACGAAGTCGTAAGCCGCCGGCTCGAGAATATCCCCGGCGTCGGCAATGTCACGCTGGTCGGCGGACTGAAGCGCCAGATCAACGTCCAGCTCCTTCCCGACCGCCTGAACGCGCTGGGCGTCTCTCCCGACATGGTGGTGGATGCACTGAACCGCGAGAACGGCGACGTGCCCGCGGGGCGCGTCGATGCGGGTGGGTCCGAGAACCTGGTCCGCGTGGCGGGCAAGATCAAAGATCCGAAGGATTTCGCGGGGTTGATCGTCACGAGCCGGAACGGCGTCGCGGTCCGGCTTGGTGACGTAGCCCGGATCGAAGACTCGCAGGAAGAAGAGCGGGATGCGGCCTACGTGAGCGGCCAGCGCGCCGTGGCTCTCGAGGTGCGGAAGACCTCGGACGCGAACACCGTCGAGGTCACCGACCAGATCCGCAAGGTGATGGCCGAGCTGGCCCCCACGCTGCCGCACGGCACCAGCCTCGCCGTGATTCAGGACAACTCGACCTGGATCCGGAACTCGGTCGACGACGTGCAGAAGACGCTGCTGGAAGGCGCGGCGCTCACGGTCTTCATCGTCTTCCTGTTCCTGAACTCCTGGCGGTCGACGGTGATCACCGGCCTTACG
>DASUBP010000225.1:0-6971 GCA_035763205.1 Gemmatimonadales bacterium
ACGCCGGGCGCCTGGGACGTCGTGGTTCTCACGCACGTCCTCGAACATCTCCCCGACCCCCTCGGGGCCCTCACCAAAATCCGCGAATTGCTCGCTCCCAAAGGAGTCGGGGTACTCGAGTTTCCGAACATCGACGCGGCGGACGCGAAGCTTCGCCGTTTCCTCAGGAGGACGGGGATGCATCGCCACCGCTACCCCCCGGCCTACCAGCCCGGCCATGTTCAGGAGTTCTGCCGTGAGTCGTTCGCGTACGCGTGCGGGAAAGCCGGGCTCGAGCTGGCGATCTGGGAGACCTATGCGGTGAGTCCCCTCAAGTACGCGCTGTATCGGCTTGTGCCGATCGGAAACAAGGCTCGCGTACTGGTCCGCCGCGCTCCATAATCCTTCCCGTCAGCCATCCAATCCGATCCACGAGAGGTCTCCTTGTCCGCACCACTTCGCAGTACCCTGCTCCTGGTCGCCCTCGCATCCGCCGCCGCCGCGCAGACCCCCGGTTCTCCCGACGGCATGCGCTGGCGCGAAATCGGCCCGACCCGCGCGGGCCGCGCCCGCGCGCTCGCCGGCGTTCCGAGCCAGCCGAACGTCTTCTACGCGGGATTCGACGACGGCGGCGTCTGGCGCTCGACCGACTATGGCTCAACCTGGCAGCCCCTGTTCGATCAGGAGCCCACGGGCGCCATCGGTGCCATCGCGGTGTCTCCTTCGAATCCCGGCGTCATCTACGTCGGATCCGGTGCCGGGATCATCCGGCCCGACCTCGCGGAGGGCAACGGGGTCTACAAGTCGACCGACGCCGGCAAGACCTGGACGCACGTCGGTCTCGACGACACCCGCATGATCGCCAACATCGCGATCGATCCGGCTAATCCGGATCGCGTCTTCGTCGCGGCGCTCGGTCACCCCTATGGGCCCAATTCTGAGCGCGGCGTCTTCCGCTCCACCGACGGCGGGAAGACGTGGGACAAGGTGCTCTACAAGGACGAGTACACGAGCGCCAACGACGTCGTGATGGACCCCTCCGACCCGCAGACCCTCTACGCCGCGCTCTGGCAGCAACAGCAGAGTTTCCGTGAGGGAGACGAGTTCGGCGGCTCCGGGAACGGCATCTTCAAGTCGACCGACGGCGGCACGACCTGGACGCATCTGACGGAGGGACTTCCGGCCGCCATCGAAGCGAACCTCGCCATCGCGCCGAGTGATCCGAAGGTGGTCTATGCGATGGTGGCGGGCGTGCCTCCCCGCGGAGCCCGGGTTCGAGGCGGCGGCACGACCGGCGTGGTCGGGCTCTACAAATCGAGCGATGCCGGTGCCCATTGGGCCGCGGTCGACGACCCCAACGTGACCGGAGACTCGGCGCACCCCGCCGACCCCCGGCCTCTGATCCGTATCGGCGGCGGCGACCTTCCCACGCTCGCGGTCGACTCGAAGAACCCGGACATCGTCTACAGCTCGTCGACGGTGCTCTGGCGCACCAACGACGGCGGCCGCACCTGGACCGCGGTGCGCGGCGCCCCCGGTGGAGACGACTACCAGAAAACCTGGGTCAATCCGCAGCGGCCCGACGTGCTCCTCGTGGTCTCCGACCAGGGCGCGGTCGTCTCGGCGAACGGCGGACTTTCGTGGAGCAACTGGTACACGCAGCCGACGGCGGCGATGTACCACGTCTCGACCGACGACGCGTTCCCGTACCGGGTGTGCGGGGGACAGCAGGACTCGGGCTCCGGGTGCGTCGACAGCCGCTCGATGGACGGGGAAATCACGTTCCACGACTGGCACCCCGTGAACATCCAGGAGTACGGCATCGCCGCGCCGGATCCCAAGAACCCCGATCTTGTATTCGGCAGCGGTCGCACCGGCGTTTCCCTCTACAACCGTACGACGGGCCAGACGACCGGTCTCGGCCCCGACCGGACCCAGCGGGGCACCGACTTCGGCCGCAACGTGCGCACCATGCCGATCAACTGGTCGCCGCTCAACTCCCACACGCTCTTCTATGCGTCGAACGTCGTCTGGAAGAGCGTCGATCAGGGGCAGAGCTGGACGAAGATCAGCCCCGATCTCACGCGGCAGGCGTGGGCGGTGCCGGCGAACGCCGGGAAGTACGCCGACAGCGTGAAGGCCGCGCCCTTGGGCGCGATCACGGCGCTCTCGCCTTCCCCCAAGAGCCTGGGGGTCATCTGGGCGGGCACCGACGACGGCAACGTCCAGGTCACCACGGACGGCGGAGTGACCTGGAAGAACGTCACCCCTCCGTCGATCAAGCCGTGGACCCGGATCTTCAACCTGGACGCCGGCCACTTCGACACGCGAACGGCCTACATCGCCGCGAACACCATGCGCGTCGACGATCCCCGGCCCCACTTCTTCCGCACCCATGACGGGGGTGCGACGTGGACCGAAATCGACGGCGGCATGGATTCGGACGCCGTAGCGAACTCGATCCGTGAAGACCCCCGGAAGCCGGGACTGCTCTACGCCGCCACGGAGACGCAAGTCTGGGTGTCCACCGACGACGGCAATCACTGGGAGTCGCTTCGGATCAACATGCCCGCGGTTTCAGTGCGTGATCTGCAGGTCAAGGACGACTCGAGCTGCCTGTGCTCCGATCTCGTCGCGGCGACGCATGGCCGCGGGTTCTGGATCCTGGACGACGTTACCCCACTGCGGCAGATGACCGAGGCGCGCGCGGGCGCGGCGTATCTCTTCAAGCCGGAGACCGCCATTCGCGTGCGTTTCGGGACCAACGATCCCACACCGTGGCCACCGGAGTGGCCCGCGGGCGAGAATCCACCTCCCGGCGGCATCATCGACTACATGCTGTCGCACTCGACGTCGAATCCGGTGACGCTTGAGATTCTCGACCGGGCCGGCAAGGTGGTTCGCTCGTACTCGAGCGCCGACTCGGTGCTCACCCCCGATCCGGGGGTCGATCCCGAGGGCTACGACCGGGTCTGTCAGGAGGACTCCCGCTCGCCCGACTGCTCGGTGCCGCTCTACTGGGCGGCCCCGCTGCAGCGGCTTTCGACGGCGGCCGGCATGCACCGGTTCACATGGGACCTGCAATACGACCCCGTAGGTCCTCGCGGCCCCGGTGACGACAACGGTGCCGCCGTTCCCCACCACACCTACCCTGCGGTCAACAGCCCCTGGGCGCCCCCCGGCACCTACACGGTGCAGCTGACGGTGGACGGGAAGAAGTACACCCAGCCGATCACCCTCCGGCTCGATCCCAGGGTGAAGACCCCACAATTGGGGCTCGCGAAGCTCGCGGCCCTGTCGAAGGAGATGTATGAGGGTGCGGTAGAGGTACGGTCGGCCTACGATCGAGCGCGGGCGCTCTCGGCGGCCCTCGACGCCGCGGGAGAAGGAGATGCGGCGGTGCTCAAGGCCCGCGTCGATTCGCTCGCCCCTCCGCCGGGGGGGCGTGGCGGTGGCCGCGGAGGCTTCCGTCGCTTTGGTGGCGGCGAGGGCCCGGTGACCCTGCAGTCCGCGAGCGGTGATCTGCTCGGAGCGGCCATGGCCATGCAGGGCGCCGATGTCGCGCCCTCGGCGGGAGAAGTCGCGGCGTGCACGAAAGCCCGCGGCGAGCGGACCGACGTGATGCGGCGTTGGGCGGCGCTATCGGGCCCCGCGCTGACGGCGCTCAATACGAAGCGGAAGGCCGCAGGACAACCGGAGGTGAGAATTCCATGACGCCACTCCTGCTGCTGGCACTCGCGGCGGTGCAACGCCCCACCCTGGCCCCGAATGTTCACCCGTACGTCTCCGTGGACACGACGGTGGTCGCCCTGGCGCATGTTCGGGTCATCGACGGCACCGGGGCCGCCCCGAAGGATGATCAGACGTTGATCATTCGGGACGGCAACATCGTTGCGATGGGGAGCGCCGCCTCCATCAAAGTGCCGGACGGGGCGCAAGTCATGGACCTCACCGGCAAGTCCGTGATCCCGGGTCTCGTGATGATGCACGAGCACCTCTACTACCCGACCGGGCCGGGTGTCTATGGCGCCGACTACGTGAGCTTCTCGCGGCTCTACCTGGCGGGTGGAGTCACGACGATGCGGACGGCCGGAAATGTCGGCGGCTACGCCGACCTCAACCTGGCCGCGGCGATCAAGGCCGGTACAGCGTTGGGCCCGTGGATCGATGCCACCGCGCCGTACGTCAACGGCCCTTCTCCATTCACCCAGATGTACGCGTTGAAAGACTCCGCGGACGCCCAACGCTTTGTCGCCTTCTGGGCCGACGCGGGCGCCACGTCGTTCAAGGCGTACATGAACATCACCCGTCCCGAGCTGCGGGCCGCCGTGCGGGAAGCCCACAAGCGCGGGCTCAAGATCACGGGGCATCTCTGTTCGGTGACGTACCGCGAAGCCGCCGACGCAGGGATAGACAACCTGGAGCATGGATTCTTCGTCGCGACGGATTTTGTGAAGGACAAGCAGCCGGACCTGTGCCCCGGCCAGAACCCGGGGATGAACGCGCTCGCGACCGTGGATCCCAAGTCCCCGGAGTTCACGTCCCTCGTGCAGCACTTGGTCGCGCACCACGTAGCCGTCACGTCGACGCTCACCGTGTTCGAAACGTTCACGCCCGGACAGCCCTTCCCGCCCGGAACCGACGTGCTCGACCCGATCCTGAAGGCCCAGTACGAGCAGGGCTACAACCGGATCTCGGGAGACACCAGTACACGCTTCAAGAAGCTCCTGGCGCTCGACCGGACGATGGAGCTGGCGTTCGCGCGCGCCGGTGGACTCCTGATCGCCGGGACCGATCCCACGGGCGGCGGTGGCGTGATTCCCGGATACTCGGATCAGCGCGAGGCGGAGCTGTTGGTGGGCAACGGATTCACACCCCTCGAAGCCATCAGGATCTGCACGCTGAATGGGGCGACCTACCTCGGCCGGGCGGACCGCATCGGCTCGATCGCCGTCGGCAAGCAGGCCGATCTCGTCGTCATCGACGGCAATCCCGCGGCCGACATCAACGACATCGCCAAGGTCACGCTGGTGTTCAAGCAGGGTGTGGGCTACGATCCAATGAAGATCATTGAGTCGGTCAGGGGAAAGGTCGGACTCTTCTAGTCCCCGTCCCCGGTCACCTATCTGTGCGTCTGTGCGTCTAGCAGGTTGGTCCTTGCACTACCTGCACACTTCGTTTACTGTCGAACTATGCCTGCAGCCCACGTCGCCGACGAGAGCTCGGCCCGGATCGCCGCCGCCATCGGCGATCCGGCCCGGGCTCGCATGCTCTACGCCCTGTCGGACGGACGGGCCCGCACCAGCACCGAGCTCGCCCTGGTCGCCGCGGTCGGCCCCTCGACCGCCAGCACTCACCTGAGCCGCTTGAAGCGCGAGCGGCTGGTGCGCGTGCTGATTCAGGGCCGCCACCGGTACTACAGCCTGTATGGCGCCGGAGTCGCGGACGTGCTCGAAAGTCTCAGCGTCCTCGCGGGACGGGTCGGGACCGGGGTGCAGACCGCCACGCCCCAGCACCTGCGCCTGGCCCGCACCTGCTACGACCATCTCGCCGGTACGCTCGGCGTCCTGGTGCACGACCGGCTGCTCGCGGCCGACTGGATGAGTGGCGGAGCGCGGGGCTACGAGGTCACCGCGAAGGGAAGCCGCGCATTGGCCGGGCTGGGCATCGACGTCGACGCGCTCAGGCGGGAACGGAGGCGCTTCGCGTTTCCCTGCCTCGACTGGAGTGAACGCCGTTGCCACCTGGGAGGAGCACTCGGTGCGGCCGTCTTGGGGGTGCTGCTCAAGCGCCGCTGGGTCATCCGCGAGCGCCGGGAGCGGACCGTTTCAGTCACGCCCCTCGGCGCCCGTGAGCTCAAGGCAAGGTTCGGCGTGGTGGTCAGTGAGCGGGCATCTTGAAGCGATCGTCGGAGACCGGCAGGTCCACGGCTACGGAATCCACGACGATCAGCTGACTCCCGGGCCGGCCGAGCGTGTGAGACTCGAGCCGACAGGGGAACAACATCCCGCCATATCGGCGGTAGTCGCGAAAGTATGTCTCGTAGGTCACCGGCTCGCCGCCCTGTACCCGACGCCCCTGCCAACGCGTGAGACCGTACGAGGCCGTGTCGATGTAGTACGTGTCGACGGTCGAGTCGGGCCGCACCACCTTCAACGCCCAGGCAGGCCTCCCCTGGGCCGTATCAAGCCCGATGAACGAGACCTGAATGCCTCGAGCCTTGGAGTCGAGGAGCGGGCCGTCCATGTCCCCGCCCGCAATCACGTTCTTCGCCGTCCCGGCATCGGCGACGTGCGGGGTGCGGTCGCCATTGAACGGCTCGATTCCCCACACCGTCTTCCCGTCGTAGGCCTGCACCAGTGTCCCTTGGGCCAGGTGCACGGTGGTCCGAATTCGCCCCGGCCGCGCCATCTCGATCGTGTCGATGCCGTCGGCGCCCTGCCCGAGTTCCATATGGCCGACCAGCCGGATGGTTCTGGTGTCCCGGATCCGGGCGGCGCCCCCTCGCGCCGCGAGATACCGCGCGACGATGGTGTCGACGGACGGATGAGGGGCGAGCTGAGCCGTCAGCACCCCCGGGGTCAGCACGAACGACACGAACCAGGCCAGTCTCACGGTTGCACTCCCTGCATAAGGTGTAGTTTGAACGTCATGAGTGATTTGCTCGCGCTGCACGTGATCGTCGCCAGTACCCGGCAGGAGCGAAAGGGTCCGTTGGTGGCGGCGTGGTTCATGAAGCAGGTGGCGGCCCACGCCGGCTACCGGGTCGAGCTGATCGATCTGGCCACGGTAAACCTTCCGATGCTCGATGAACCGCGCCACCCGCGGTTTCGTCAGTATGAACACGAGCACACGAAGACCTGGAGCGCAACCATCGACCGGGCCGATTGCTTCGTATTCGTCACGCCAGAGTATAACTTCAGCGCGCCCCCCTCCCTTCTCAACGCGCTGGACTATCTGAGCCAGGAGTGGGCGTACAAGCCGGTCGGATT
>DASUBP010000226.1:0-2408 GCA_035763205.1 Gemmatimonadales bacterium
CAGCATCACGAGATGGCACCACTCGGCGGTCAGAAAGGGGCGGGGCATATCACAAACTTCCACTTCTTTTCCTTACATACAACGCGGCCTGTCATCCCTTCGCTTCGCTCAGGGCGAGCTCTGAGCGCCGAAGGCGCGAAGACCCGCTTTGCCGCCCCTTCCTTCTCTTCTTTCCGTTCAGTCGCTTCAACACGTCCAGCACCGCCTGCACCGCGGCACTCGGCTCGGTCTTCCGCCTGATGAGTGTGATTCCCCAGGGCACGTCAAAGCCGGTAATGGGAATCAGCACCGTGCCGGACGGCGGATGTTTCGCCTGCGAGCGAAATCCCAGGCACCACCCTTTCCCCTGAGCCGCGATGGACCAGAGCGCGCGCAAGCCGTCGTAGGTGCCCTCGAGACGAGGCTCGAGGCCGATGCCCCGCAGTGCCGACATGATCCGGTCGTAAAACGCGGGGTGGAATGATCGCTCGATGAAAAGGAAGGGGACGTCAGCGAGATCGGACGCCGCCAGCCTTTTCCGTCCAGTCAGCGGTCCCGTGACACTCACGAGCGCTGAATCCACGCGGTCATCCTGAATCAGATCGAGCTTCAGGCTCCCCGTCTTGTCGAGTCCCGGATAGTTGTGGGCGAGCCCCAGATCGATCTCTCCCTTGCGGATAGCGTCAACCTGCAGCGGCGTCGACATCTCCTCAATGACCAAATGAAGATGGGGATGCGTTTCAGCCGTCGCGGCGAGGAGACCGGTGAGGATCTCACCGGTGGTCGCGGTGGGGACGGCGGCGATGACGCAGCGCCCCTCCATGCCGCGGCGCGCCCGCGTGGTCTCCATCAGGATCCGTTCGAGCTCGAGCAACAGGGCGGGGCAGTCCCCCGCCAGTGCGGTCCCCGCCGGCGTCAATTGCACCCCTCGCGCGCTCCTCTCCATCAGGCTCAGTCCAGAAGCGTGCTCGAGCTCCCCGAGTTGCCGCGAGAGCGCCGGCTGGGTAATCCCGAGGCGCTCGGCGGCGCGGCCGATCGTCTGCGTCGCGGCGACGGCGAGCATCGCCCGGAGGTGCCGTACTTCGATCGCCGGCGGCAACGTGCCGTCGGGGCGCCGCAGTTTTCCACTGGCGCGTTGAAGGGTCACGGACGGGAGCGCCGGCGCGGCACGCACCCGGCTGTTGGGATGCTTCCGGGCGGCCTCCAGCACGGCCTCGATGGTCGTGCGCAGGACGGGCCGGCGGTCATGCCTCCGCCAGCTGACGACACCAACGAGCTCCGTGGTCAGTCCGGCGAGGGGCACGGCGACGGTCCCCTGAGGAAGAGCCCCCGCGGCGCGCGACCGTCCGATCGCCGCCCACCCGCGCCCGGCGGCGACGGCGAAGTGGGTATCCCGCAGGCCGCCGTCGATGACCAGCAATGGCGACCGGAGGCCGAGGCGCTGGAGATCCGCGAGCAGCTCCCGCCACCATCCCGGGGCCATGGTGCGTTGGGGAAGCACGAGAGGCAGCGCCGCGAGGTCGGCGATCTCGAGTATGGGCTGTTTCGCGAGCGGATGACGGGCCGGTACGAGCGCCTGATCGACGGCGTCGGCCCAGAGCGGCTCACTGGTGAGCGGCGCGGGGAGGGCTCCACTCTCCACGGCCACGATCACGTCGAACGTACCGTCGAGCGCCCCTTCGGTGATGTCGGGAGGGTCCGAGTCCTTCAGGACCAGCGTGACCTCCGGGTTCTTGCGCCGGAGGATCTCCTCGGCTTCACCGGGGATGCCGGTCGCGATGGCGCTCAACATGGCCCCCATCACGAGCCGCCCGCGCGTTCCTGAGGCGACCGCCGCGGCGCGATCGAGCGCCGTCGCCACTTCCTCCAGCAGCCGTGCCGCTCCTGACGCGAGGGCCTCCCCCGCGAGCGTGGTGGAGACCCCGCGGGTATGCCGGTCGAGGAGCTTCACCCCGAGCTCTTTCTCGAGCTCCTGAACCGCCCGCGAGAGCGCGGGCTGTGCGACGTGCGCCCGTTTGGCCGCCGCGGTGAGGTTCCGCGTCTCGGCCACGGCCGTGAAGTACCGCAAGTGCCGGAATTCCACGTCGTCCCCCGGTATGCGTCCGCGCTATGACATCCCCATCGAACCGGTATTGGAGTCCTTGACCCCGGTCCCGCTACACTGTCGCCGTGCAGAGGGGCACGGGCAGCGCGCGCCGTGGATTCCCCTCCAGAACCCGAAACAACCGACAGCCGCGCGCTCGTGAAGGGACCATACGGTGACCAGTACGAAGGCGCCAGAGGCGCCCCACCAGGCCAAGAGACGCCGGATTCTGATCGTGGACGACAGCTCCACGCACAGGCTCTGGCTCGAGCTCATGCTTGGCTCCCGGTACGACGTCGACGTCGCCGTCGACGGCGAAGCCGGCCTCCGAGCCGCGGTCGCCAAC
>DASUBP010000227.1:0-10189 GCA_035763205.1 Gemmatimonadales bacterium
GGGGTTTCCCGAGGGGTCACCAACCACAAGATCCGGTGGAGCCCTCTGGAACGCCCCATCGACTACGCCTGGGGCATCGGATCGCTCGCCCGGCGGCTCGATGCGGAAGTCCTGGTCCCGATCTCCGACGAGTCCACGGAAGCGATCCTGGAGAATACGGACGCGCTCCCCCAGGACATCTGTCTGCCGACGCCATCCCTCCTCGCTTACCGCACCGTGTGCGACAAAGGCCTGATGCTCGAGCAGGCGCGCGCCGCCGGCCTCGCGGTGCCCCCGACGATCGTTCTCAAGAATCGGGAGGCACGCGAGATCCCATCCGACTGGTTCCCGGTCGTCTTGAAGCCACGGAAGTCGGTGGTGACATCGGAGCAGCTCTCGGTGTGGGGAAAGCGGACCAAGACCACCGTGGCGTTCGTCGAGCGGCCCGAAGATCTCGGCTCCGCACTCGCGAAGATTCCGCACGCGGCGTTCCCGGTGCTCGCGCAACGGCGCGTGCAGGGAGCGGGGGAGGGCGTGTTCCTGCTCCGCTGGAATGGCGAATACCTCGCGGAGTTCGCGCACCGGCGGATCCGGGAGAAACCACCCGCGGGTGGTGTCAGCGTCTACCGGGAGAGTGTCGCCGTCGATCCGATTCTTGGCGCCGCCGCCAAACGCCTGCTCGACAAACTCGACTGGCGCGGAGTCGCGATGGTCGAGTGCAAGCACGACGATTCGACCGGCGAACCCGTCTTCATGGAGGTCAACGGTCGGTTCTGGGGATCACTGCAGCTGGCCATCGACGCGGGCGTGGACTTCCCGTCCTTGCTCCTGGCGTCCGCGTTCGGCCGCCGGTTCTCGCCGGTCACGCGGTACGAGCGCGGCATCCGCGGTCGCTGGTTCTGGGGGGATGTGGATCACCTCTACCTCCGGCTCACGAAATCTCCGGACGCGCTGCACCTCACCACCGACCGGCGGACCCGGCGTGAAGTGGTGCGGGACTTCCTACGGCATCGCCGGGGGGACCACGAGGACGTCTTTCGCTGGACCGATCCCATGCCCTTCGCTCTGGAATCCTTCCGCCGGCTCACGCTCTCGAGCTGAGCCGCGGTTTCTGAGGAGCTTCGACAGGGCCCTGATCCGTTCGCGATGGGCTACCCAAGCCATGCCACAGTACCCGACCACGCCCGCGGCGACCTCGATGCCGAAGCGCGGGCGCACGCCCCAGCCCGCGGGCATGAGGGCGCGCGACGCCCAGACCGCGAGTGTCATCGCCGCGGAAGCCGTGATCGCGGGGATCAACGCCGCGACGTAGGTGCTCCACCGCATCTCGATGGCCCGCAGGGCGTACCGCAGGAACGACACCACCACCAGAATCGGATAGACCGTCACCCACCCCATCGCCACACCCGCGGTGCCCCACCTGGTCCCGAAGTAAAAGACGGGAGGCAGGACGATCAGGGCGAGCACGCTGAACATCATGTTCCGGCCGCTCCGGCCCGTCGAAATGAGCACCTGAGGTGCGAGCAGCTGCACCGACCGCAACGCGGCGTACAGGGCCAGCAGCTGAAGCGGAAGGGTCACGCCGCTCCACCGGTCTCCCAGGAAAGCGGTCACGAAATCGTGGGCCGTCAGGAACAGCCCGAGACAGAGAGGCAGGGTGACGAAGGCGAGCCCCTCGGTGAGCAGAGCCAAGTACCGGCGGAGGCTCGGGGGATCGGTCTGCACGGCCGCAAAAAAGGCCGGGGTGACCCGGCCAACCAGCGAGCTGATGCGGTCCACCGGCACCGAGGCGATGGTCCAGGCGAGCGTATACGCTCCGAGCGCCGCGGTGCCGAGGACCCGGCCGATGACGGTGAAGTCGGCGTTGGAGTAGGCGTACCAGGCGATGTTGGACACCAGCAGGTGCCACCCGATGCGAAGCGCGGGGCGGAGGGACTCGAGATCGCGTGGCCAGGCGATCCGGTGCGGCCTCGCCCAGAAGCAGCACCCGGTACTGACGAGGGTGCCGACGATGGGCCCGCCGACCAGCGACCAGTAGCCCGCCCCGGCCAGCGCCATCACCAGCGTGGTGGTCATCACCACCATCGACTCGATGCCGTCGATGAAGGCGAGCGTACGGAACTGCAGCTCGTGCGCCATGAGCCCGCGGGGAAGGATTTGGAGCGCCCGGACAGGGAACGTCAGGGAGAGCACCATCAGAATCCCGCTGACTCTGCCCTCGCGAAAGTAGGCCGCGACGTACGGCGCCGTGAGGAGGGTCAGGGCGCACAGGACGATTCCCACAATCCCGGCCACCATCCCGATCGCCGCGAGCTGGGGCTCCTTCAGCCCACGGGTCTGGACGATCGCTCCCGTCAGTCCCGCGTCGCAGATCAATTGCGCGAATCCGAAGTAGATGAGCGCCATGGCCACGAGCCCATAGTCAGACGGGGCGAGGAGGTGCGCGACGAAGAGGGTGATGACCCAGCTCACGAGCTGGGTGACCCAACGGATGACGCTGGTCCAGGCGATTCCGTGAATCAGCGAGCGGTCGAGATGTGACGTGGGTGGCATCAGCCCACCCTCAAGGCAAGACCAGGACCAGCCAGATGCTTTGGTGACGCGGCGCGCCCGGTGGACGTGCGATGCGTCGACGCTCCGCCTGGGGGACACGGGGCCGCGGCCCGGGTCTTGAGATTCATGAAGTGGCAATGACGACAACGATGATTGAGACGCGCGTGCATTGGCGCCTCCACTCGGCGTGCCCCCCAGACTGGTCCAGCCTCATCGACCGGTGTGGAGCGGGCTTTTTCCACTCGCCCGCCGGACTCGCGGCCTCGGGCGAGCACGGGACCCCCATTTTCGGAGAGCTTCTGGATGGCGACGAAATCGTCGGCATCCTCGCCGGAGTGCATCGGCGCTGTCGAGTCCCCCCGCGTCCCCGCCATGTCTTTCTGCCCGCCCCGCCCGCGATCGCCGCGGGAGCAGGCGTCACGGTCGCCCAGGCCGCCGAGGCGTTACGTGAATGTGCGGCCGACGCAGGGTGGACCGAGCTCACCGTGGGGTCCTTGGAAGCCGCCGGTGAGCTCCTGGTCGAAGAGCCGGCCATTCCTCTGCCGCAGCGAATGGAATACGACATCGGCCTCTCCGGCACCACCGAAGAGATGGAGCGCCGGCTTACCAAGCACCACCGTCGCCACCTCTCCGAGGGCGCGTCCTGGGTGCTGCGCACGCTTTCGGGGCGCGACGCGCGCGATCTTGCCGTCCAGGTCACGAGCTCGGCCCGGCAACGCGCCGCGACCCATCGCGGGGTACGGTACGACGAGGTGGTCCTCCCTCCCGTCGAGGCATTCCGGGAGGACCCCGCGTGGGGCCTCACCACCTACGCCGCCATGCTGGGGGACGTCCCTCTCTCGGCCGCCCTCGTCGGTTGGGCCGGCAAGCGAGCGTACTACGTGTCGGGGGGCTCCACCCCCGATGGCTACGCTCGCGACGCGTCGGTATGGCTGCACTTCCAGGTCGCACTCGCGTTCCACTGCGCCGGGTTCACCCACTACTGCCTTGGGGGCGCCCCGGCGTCCGCTCTCGATCCCAAGGACTCCAGTCATGGACTCCATCGGTTCAAGACCGGGTTCGGATCTCAGGTGCGTGCGTGCACGGGCGCCCGTTGGGTGTTCAGTGCGGAGCATGAGACGGGGCACCGGCTCACCCGGTGGATTCGCGAGCAATTCCTCGCCAGCTCCAAGGAAATGAGATGAACGTGCCCCCCGTCGGACCGAAGACCCGTACGGTGTTGGGAGAACTTTGGCACGAGCGACTCGGAGGCTTTGAGATCTCCGAGGACCACGCGCCCCACCTGCACGCGGCGCTCCAGTGGCTGTGCCGCGCCCAGGATGCGACGGGGACGCCGGGATTCGCCCGAGGCTACTCCCTGATCCGCCACGAACAGTTCGGCACTCGTGGTTGGCAGCCGGCCTATCCGGAGACCACCGGGTACATCATCCCCACGCTGTTCCTGGCCGCGCGGCACCTTGGCTGGTCGGGGCTCGCGGTCCGGGCCATACAGGCCGCGCACTGGGAGATCGAAGTGCAGCTCCCGAGCGGTGCGGTGCAGGGGGGCGTCATCGGCGAGCCGCCCACCCCGGCGATCTTCAACACCGGACAGGTCATCTTCGGCTGGCTGGCGGCGTATCACGAAACGAGGGGCGACGAATTCGCGGCCGCCGCTCGGCGGGCCGCCGACTACCTGGTGTCGGCACTGGACGAAGATGGGGTCTGGCGACGCGGGAACTCCATGTTTGCCGACCGTCGCGCCACCAACTACAACGCGCGGACAGCGTGGGCCCTGGCGGAAGCCGGGGCCTTGTTCGCAGAACCCCGTTACTCGGAGGCGGCCAGGCGCGCACTGCGCCAGGTGGCCCGCCAGCAGCACGAGAACGGTTGGTTCCCGGCCTGCTGTCTCACCGATCCGGCCGAGCCGCTCCTGCACACCGTGGCTTACGCGATCCGCGGGCTGCTGGAAGGGGGGCGGGTCCTCGGCGACTCCTATCTCATCTCCGCGGCGGCAGCGGCGGCGGGGCGGATCGCGGAGCGCGTGGACGCGCGCGGCACTCTGCCGGGGCGTTTCACCGCGACGTGGGGTCCGGCGGCGAAATGGCGTTGCCTCACGGGAGAGGCGCAGATGACGAACATCTGGCTCCGCCTCGAGGCGATCACCAACGAGAAGGGCTGGTTGAGGCATGTGCCTCAGGTGATTCAGGCACTCAAGGCGACCCAGAGCCGGAAAGCCGGCGATCCCGGGATCCGCGGTGGGATCAAAGGCTCCTGCCCCATGACCGGCTGGTATGGGCGCTTCGAAGTGCTCAATTGGGCGACGAAGTTCTTCGCGGATGCGTTGATGCGGGATGAACGACCGGAAGAGTACGCGAGGGATCGGTGTGGGGTTTTGGCTTAGACGGCTAGACGGCTAGACGGCTAGGGCTACGAATGCGAGGTCCCCACCTCTCCCTAACCGTCTAACCGTCCAGCCGTCTAGTAGTCACTTCCGGCAGATCCAGCTCAAACCAGAATCTTGTTCCGACGCCCTTCTTCGATTCGCTCTTGAGCTCCGAGTTCAACTCCTTCAGCACTCGCCGACAAATCATCAATCCCAATCCCGAGGTCGAGAACGCCCGGTCCGGACCCATCGGGCCGGTGCTGCCCTCCGGGGACAGGCCTGGACCGGTATCCAGAACGGAGAACTCGACTCGGTCGTCTTGGCCCGCTTTCACGGAGACTTCCACCCGGCCTTCATTCGTGTAACGCAGGGCGTTGGTCGCCAGGTTCAGCACCAGGCGCCCCACGGCGCGGGGGTGTCCGACGCGTTCCGTACGCCCCGACGTCCTGATGACCAGGTCGAGCCCGCGTTGCTCCGCGATCGGCGACAACATCGCCTGCACGTCGCGCAGCACCGCGTCGATCGAGAACTTCACCGGCTGGGGGTCCACCAACCCGCCCCCCCGCCGCGCCAGGGCCATCACATCTGACGCGGTGCTCGTCAGGGACAGCGCGGCGCTGCGAATCAGCCCGAGCTGGCGCTTCTGCCCCGCACTCAGGGGGTTGGCGTCGAACCCGCCTTCGATGAGCTCGGTGAGCGCCAGAATGGCCGCAACGGGGGAGCGGAGGTCATGAGCCAACTCGACCACCAGCTCCAGTGCTCGCCCGCCCCGGAGGGCGCGATCGGCGTCGTCTTGCTCAGATTGGGGCTCGAGGACCGGCAGTTCGGTCGTCTCTGTCATCCCGCGTCCGCGGTCACCTGCCGACCGCTATCGCTCATTTTCGCTGAATCGGGCACCCGCGAAGCTACCAGGGACTTGTTCGGTGTCCGGTGCAGGCCGTGCCGCTCCATCATCCGGTAGAGCGTGGTGCGCTCCACCCCCGCCATGCGCGCCGCCTTCGCGAGGTTGCCGTCGGCGCGGTCGATCAGCCAGCTGAGATAGTGGATCTCGAACTGCGAGATCACCCGGTTCCGCGCTGAGTGATAGGTGTCCTCGGCCAGGGCGGAAAGGGTGGCCGGCGAGACGCTCGCGTGCACGGGCGTGGAATTGTTCTCGAACGGAATGTCGTCCGGTCCGATGTCGGCACCCGGACTGACCAGCACCGCCACGTGTTCGATCACGTTCTGCAGCTCGCGGACGTTGCCGCGCCACGGGTGCGAACAGAGGGCCAGCATGCCCGCCTCGCTCCACGCCGGAACGGGCGTGCCTTTCCGGCGATACCGCGTCCAGTAGCTCGCGAGGAAGTGATTGGCGAGAGGCGGGATGTCTTCGGTCCGCTCGCGCAGCGGCGGGACCCGGATAGGCACCACCCGCAGGCGGTAGTACAGATCTTCGCGGAGGTCTCCCGCACGGGCCGCGGTGTCCGGATCCTTGTTGGTGGCGCAGATGAAGCGCACGTTGACCACCGCGTCCGTCCCCTCGCTCCCGACGCGGCGCAGGATGCCGTCCTGCAGCACCCGGAGCAGCTTGGCCTGGATCGGCTTCGGCATGTCGAGGAGTTCATCCAGGAACAGGGTGCCGCCATTCGCGGTCTCGAGCAGACCCGCCTTGTCACGCACCGCCCCCGTGAACGCACCCTTCACATGCCCGAACATTTCGGACTCGAGCAGGGGCTCGGGCAGGGCGGCGCAGTTCACGGCGACGAAGGACCGGCTGGACCGGCGGCTGTGCCGGTGGATGAACTGGGCGATCAACTCCTTCCCGACGCCGCTCTCGCCGGTGATGAACACCGACGCGTCCGTGGGCGCCACCCGCTTGGCCAGCTCGATCACCGACTGGAACGCCGGCGACTGGCCCAGCAGGACCACCTGGTCGTGATGCTCGAAGGGCGAGTCGAAGAGATGGGCGTGCTTCTTGGTCTCGCGGCCGACCAGTACGGTGTGCGCCGCGCGGCCGATGAGCACCTGCAGCTGCGTGGCGGTGAAGGGCTTCGGCAGGTAGTCCCAGGCACCCTCTCGAAGGGCATCGAGACTCGACTCCACCGAGGGGTTGCCGGTCATCACGATTCCGATCAGGTCCGGATTGGATTCGAGCGCGGTGCGTATGAGCACCGTCCCCGGAACCTGGGCCAGAAAGAGGTCGGTGAGCAGGATGTCGAAGGCCTCTCGCCGCAGGAGGTCGCGCGCTTCATCGCCGCGACCGGCGAGGGTGACGCCGTAGCCGTCCAGACGGAGGATGGAGGCGCAGGTCTCCCGGAGCGTCGGGTCGTCTTCGACCACCAGGATGCGGATGTCGGACTTTGCTTCCGGGTCGAGCGCGAGCAGCGCGGAGACGGTCCCGGGAGCGACGCGAGGTTCGGTCGCCGCGGTGGGCGCTTCAGGAGAGACGATGGTTGCCATGGCTCAGACTTTTCCTCCTCAGGGTACCCCCTCATATGGCACACTTCGGGCCAAGAGTGCGGGGGGCCCCCCAAATAGCGACTTATGTCACATGGCCACTGGGTTATCTGCCTGCCGACTCAAATCATCCTCAACGACGGTGCGCACCACTCTGGAGCGACGTCCGTCGTCCGCATGCACCGAATTGCGACCACCCGCAGCGTCGCATGCGCGCGCTGCGCCTCGGAATCATGGCGATATCCTGCCATTCCCCCAGGCTCTCGCTGGGCGGTACCGCTCTTGCGGTCTTGGGGGGTGACTCGACTGAGGAAAAGTCGTGAACGACAATCGCAGTGGTCTCCCCGGAGGCCTGGTTCCGATGCCGTCCAACGCGCCCGGTGCGCCGCCCCCAGCGGTGGTGGCCATCCCGGTCGCCATCAATTGGCAGGGTGGGGGTCAGCCCACAGGTCCTGACTGGCGACGGACCTTCGCCGCGTTGTGGCGCTATCGGTGGTTGATCGGCGTGACCACCGTGGTGGGTGCCTTGGCGGGCATCGTCGCCGGTCAGTTGATGCACCCCGTCTATCAGGCGCAGGCGACGATCTGGATCGACCAGGGAGACCCGCGCAATCCGGGTCCGGCGTGGGCAGGCCGGGGGGACCGGCTGCTCGGGGAAAACGCCTGGTCCGACCTGCTGACCAGCTTCACCGTGCTCGAGAACGCCGTCCGCTCGCAGCGGCTCTACCTGTCCCTCAAGGACCCGCGTGACGCGCCGGCGTTCGCGAATTTCGACGTGACGCAGAACCTGCGCCCCGGGGCGTACCGCCTCGAAGTGGACGGAAACGGGCACTCCTACACGCTCGCGACTTCAGAAGGCGCCCCCCTGGAGCATGGGGAGCTGGGTGGTGCGGTGGGCGCACGCGAGGGCTTTGACTGGACTCCGGTCCCCTCATCCCTCCCCGCCGGTCACAGCATCCTCTTCACGATTTCCACGCCGCGGGAAGCGGCGGAGCGTCTGGGGGCGGGACTCGAGGTGTCGCAGGACGAGGCGGGGTCGTTCATCAAGGTCGGACTCAAAGGAGCCTATCCCAGAACACTCGCCGCCACTCTGAACGCGATCACGCAACGGTTCGTCGAGGTGGCGGACACCCTCAAGCGTCAGCGGCTCACTGAGGTTCGCAAGATCACCGAGGAGCAATTGGCGGAGGCGCAAGGCAACCTGAACAAGGCCGAAGGGGCGCTGCAGGACTTCCAGATCCGGACGACGACGTTGCCCGGTGGCGGGACGAGCGCCGGGCGCCGCAACGACGCCAGTGTGGGAGACCAGGCCTCGAGCGGATTCTTCAGCATGCAGGTCGACCGCGAGCAGCTGGTGCAGGACAAGGCCGCCATGGCGCGGTACCTGGCTTCCGGCGCCGGCCGCCCCGATTCGACCCCCGACGCCCAGATGCTTCAGACTATTCCGTCCGCGATGAAAGCCCCCGGGGTCGCACAGGTCCTGGACACGCTGTCCGCGAAGCAGGCGGCACTGCGGTCGATGGCCTACCAGTTCACGGACGAATATCCGCCCAAGAAGCGGCTCGCCGGGGAAGTGGCTCAACTCGAGCGCCACACCCTGCCGGATCTGGTTCGTGGCGTCATGCGCGACGACGACGCGCGCATCGCGGCGCTCGGCGGCCAGCTGGGCCAGCAGGCGTCAGTGTTGAAGCAGGTGCCGCCACGTCTCATCGAAGCCGCCCGGCTCCAGCGCGCGGTCAGTATCGCGGATGATCTTTACACGAGCCTCGAGCAGCGGTATCAGGAAGCGCACCTGACGGAGAACGCCGCGGTGGCTGACGTGCGCGTGCTCGACCTCGCGGTGGCGCCGGAGCATCCCCTCAAGAACACCGCGCCCGGGCTCCTCCTGCTGGGCCTGGTGGGTGGGTGCGGCCTGGGCCTGATCGGGGCCGTGATCTTCGACCGGCTGGATGGCCGGATGCGTCGCGCGGAAGAGGTGTCGGGCGACCTGGGCCTTTCGATCCTGGGGACCGTGCCCCACCTGAACCGGGGTCATACCCGCAAGGTTGGTGGCCCCGAGTCGATCGAGACCATCGAAGCGCTGCGCGGACTTCGGGTCACACTGCTCTCCGCTTTCGATCGGGTCGGCGCGATGGCGCTGACGATCACCAGTCCAGGTCCCGGCGACGGCAAGTCGTTCATCTCGTCGAACCTGGCGCTCGCGTGCGCCGCGTCGGGGCTGAGGACGGTCCTGATCGACGGGGACCTGCGCCGCGGAACCCTCTTCCGGCAGCTCGCGGCCGAGAAGGGACCGGGGTTGGCGGACTACCTGCGTGGCAAGGCGACGTACGACCGGATCATGCAGGCGACGTCCTTCCCCAGCCTGACGTTCATCGCGCGAGGCACGCGCGGGAACGATTCACCCGAGCTGCTCGAGTCTTCGGCGATGAAGAACCTGATCGACGACCTCAAGTCACGCTATGACGTGGTGATCTGCGACTCGCCGCCACTCGGCGCGGGGGTGGATTCGACGGTGATCGGGGGCGTCACGGGGAGCTTGCTGCTCGTGGTGCGTACGGGACGGAGCGCGCGGTCGGTGGCGCAGACCAGTCTCGAAATCCTCCGTCGTCTGCCCATCCGCCTGCTTGGCGCGGTGATCAACGACGTCCCGCAGGGCGCGGCGTACCGGTACTACCCGTATGCGCTGGAGTATGGAGTGGAACCGGAGCCGGAACCAGAAGAGTCCGATCGCGTGCAACTGGTATGACCTAGACGGTTAGACGGTTAGACGGCTAGAGAGGCCACTGACGGTTAGACGGTTAGACGGTTAGACGGCTAGAGAGGCCACTAACCGTCTAGCCGTTTAGCCGTCTAGTTTGG
>DASUBP010000228.1:0-4155 GCA_035763205.1 Gemmatimonadales bacterium
TGCGGATCCATCCCGCCGATGATGTGGCCGCCACCGGGGACCTCCATGGGACCCATCAACACCTTGCCGCCATTCTGGGTCGTGTAGTCCCCCGACTTTGCCGCGTCCGGGACGTTGATGTAGCAGAGCCAGTGCGGCCCCCCGGGCATGTCCTTCGGCTTGGTGTACATGCCGCCAAGGTCCCGGGTGCCGCCGGCGTTGCGGTAGATCTGGTAGATCCCCAGATCGCCGCCCATGTCCATCGCTTCCCGCTTCTCCCAGCCGAAGAGCGTCGAATAGAAGTTCCAGGCGGAGTCGAGGTTCCCCGCGATCATCTCGTGCCAGGAGAACTCACCGAGGCCCGGCTCATTGTCGGGGGAGAGTCCGTTGCTTCCCTTGTAGACCGCGAACGTCGCGCCCTGGTTGTCCGCGAGAATCGCGAACCGGCCCATGTTCGGGATGTCGTTCGGCGAAACGTAGGTGCGGCCGCCCATCGCGGTGGCCTTCCGAACGGTGTCGTCGACATCGGCGACTTCGATGTAGGGCACCCAGTGCGATGGGCTTCCCATCTGCCGCGCCTGCTGCGGCAGGTCCATCACGCCTCCGATCCTCACCTTGCTGCGCGTGATCAACACCTGGTACGTCGGGTCTCCCGGATGGGCTTCAGCAGTCCAGCCGGCCAGCTTGCCATAGAACTTGATGGCGCCGGCGCGGTCGGTGGTCATCAGCTCGTGCCAGCAGAATCGGCCGGCGGTGGGCATGGGGGTCATGGTCCTCTCGTTCAGTGGAGAGCGGGGCGCAAAAGTTATTTCGGTCCGCATCATCCCGGAAGTCATCGGCTGGTGAGGGGGCGCTGCGCGAGGGCAACAAGGGTGATTCGGAACTTGACGCGCACCCCACGGTATGGTGACTGACGGCAGAATCTGCTGCCGTCAAGTTCCCAGGGAGGTGCAGCATGCATTCGATTCACCTGAAGCTCGCGCTCGCCGGCGGTCTCCTGATCACCCTTGCGACTCTTGGCGCCGCACAGACCTACGGCGATTCCGCCAAACCGCAATCGAAACCCCAAGCCTTCAGCGCGATGCTCTCGGGCGCGCACGAAGTTCCGGCCGTCAATGCCATCGGCACCGGCATAGCGAAGTTCGTGGTGAAGAACGACTCGACCATCACGTACGACATCACGCTCAAGGGTGTGCCCGACGTGACCGCAGCCCACATCCATCTCGGAGCGGAGGGCGCGTCGGGAGCGCCAGTGGCGACCCTGACGAAGGGCGGCGATCCGGGCGGGAAGATCAGTGGAACGATTTCGCCCAAGGATCTGCATGGCGCCACGATGCCCCAGCTGATTACGGCCATGAAGTCTGGTGGTGCATACGTGAACGTGCACACCAAGACCCATCCGGACGGAGAGGTGCGGGGACAAATTCAGGCTGGTGCATCCGCAACGATGAGCCAGGCAACGCACTAACGGAGGGCCGCGTGGGGAGGGGGGAGTCGACGTCGAGACTCTCCCCCTTCTGTTGCCTAGGAAGTCCCCGTCTTGAGACCCGCGACCCCCCGCATCACCGACTGCAGGATCCAGCCGACCGCGTTCCCATGATGCTCGATGAGGCGGTGCGCTTGGGCGGCGTCGATCCAGACCCCATGGCAGTGCGGGCACTGATCGAGAACGAGGTGCTCCTCCCATTCTCCGCGGACCAGATCGTAGCCGCAGGCGGGGCATTTCATGAAATGTGAGCGGCGCTCGGCGGCGAGGCGCTCGTTGCGGGCGGCTTCCTGTTGCTGGCGGATGAGATCGGCTTCCCGGCGGGCGAAATACTCGTCTTCGTTGCGGTGGAGACTGTTTCGGTGCGGCATGGATCCCTTCTCGAAGGCTTCCCCTCATATATACGGAAAAATCCGTTTCAAAAGACCGGTGTGTTTCCCGATGGGACTCCGGCTTCCCAGTGCCGCTCCCGCAATTGCCATCCGCTCCCCCTGATCGCCAGCGCTCCCAGGTAGCCTGGGGCGGGGCGGAGCGGAAAGACGGACCACTCCCGGCCGGGGCCTGCCGAGAGGACGGTCTTGGGCATGGCCAAGCCGTCCCCGCGGGCCTTGGCCCAGGCCTCCCTCCTGGTCCATAGATCGAAGAAGGCTTGGGTGCGCTGCCGGTCCGGCATCGACTCCAAAGCGTGGGCCTCGGCCGCCGAGAACCAGTGCCGGGCGACATCGAGGCAATCCGTCTCGTAGCTCACGTGCTCGACGTCGACGCCGACATCCGCGCCGTTCGCAATGGCGATGAGGGCAAGGCCCGCCGCATGCGAAAGGCTGAACGTGAGTTGGCTGCCGAGGTCACGGTTCAGGGTGGGTTTGCCGGAGGCCTTGAGGCGGAACTGAACTTGGCGGGGGCGAATCCCAAGGTACTGCCCGAGCAGGCTTCGCAGGGCCCCATGCGCGACGATGAAGCGCCGCCGGTCGCGCTCGAACCGCATGTGGGAGACGCGGTGGAGCTCGTCATCGGCTAGGAGGTCGCGGAGCCCGGAGATGGTATCCGGTGGGAGGTCCAACTCCGCGTGCCAGACGCACACTTCGGGGTGGTCCATGCCCCCGAGAGGGTCAACATTCGTGCCCGCAGGGGACCGGCCGGGTTGGTTGGGTGCCGAGCGAAGCCGGCGGGTGTGCGCGCAGCACCTGACGCCCCGAGGCGGCGCGCGGTTGGGCTGGTTCAGTACCGCATGACGGCCCGCATGGCGAGCCCGCCGAGCAGGGCGAGGAGCAGGGAGGCGAGTGTGCCGATCAGGAAGTATTCAGCGAAGTCCCGGTCCTCGAGCGCTTTGAAGCGGGCGAGCGATTTGGCGGCGACCACGAGCCCGAGGGCGCCGTACTGGTTCAGGAGCACGAGTGTGAGGGCGATGGCTCGTTCCAGGACGCCGATGGCGCGGCCCCGGACCACCTCGACGCCGCCGACCTTCCGGTCGTCCTCGCGCGGCATCAGGAGGTCGGGGAGATCGAGCACGGCGCGCACGAGCGCCATCCCGCGTCCGCAGACATAGAGGTAGCCGGTGCCCAGCAGCATGACGGTGCCCCAGCGCCATCCGTCGACGCTGGGCGTGGCGAGGCGTGACAGGATCCATCCGGCGACACACAGCAGGAGGAGGGCAACGGCTTCGAGGCCGAGGAGCGTGGCGCCTCGCCGGCGTGCCGAGATCTGGGCGGGCCAGAGGACGGCGGCGATGGTGTAGGCGAGAAAGGGAAGGACGAGCAGAGGATTCACGAGCTTTCTCCCAGCAGTACCCGCAGCATCCTATCGCCTTCGGTGACCAGGGGCCAGCCCATGCGGCGCCGGAGGTGCGAGAGCGCGCTCGGGTCGGTGCCGCGGCGCGGCGTGACTCCGGTCCGCCATTCGATGGCGGCGCGGCGCTGGCGCGGGGTCCAGCTCCAGTGGAGGGCGGAGTAGTAAGCGGCGAGCGCGTTCAGGGCGGGGGGGAAGCCGCCGAAGGCCAGGAGCAGGCGCCGCTTCTTCGCGAGGTCCAGCGCGGCGCGAGCTTCGTGAAAACAGGGGCCGTCGATTTCGGGCGCGGTGCGAGCGAGGGGCGTCGAGATGGCCCCCAGGCCGCAGGCGATGACCCAGTCCACTTGCGGGAGCGTGTACCGGAGCGTGTGAGAGAGGTCCCACACGGCGGCCGGACTGGTCAAGAGCGCCTGGACCTCGTCACCGAGAGTGAGGGCGATCCTGGCGGCGAGGTGGGAGCGCCAGCGGCGGTTCCAGTCCGGGAGCGCGGCGGTGAGGGCGCGCTGGAGGCGGGCCCGCTCCGGGGCGGGCAGGGCGCGGGAGCCGGCGGCATCGGCGATGAGGGCGACGTAACGAGTTGTCATTTTCCGTCACATATGATTGTATTGACGTATTACGTCAAATACTATCAATATGACGTTATTTGTCAACTACCATGTTCCGCCGCTGCTCCCCTTCCGGCACCACTCCCACCGAGGCATTCGACTGGGTAAGTTCTTTCGCCTCATCGCCCGGCCAGGTAGCTCAGTTGGTAGAGCAGCGGACTGAAAATCCGCGTGTCGGCGGTTCGATTCCGCCCCTGGCCATTCGGTAAGTCCCACCGACATCC
Organism: Gemmatimonadales bacterium; assembly: GCA_035763205.1. Taxonomy (GTDB): domain Bacteria; phylum Gemmatimonadota; class Gemmatimonadetes; order Gemmatimonadales; family GWC2-71-9; genus 40CM-2-70-7. The sequence continues at coordinate 4,080 of DASUBP010000228.1, forward strand.
CGGAAAATGGAAGCGCCCCGCCAAGTCCCGGGGCGCTTCGTGCGTCAGGCTCCCGTCGAATGGCCCCGGCGCCGTC
>DASUBP010000229.1:0-5650 GCA_035763205.1 Gemmatimonadales bacterium
AAGCGGCCCCAGGGTGATCCCCCGGGGCCGCTTTGCTTCCGCTCCGCTTCGCTAGTGGTACCTCAATCCAATGCTCACGCTCGGCCGCACCATCGCTCGCCGTTCGAAGGGCGTTTCCAGTTCACTCGCGTCAAAAATCGAGGGGGTGAGGGACAGACCCGCCTGAATGCTCCCGAGAAACCGCCCGGCGACGGGCCACTCGTACGCCGCCGTCAGGTGGCTGCCCAGCCTGACCCGGCTGCCGCTCCCCGTGATGCTCCAGATCAGTACATCCCCTCCGACCCCGGCCCTCAGGGCGCCACCAGAGCCGATGGGCAGCACCCGCACGGTGATCTCCGGCGACCCGGAGTAGAAGTGCAGGGCTTTGGTGTCGATGAACGCGCCACCCGGGATCTCCACCGCGAGACCCGGAGAGCCGTATCCCAGTCCCAGGTCGGCCCGAACGGTACCCCCACCCCACTCGCGTCCGAGACTCAGCGTGACCATTGTCGGCCGCCCGGGGTGTACGGACCCGGGCTCCGAGTCCGCGGTGGAGACGGCGCCACCGAAGTGCCTCGCCACACCCACCGACAGTCCGACACTCCACTGGGCGCTGAGGGAGGCGGGGATGGCGACGAGGACGGCCAGGACGGCCAGGACGGCCAGGACGGCCGTCGCGGCGAAGGCGAGTGGGCGCATCAGTGCATCTCCAGATTGATCCAGCCGTTGGTGACGTTGTGGTCCCCTTTGAGGAACCAGTTGTAGCCCGGGTAGAACTGTCCGACCACTGCGTCCTGGACAGCGTTGCCCACCGGATCGTCATTCGAGTTGATCAGCGAGGCGAGGGCGGTCAGCAGGTCTTCGCCGATGCGCTCGTACTTGAAGATCTTGGTGAGCTTCAGTGTCGAGTCCAATCCGCCACTCAAGAACCGCGACGCGCTGTCGACCGCCACCAGAATCTGGTGGGTCCGATCCAGGTCCATCTTCAGCACGCAGGCCTGGTCGTCGTCTTCCACCACGAACACCCGAACGCTCTGCTTCGGGTGCTCGAGCTTGTAGCGGTTCAGCTGGTCCTGGCTGAAGATCAGCACACTCCCCCACCAATCGGTCGAGTTCTGGTCGTACGTGTACGGGCCCCCGGCAAGCTCGCCCGCGCACTGGTAATCGGTCAGCTGATCCGTCGCCCCCATCTGCCCGAGGATGTGCACCTCAAATTCGGGATCCCCTTTCAACCAGCCTTCAAACTGGCCGATGTTCGGGATATGCGACGCGGTCATGAACAGCCCCGTCGGGGGCGGAAGGGGATCTCCGCCCCCGCCAGCTCCGCAGGTCTCCTGCGTGCATTGCAGCCGAGCGGGGGGCGCGTTGAAGTCCGTCTCCACCGGCACCAGCGCCAGCACCGGCGTCTCCGGTGGATGCTCCGCGTCCAGCACGAAGCGGCGTCCCTTGGTGTCGAACGCCACCGGCGCGTCATGATCCGCGACCGCCGTGGCAACGAGCACGTTCTCGTCCGCGTGCCACTTCGCGAGGTGGGCTTTCACCGGCATGTAGAACTCGAGGGGCTGGGCCTGGGCCGCCTGGGCCAGCACGGCGTCGTCAGAGTCCCCGGCGGCTTGTGCGATGGAGTGCAGGGCCCGCCAGTTGAGGGCGGCGAGGAAATGCTGGAACTGCAGCTTGTGCTCGCGGATGGGCGAGTGCTCGATCTGGGCCCAGACGTACGCCCGGAACCCGGGATTGCCCAAGGCGATCGCGACTCGTCGCGCCAGCCATTCGTTCCGGGCCGGAGTGGCGCCCGGGTGGGAGCTGTCGGGGGGAACGCCGCCGAACGTCGGACCAGTCGGCTGGGTCTCGCCGCAGCCGATCGCGATTCCCGCCACACCCAGGGCGATCATCACGAAGGGGATACCATACCGAATGCGCATACACGCCTCCTGAAGCGTGAAGAAGGGAAGCGAGTATGAAGGAGGGAAGAGAAAAAACCGGGACCAAACCCTCGCGTCCCGGTACGGATTTACGCGGACTCTGGGCTGGCGCCCGGCGCCGTGTCCGGTTCGGAGAGCGTGATGATGCGACGGAAGAGGCGACGGAGCTGCGCGACCGTCAGGAACAACGGTGGGAGGAGTGCCACCCAGGTCGCCGCAAGCACGACGATCAAGAGACCTCCCTGCAGGTTCAGGTGCTGCGCCAGCACGAGCGGTAACCCCACGACGCCGATCGCAACCAGATAGAGGGGCGCGAGCACCGACCACCGTCTCCCGAGTGTGAGAAGCTTCCGAATCCTGGTGACGGAGTGCGGGGCGGGTGCCGGTTGAGCCGCGAGTCCGTCCGCGATGTGATTTCCACTCTGAGGTCTCTGGTCGGGATTCTTCTCCAGGCATCTGTCGACCAACGACGCCACTGCCGTGGAAGTCTTCGGAGCGACGGTGGCGAGAGGGGACGGCACCTCGGTGACGTGCTGTGTCATCACGACGTATGGATCCTCGGCATCGAAGGGCAATCTGCCGGACGCGGCGTAGTAGCCCACGACGCCGAGGGAGTAGAGATCCGAGCGGGCGTCGAGGGCCAGCCCGCGGGCCTGCTCCGGGCTCATGAACTCCGGGGTGCCCAGGACGGTGCGGGACCCCGAGATAGGACCGATCCCGAAGCGCGCGATGCCGAAATCGGTCACGAACGACGAGCCGGTCGAGCCGTCGATCAGGATGTTGTCGGGCTTCACATCCCGGTGGACGACGCCCTGATCGTGGGCATGCGCCAGGGCGAGCGCGGTCTCGCGCAAGACGCGGGCGGTCTCGGCCGCCGGCAGAGGACCGCGCGTGCGGATACGATGGCCGAGGGTGTAGCCCGGCACATACGCCATCACGAAAAAGACGACGTCGCCGAGCTCTCCAACGGAGAAAATCGGAACGATGTGCGGGTGCGACAGGCGTGCCGCGATCCGTGCTTCCCGCAGGAAGCGGGCACGGTGCACGGGGCTCATGGCCCGCTCGGGCGGCAGGACCTTGATGGCGACGGGCCGGGCGAGACGGATGTCCCGGGCCAGATACACGAGTCCCATGCCACCGCGCCCCAGCGGCCGTTCGACTTCGTAGCGACCTCGCAACGTTCGGCGGACTTCGGAGAGGAATTCTTCGGTCAGCGGACTAATCCTCGGGCGGCGGACAAAGGGCGAGAACATGAACGAGTGCCCCTATACCCGAGCGGAGCGGGCCGGGTTCCGCTAATTTTTTCGTATGCTCCCATTCCTGATCGCAGTCGCCGCGGCCGTCCCGCAGGATTCACAGACCCCTCGATACTGGCAGCAGCGCGTCGCCTACACGATCGATGCCTCGCTCGATGAAACGACGGGCGTGCTCACCGCGCACGAGCGGGTCCTCTACGTCAATCAATCGCCCGACACGTTGCACGATTTTTACGTGCACGACTATCTCAACGCGTTCCGGCCGGGATCGCGCTGGGCCGCGTACGATTCCGCGTCGGGCGTGGTGCGCTACCAGCACATGAAGGACCCCGACTACGCGTTCGAGCGGATCACCAAGGCCACGGTGATGGGGGAGACCGGCGCGCCGGACTATCCGGATGCGCCCGACTCGACGATCGCGCACTGGAAGCTGCCGCACCCGCTCCCGCCGGGCGGGCAGATGACGGTCGAGATCGACTGGCAGGCACGCCTCTCGACGTTGCCGCGCCGCCAGGGACGCGATCCCAAGACCCGCCGCTACGACTTCGCGCAATGGTATCCGAAGGTCGTCGTGTACGACGAGTACGGATGGGAAGCGCACCCCCTCTACCCCCCGGGCGAGTTCTACGGCGAGTTCGGTACCTTCGACGTGACGCTGGACCTGGCGTCGGACCAGGTCGTGGGCGCGACGGGTGTGCCGGTTTGCGGGGATCCGGGGTGGGAGCATGCGAACGCGAGCGCCCCCGACTCGGTCGACTACCAGCGCAATTACTACGCGGGTGCGCCCCACGATTGCCCTCCGGCCGCGACGGGCCGGAAAAAGGTCCGGTTCGTGGCCCGGGACGTTCACCATTTCGCGTTCACGCTCAACCCGAACTACGTGTACGAGCAGGGCAAGTTCAAGGACGTCGTGGTGCACGTGCTCTACCAGCCGAAGGACCGTGCCACCTGGGGGAACGGGATCGCGGTGAAGCGGACCGAGGTTGCGCTCCAGTGGCTCGATTCGACGTATGGGAAGTACCAGTGGCCCCAGCTCACCAACGTTCACCGGATCGAGGGGGGCGGCACCGAGTTTCCGATGATGATCATGGATGGCGGTCCCGATCAGGGTCTGATTCTCCATGAGGGCGGGCACATGTACACCATGGGCCAGCTCGCCAACAACGAGTGGCGCGAGGGCTATCTCGACGAGGGCTTCACGAGTTTCCAGACCGGCTGGTACTTCGAGACTCATGGCGGGAGGCCGAGCTACGACGGGCTCGACGGGCTGTTCACGTCCCTCGATCTGGACGGGTGGAGCGAGCCGGTCTCGATGGTGAGCGAGCGGTATCGCGACTTCAATACCTACAACCTGATGATCTACAACCGGGGCCAGTTCTTCTACGAGGAGCTCCGCTACATCGTGGGTGACGCCACGATGCACAAGATTCTGCGCACCTATTTCGACCGCTGGAAGCTGAAGCACGTGAATGAAGACCGCTTCCGCGCCGTCTGTGAAGAGGTGTCGGGACAGGACCTGGGGTGGTTCTTCGGCCAGTGGCTGCACAGCGTCCCGATCTTCGACTACAAGCTCGCTTCAGTCGAGCGGACGCAGCTGCCGGACGGCAAGTGGCGCACGACGGTGACCATCCAGCGGCTGGGCGACGGATGGCTGCCGGTGGAGATCGGGGACGACGACACGATTTACGCCCGCGCGACGGGCCAGCCGGAGACTGAGCGCGTCGAGTTCGTCTCGGCCCGGAAGCCCGGGCGGCTCAAGCTCGATCCGCGGCTCCGCACGCACGACTGGAACTACCTCAACAACTACGAGCCACGATTCCTCAAGGGGCGCGAGGCGACCAAGCTCGTCTTCGACGATCCGACGAAGACCGTCACGCGCCGCGACTCGCTGGTGCAGGGGTACCGTCCCCAGGTCTGGTACAACGATCTCGGTGGCCTGGTGGTCTCGCTGCACTCGAACCAGAACTACGACGGCCTCTTCGACCGGGGCTCCGGCGACCTGAGCCGCGAGACCGGCAGCGACGCGAGCCACCCGTGGGGCTTCGAGTTCTCTCTGGTGAATCCGACGGGACTCCGGAGTCCGCGTCAGACCACGACGGTCTCCGGCTGGGACGTCGAGGGCCGGGCCGGTGCCCTGCTCCGGTGGGACCGCACCCTCATCAAGAGCCCCTTCCAACCCTTCTCGAACCCCGGGTCCGATCCGCACGCCGGGTTCGACGTCCAGTGGATGTCGACGACGGACGTCGGATACCTCGACCGCCGGATCTGGGATGACGCAGGGACGTTCGAGCTCGGGCCCTGGTACTCGAACGTCGCGCGTCATGGACGGACGCTCTGGACGACCAACTTCGGCGTGAAGGGCGGCATCGTGTACCGCGTGCCCGGCCCCGGTGTGATCTCCGCGAACCGTTATGACGTGAACACGTATGCGCGTCTCACCGGTGAAGGCAGCGTGCGCACCCCTCTCGCGGGTGACGTCTTCCTCGGCGCCCG
>DASUBP010000230.1:0-8373 GCA_035763205.1 Gemmatimonadales bacterium
CGTCTTCGCGGCCTGCTGCACCGGCAGCGGGTTGTTGATCACGGGGATGGCCACCATCACCAGACCCCGCGCGGTGATGCCGAAGAGCAGCTGGCTGCCGGTCGGGCCCTTGGCCACGCGCAGCGGCCCGATGATCGGGTCGCGGAGCGGGATGGAGCTGATCTGTCCGCCATGGAACGTGTCGAACACCGCGATCGAGCCGTCGGGCTGCGCGGCGAAGATCACGCGATCGTTCTGGTTACCCGCGCCCCCGCAGGGCGGGCAGGCCCCGAACGGTGAAAACGTGTGGTTGTAGTTCATGTCCATCCCGGACGCGCCGATCGGGGCGGGTGCAGTGACCGCCAGCCGCAGGTTCTGGTCCAGGAAGTAGATGGAGTCGGCGCGCACCGCGTTGGTGAGCCCGTTGAAGTTCGTAGCGATCGACGAAATCCTGATGCCGGTGTTGGAGATGAAGTCCGACACCTGGAACGCCGGGCTCATGCCCAGGTCCACGTCGTTCTGTCCAGCGTCCTGCGGCCCGGCCGGAGCGAGCGGCGACGTCGCGCAGGAAAGGTTGGTGCTCGCTCCCTGATTCAGCGCCTTAGTGGCGTTGTAGGCCATTACCCGGGCGTTCGCGGTCGAGATGTTGCCGCCTTCGCCGACGAGAGCGTGGGTGAAGTTCCCCGAGTTACGGACGAACGTGGAGTCCCCGAGGCCGAAATTCGCGAAGTCGATCGTAACGCCCTTGCACGCCGACAGGACCACGGTGCTGGTAAGGCCTCGCACCTCTTCGATCCGCAGCGTGTCGTTGACTGATCCGTTGAGCTGGGCCCCGATTTCCCAGAACAGGTGCCCGAATTGATTTGCGGGGATCTGGGTGAGCTTCTCCATGCGCAGCGTCGCTCGTCCGCTGAACGGATCCGAACTCGATGCTGTCGGCGTGGTGGAGTATATGGCGAAAACGGAATCCGGCGCGCACGCGGTCCCGCCGGCCGCGCGGCAGACCGTGCCCACGTATTGGGGTCGGTCCGACACGTCGTAGTAGGTGATCAGCGCTTCGTACGTGCCACCGACGTTGACGGTCTGGTACTTCTCGATCACGAAGTTCGGCAGCGCCTGCCGGTACGCGAGGGCGCGCACGGCCGGCCGGGTGTCGAGAATCGACAACTCCGTACCGCCCGAGTTCGCGACGACCACGGTGTCCTGGTAATTACCCAGGGTGTCGCTCGGCCAGAGCGCGATACCGACTGGTTGTGGGCCCGAGGTCGGGATGCCCGCGGCCACGAAGGTACTGTTCGCGACCTGGAAGATTTCGAGACGCGACAACGCGGTGTTGGTGAGATACACCTCATTGGTGTTCTTGTTGTAGATGGCATCGCCGATCTGGCCACCGGCCGGCAGCGCGAACGTGCGTCCCGCCACGATGGTCACGGTGTCGGCCCGCGACGCGCCGGTGGGACTGGGCACCGTGAACACCGCGCCCGTCACGCCCCGGTTGAGCGCCGTCGCCCCATCGATGGCGAACGCCTGCACGATCACCTGGGTCGGGAAGACCGAGATGCTGTTAAGCTTCAAGGACAGCGTGACTTTCTGGTCGGTGGTCGTGCCCGCGAAGTTCACCGAGTCCCCGCCCAGAGGCGCCCCGAGCAGATCGGTGACCTTGAAGCCCACGCGGGTGATGCCCGACGGGTCGGTGGCATGGATGGTGATGCTGTCCGTCGCCTCGGCGCGCAGAGCGACTGCCTGCGAGATCTCCGGCGGGACGTTGTCAGTAGCTATCGACTGAATGGTCACTGTCACCGCGGCGCTGACCGCCCGGCGGCCCGAGGAGTCCACCGCGAAGCCAACGACCTGGAACGTGCCTGAGGTACCGGTCACCAGGACCGAGTCCGAGAAAACGGTCGAGTCAGGGAACGGCGGCGATCCGGTGGAGATGGAGTCCGCGGTCGTCGCCGTCTGACCTGCCGTCCCGCCGATCGTCCACCCTAGGCGGCGGATACCCCCCGCCTGCTGGACGGCCTTCACCTGAATCGGGATGTATTTTCCGCTGCCTGCCACGGCGCCCGGCGTAGGCGCCAGCAGGAAGGCCGCGAGCGCCTGCTTGTTGGACAAGAAGATCGTGATGGTGTCGGGTTTGGAGCGGTTTCCCGCGCCGTCGCGGGCGGTGCCGACGATAAGGATCTGGCCGCCGGCGCCGGCGAGCTGGGCCGACGTCAGGCTGAAGACGTAGGTGACGCTCTTCGGCCCGCCGCCGAACCCGCTATCATGCGTGGCGATGTAGCCGATGCTGAAGGTCAGGTCGACCGAGTCGACCGCGATGTTGTCGGAGGCAGTGACGTTGAACGAGAGGCCACCCGAGATCGTCTGACTGTCGACCTTCGGGTGGATCTTGTTTGGCGTCGTCAGCGTGATCCGGGGCGCGATGTTGTCACGCGAGACCCCGCCGGTGTTGGCCGCCGTTTCGCAGGCCCCGAGCACGATCGCTCCAAAGGCCACGGCGGCGTATAGACGCGCGTTTCGTCCTGCCCGCATACGAACCCCCGCCTCAGTTCCCGGCGCTGGTGGTCGCCAGGTCGTCGATGATGTGGGGCGTGATCAGAATCAAGAGATCGCGCCGTTCCTCCTGCTGTGACGTGAACCCGAACAGCTTGCCCAGAATGGGCAGGTCCACAAGGAACGGGATTCCGGACTTGCTTACCGTGACGTTCGTCACCGTGAGACCGCCAATAACGGCCGTTTCCCCGTCATTGACCAGGATCTGGTTGTCCGCCTGTTGCGTTTGGAACGTGAACCCGATGTCTACCGGCGCGGTTTTGACACTCGAGTTCTCCGCGTGGACTTCCATCAGGATCTGACGGTTCGCCGTCACGTGGGGCGTCACCTTGAGGTCGATACCCGTCTGCCGGAACGACACGGTCGCGCGCGGCACTGTGCTTCCGGTTCCGCCGCCGATGGAGCCGGCGTCGATGGTCCGGAGGGGCACTAGATCACCGACCAGCACTTCGGCGGTGTGGTTGTCGGACGTCGTCACCGACGGCTCGGCCTGCAGGTCGGCGAGCTCGACCGTCTGCAACGCCTGCACGAAGCTGGTCAGGTTGAAGTTGCCGACCGCGGTCGAGAAGATGAGCGAGAGGGCCGGATTGATGACTTCCTGGCCCGCGTTGCCGAGCGCCGACAGGGCGTTGCCGCCGAGGTCCACCACCGTCTGGCTGGCGGGCAGGGTCCCGGTCGCGACCACCGCGTCCGGAATACCGTCACCGTTGGTGTCGATCGGCTTCAGTGTGGCAGGATCGGCGCGCGCCACCAACGAGTTGAAGAACTGGCACGGATGCGCGCCGGTGATCAAGCAGCCCGAGCCGGTGCCGAGGTCGTACTTCACGCCCATGTCCTCGACGTCGGTGCGGTCGACGAAGATCAGCTTCGCCTGAATCGAGACCTGCGGCGTGCGGACGTCCAGCGCCTGCACGAAGGCGACGTCCTGTTCGATGCGCGACTGAATGTCCGTGATCACCAGCGCGTTCGTGGTCGTATCGGCCACGACGGCGCCGCGCTTGGAGACGATCGACGCCACCGCGCCCTGCAGGGCCGTCGACTTGGCGTAGTTGATCCGAACCAGCCGGGTCTCGGTCGGAACCGTGGAATCGGCCCGGGCGAGGTCGGCCTTGTTCACGACGTTGATGATGCCGCCGGGCAACGGCTGCCAGGCGAGCGCCTGCGACTCGAGAATCGCCTGGAACGCGAGGTCCCACGGCTGATTCTTGATCTGCGCCGAGATGGTGCCCTTCACGTCCTTGCCGACGACGATGGTGCGGCCCGAGAACGCCGCGAAGCCGGCGGCGACGTCCGCGATGTCGGCCTTGTCCCACTGGACCGTGATGCGCGGGGCCTGCGACTGCGCGGCCTCGCGGGCATGCAGGGCGAGGTACCGATCGACGGCCGCGGGATTGCTGCTCACCGGCGTCGTGACCTCGGCGGCGGGTTGCGGAGCCGCCTGGGAGGACGCGGGCGCGCTGCTCTCCACCGGAGGCTGGGCCGCGGGAGCCGGCGTCGCGTTGTACTGGCTGCTCCAGGCGGCGAACGCGGTCTGATCGGCGCCGAACGAGACCGTCACCGATCCCGTGGCCTGGTCGATCTTGTAACCCTTCGCGGCATCGAGCTCGATGACCACGCGGACGACGTCGGGCTTGAACTGGGCGTAGCGGACGTTCTTCACGCCGCCTCGGGTTTGTCCGTCGTAGAGGACCGACGGGCCCGTGAGCCGGGCGCCCTGCAGGTCGAGAACGAGGCGCGACGGATTGGTCAGCGTGAAGTCCGTCACCTGGACCGCGCCGCGGAGATCGATCACCACGGACACCTTCCCGGCCGCGGGGAGCACGCTCACCGCCCGGACTTCACCGTCCCCGAATCCGGAGGCCGGCAACGTAGGAGCCGCGGCGGCCAGCAGGCCTGCGGCAAGGGCAGCGATGCGCTTCATTGGCTCTCCTCCGGCTTGGCGAGCGACAGGGTTTCCTGTCGTTCGAATCCGAATTCCTGCACGGTAAACGTGACGTCACGCGGTCTGATCTGCGCGACTTTCAGGCGGCCGAGGACCTCCCCCGGCTTCACCTGGTAGCGTTTCTGCGTGGTGATGTCGCGGAGCACCGCGACCGAGCGGCCCGGATACTGGCCGTCGAAGTAGATGGCCAGGAGCTTCAAGTCGGCGAAGAGCGGACGCACGTCGCCGTTCCGCAGGAGGGACGCGAACGGATCGCGGCCCGAGCCTTCGTAGGAGAAGACCTCGCGCAGCAGCGTGGTCGTCGCCGAGTCCTTGGCCGCCGCGGAGGGGGCCGCGGTCTTGGCGGCAGTGGTGTCTTTCTTGGCCGCGCCCGGAGCCGGCGTCTGAGCCGACAGGGGCAGCGCGGCGAGCAGAAGCACGCCGAACATCCGAGTCATGGTCATTGCGCGCCCCCCGACTTTGCGGGCGCGGCGGCCGCGGGCTTCTTCGCCCCCGCCGGAGCCGGCGCCGATTGCGCCTTCACGTAGGTGCGGAGCGTGAGATCCGCCTCGAGGAGGCCACCCAGCGTGTCCCCGAGCAGCTTCATCACGTTGGGGGTCGCGGGCTTCAGACTCACGTTCTGGGGCACCACGATGCGCGGCATGCTTGCGATGTCCGCGAAGAACTCGCCGAGCTGGTCGTAGTGACCGTACACCGAGAGCTTGTACTGATAGGTGTCGAAGGGAGACCCGTGGTCCACGCTCGCGGGCGCGAACTGCTGCTGAGTCACCCCCCGGATCTTCATCTTGGTGGAGATGTCGTCCAGCAGGTTCGGGACGTCGTTCTTCTCCGGGACCAGCTGCCGCATCAGCCCGAGGTCCGCCTCGTACTCGTCGGCCTTGCGGCGGAGGTCTTCCACCGAGCCGCTCGCGAGATCGGCCTTCGCCTTGTTGACCACGTCATTCAGGCTGTCGAGCGTCTTCTGTTGCACGTTGATGGCATCCGAGGTCGGCGTGTGGACGTAGGTCCAGAACGCGTACGCGCCACCCAGAGCCAGGATCACCAGGATCAGCATCATCTGGGACCGTTGGTCTTTCGGCATCCCGAGGGCCATGGGCTACCTCACCGACTGCACGAGCGGAACCGTGCGGATGAAGACGGAGTCGGCCTGTTTGTACTTGAATGACACCGAGAACTGCGTCACGGGGCGGTCCGACTCGATGACGGTCTGGGCCGCCGCCGGCGTGACGTCGGTGATCCAGGGCGACGCCGCGAGCTGACGCAGGAACGTCGTGTACGCCTGAATGTCTACGGTTCGGCCGTTCAGCGTGACGTTGACGGCATTCAACGCGGCCGCCGAGTCGACGGAGCTCGGCTTCGCGCCGCCACTGGACGGATTGGAGGGCGGCAGCACCGGCGCACTCGCCGTTTGCTGCATGTCCTGGAGCCAGGTGTAGGGCGGCAGCGCCTTCGTGATCTGATCCATCAAGTGCGGCCACACGTACCGCTGGCCGTCGATTTGCCGGATCACGTTGATCTGGACCACCAGGGAATCGCGGTGCAACTCGAGTTTGTGCTTTTCCGCGATGTACCCGCTGTAGCGGTCGGCGTCGTGCTTCGCGGTCGTGACCTTGCTGTCGAGCAGGGCCTTCTTGGCGGAGTCGAGCAGGAACAGCCCGAGTGCCCCGCCGCCGATCACGATCCAGGACACCACCGCGGCGATGAGCCACGGATCCTTGACGCTGGCCAGCAGGGTCTTGAAGTCGGGGAGTTTGAACTTCGCCCCGCCTCCGGCCTGCTTCTTCTTCTGTCCGGGTAGGAGATTGACTTCAATCATGCAGCACGCCTCAGCGCCAGGCCCACGGAGAGCATGAGCAGCGGTGCGATCTCGTCGATCGACACGGTTTCAAACGCTTCCTGACGGTACGAAAGCCGCTGAATCGGGCTCGCCAGCTCCACCGGCACTTTGAGCCGGGTCGCCAGCGCTTCGTTGATGCCGGGGATCCGCGCGCCGCCACCCGAGGTGTAGACCCGGGCCAGACCGCCGGCGGAGCGGGACGCGCTGGCCAGGAAGGCCGCCGCCCGCTCGACACCCACCGAGATCTCTTCGCCGCGCTGTTCGACGTAGGAAGCGAGGTCCGCGCTCTGGACCGCGCCCGTAACCGCTTTTTCGGAGTCTTCCGCGGACAGGCCCTTTTCGCGCTGCAGGTCTTCGCGGAAACGCCGGGTGCCCACGGAGAGGTCCCGGGTCAGGACGGGGACGCCGTCCTCCAGGATGTTCACGTTGGTCACTTCATGGCCGATATTGACCAAACCGACCACCCCATTCATCGCGTCAGGATGGTTCAGCTCGAAGGCGTTATGGATGGCGAAGGCGTCGACGTCGATGACGGATGGCTGGAGTCCTGCCTCGGTCAGAAGGGAGACCCGGCTTTCGACGAGCTCCCGCTTGGCCGCCACGAGCAGGACGTTCATCTGGAGCCCCTCGGCGTTGGGGTCCAGGATCTGGAAATCGAGCTCCACGTTGGCCATGTCGAACGGCACGTGCTGCTCGGCTTCCCAGCGGATCACCTCGCGGGCGTCCGCTTCTTTCATCCGGTCCATCTGGATCTTCTTGACGATGACGTCGCGGCCGCCGACGGCGGTTACGACGGCCTTCTGCTTGACCCCGGCGGTGGAAAAGAGACCCCGAATGGCCTCCGCCACGATGCCGGGGTCCATGACCTCGCCCTCGACGATGGCGTCGGTCGCCACCTCGGTGGTGGCAACTTTGACCAGTTCAGGTTCGGACCCGGAATGGTCGACGACCACCAGCTTGATGATGCCGGAGCCGACGTCCAGGCCAACCGAGGTTTTTTTGCCGCCCAAGAAGCCGAAGAGGGCCATAGTCGCCTTGAGTTAGTGACAGAGGGGTCAAGGGCAAACTACAGTATGGTTCACCCCTTATCCTGTCAAGCCTCGAAGCAACTTTAGGCAAATCAAACAAGTTTTGGTATCGCCGACACTTAACCCACTTGACTTAGACTAGTCCATGACCTCGACGGGAGCCGTTCCGGCGTTCCAAATCTTGATAATACGTTGCTCACTAATGCTTTATCATAGATCACCCACAGGCTGCTGTCACCAGTCGCCCCCATAAGTGTCACGACACTGCCAGATAAGTGGGTGCTCAACGGGACGGCTCCTGACACCACCAGCTCCCCACGCACGAGAACCACCCCGTTGAATGTGAGCGGGCCCGTCACCGTGAGATTTCCGTCAACCAGGAGGAACCCGCTCCCGCTCCCTCCGCCCAGTTCGGCGTCCCCCACGATGTGGATGACCCCGTCCCCAGTAGCCGATGGCAGAGTCCCATATCGTCCACCCGGAATCGTCAGGTCAGCCATGGACGCGACTCGCGCCAGGTCCAGGTTTCCGGTCAGCCCCGTGCCGGTGGCCCCCGAATCGATGAGGCCGTCGACCCTCGTTCCCGTGCCGAGCGAGACGACACCGCCGGCAATCAAGGCGCCCTGAGGAAATGCGACCGGTTTGAGCCGTACGAGCAGCCCCAATCCGGAACGGTCGATCAGGTACAGGCCTTCGCTGATGCGCGTCGCATTCCGAGGGTCCCACGACTCGAGGGCGTGCCCGATCGCCACCTCCGCGCCCCCGACCTCCTGGAGCTGGGAGACGGACCGCTCGGACAGCCTGGTTTCGTTAACGAGAAAAACCGAGCCCGCCGCCATTAACGCGAGCGAGACAACCAGCATGAGCAACGATGAGAGCAACGCCATAGGACGCTAGACCCGGAAGAGGACGTTCATAACCCCGGGCGACAGCCCGGGGTCGAGACGGCGCTAGGGTGCGGGATTGTTCCTGAGCGTGACCCAACGGATCAGACTGTCACCCAGGAGCGCGGTCACCCCACGCCGTGTCACGGG
>DASUBP010000231.1:0-6926 GCA_035763205.1 Gemmatimonadales bacterium
GGGGCGAGGATGGTGAGTGCGGTCGCGGTGCCCGCGGAGTCGGTCTCGAACTCGATCATCTGACCCGACAACGCGCGCCCGATGGAGAACAGCGTCGCGGAATGCGCCATGAGCTCGGCAGCCGGCCGGGGGCCGGTTCGGATCGTGAGCTTGTTGCTGTCGCGGGCCACAACGAGAGTGACGTTCGCGTTCAATACATACTCGCCCACGAGGCGGTCCAGCGCGGTCGCCGGCAGCGTGATCAGCTTGGCACGCGCGGCGGCCTCGGCCTCAGCGTCGGCCGCGATGAGCCCATCCTCATACTTCTTGGCATCCATGGGCGGTACTCGGCGCGCTTCTTCGCCACTCTCGAGGCGCCAGCCGAGGATGTGACCGGCGTCGTCGACCTTGTAATGCGTCGTTCCCACGATCGCTGAATCGCCGACGAACCGGACCGGCACGACCTCCGCCGGCGCGGCGCGCCCGCCGCTGATCTGTGTGAACGCGAAGTCTCCGGAGTCGGCATGAGCGGCGCGCAGGTGCGTGAGCCTCAGCTCCCGGTCCAGTACGGACCACCCGACCGCCGGGTAGGTCCCGCTCTTCATCGCCATCCGCCGGGTCACCGGCTTGGTTCGACCCGTCGTCAACGTGAGGCTGTCAGGGCCGAACTCCAGGATGTACTTCGCCTCAGTCGGTGGCAGGTGCCCGGCGCCATCAGGGAAACTCACCGCCATGTCGTATCGCATGGGCTGCCCAGCTGAATCCAGCGTCAGCACGTAGTCGTGCACCTGCACCTGACCGTTGTTGGGGATCCAGACGCCGGTGATCGCATTGCCGGAGCGGGTGAACTGTTCGAACGAAACCGTGTCCTTGCCTTGCATGATGATGAACGTGGAGGACTGTGCGCGGAGACCTGGGGGACACAAGACGAGAACGGTGAGCAACAACAGGGATGGCCGCATGACGATCCGATCCATGGGTGGGGAACGCACCCTACGTGCAGAATGCACCTTCGTTTCACCCTCAGCATTCCGACCCGAGAAGCTCCCTCCACGTTCCACTTTGCGCCATACGGCAAGAACGGCTACGTTCGACCCCATGCCTCTTTTCATGGATATCCACCGCCTGCCCGAAGGCGTGACGGCGGACATGGTCCGCGATGCCCACAACGCCGACATGCAGCTCCAGGCGAAATACGGCGTCAACTATCGCGGCTATTGGTTCGACAGTGTCCGGGGAACCGTCGCGTGTCTCGCGGAGGGACCCTCCTCCGAGGCCTGCGTCGCGGTGCACAAACACGCCCACGGGCTCGTCGCGGACACGATCATCGAGGTGAACTCCGACAACGTGACCGCCTTTCTCGGCGGCGGGGAAATCGCGCCGACGGGAGAAGCCGTGCATGGCGACGGGACGCTCGACGCGGGCGTCCGCGTGGTCGTCGTGACGGAGCTCCACAACCTGGCGGGCGTGGGGAGCCGGCTCGGGGACGCCGCGGCTCTGAAGATCCTCCAGCGTCACGACCATATCGTCAAGCAAGCCGCCGCCACCCACTACGGCCGCGAAGTGCGGCACCTCGGCGATGGCATGATGCTGAGCTTCGCCGCCGCGTCGTTCGCCGTCCAGTGCGCCCTCGCGATTCAGAAGGCCTGCGCCGCGGAGAGAACCGTGGGGGACGAGGGCCCCTTGGTGAGGATCGGGATGGCGGCCGGTGAGCCGGTCGCTCAGCACGCCGGCCTCTTCGGAGTGGCGGTCGATCACGCGCGGGCGCTCGCCCGCGCCGCGCAGCCCGGCGAGATCCTGGTCTCCGTCGCAGTGCAGGCGCTCTGCGCCGGGAAGGGATTGGCGTTCGATGCCGCGCCCCCCGTCGCCTTGTCCGGCTCCGATGACCAGCTCCTGGCCGCCGCACCGCGCGACCCGTCATCTCCCCCGCGGGTCACACACGCAGGTCCCGAGGACCAGCCGCGCCGGCTCCGCGCGGCGCTGGCCGGCCGGTACGACCTCGAGCATGAGCTGGGGCACGGGGGAATGGCCACCGTCCATCTCGCCCGCGACGTGCGGCATGACCGGCGCGTTGCCATCAAAGTGCTCCGCTCCGAGCTCGCGGCGGTCCTCGGCATGGACCGGTTCCTCCAGGAGATCCGGGTCGCCGCGCAGCTGACCCACCCCCACATCGTGGCGCTCTACGATTCCGGAGAGGCCGACGGCGTCCTGTACTACGTCATGCCCAGCCTCGAAGGGGAGTCGCTGCGCGCCCACATCGAGCGCGTGGGCCCCATGGCCGTGGACCGCGCCGTGGAGATCGCGCGAAGCGTCGGCGGCGCGCTCGACTACGCCCATCGCAAAGGGGTCGTCCACCGTGACATCAAGCCCGAGAATATTCTGATGCACGAGGGACAGCCGATGGTGCTCGACTTCGGGATCGCCCTCGCGGTCACTCAAGCGAAGGGCGACCGGATGACGGAACCGGGCATGGCGCTGGGGACCCCGGCCTACATGAGCCCCGAGCAGGCGGTCGGCGACCCTGACGTCGACAGTCGTGCCGACATCTACGCCCTCGGCTGCGTGGTGTACGAGATGCTGGCGGGCGAGCCGCCCTTCACCGCGTCCAATGTCCAGGCGCTGATCGCCAAGATCGTGGCCGACAAGCCGACCCGGCTGGCGCGGCACCGTCCCGACCTGCCGTCACATATTGAACAAGCGGTGCATCGTGCCCTCGAGAAGGCTCCGGCCGACCGGTTCGATTCGGCGGGTGCGTTCGCCGCGGCGCTGCAGCCTTCCCGGTAGTCCGTCAGGGCGCCGCTATCATGCGGCAGACGCCGAGCCGCGGCTTTACGCCGCGCCGGCAACACCGTGACTGGGGCCTGGTCTCCCAAGAATCGGCCTCCAAAGGCTCGAATACGAAACGCCCGCCTGACGGGTCACCGCAGGCGGGCGTTCGTGCGGGATTGTTGCTGGTCCGACCGTCGAAGTGCCGGCGCGGCGTAAAGCCGCGGCTCGGCACCTGCCCGATGAGACGGGCCTGCGCGCCGATCATCAGGAACGACGCCGGGGGACGATCCACGTCCGATTTTCGCCGATCCACTCTTCCTCACGCGCGCTCGAGACTGGATCAGCGGGTCTCCAACCCGGGATGACCAATGCCGGATGTCGGCCCGGCTGATCACGAACATACGCCCGAGCATCGGCCAGGTTGTGCCGGCTTATGCTGTCGATGGTATA
Organism: Gemmatimonadales bacterium; assembly: GCA_035763205.1. Classification (GTDB taxonomy): domain Bacteria; phylum Gemmatimonadota; class Gemmatimonadetes; order Gemmatimonadales; family GWC2-71-9; genus 40CM-2-70-7. Next base: position 3,199 of record DASUBP010000231.1, read on the forward strand.
ACCCCGAGCCCATCGGAGGGCGACCGTCGCGTGACGCTCCTGGTCCGCCACGATCGCGCTGCCCCCCTTCAGTCGCTGCAGAAGCTGGGGAATGTTCGTGGTGGGATGTTGTCGGATGAGGAGGTGAACGTGGTTCTGAACGATCCCGGCCTCGAGCACGAGCGCTCGCTCCTGACGGGCCACGTCTCTGAGGAATCGATCCAGGAACTTGGCGACTCGCAGGTCGATGAGGCACTTCCGGTCTCTCGTGGTCCACACGAGATGCGCGTAGATCCGGTGACGCATGGCGACACGTTGTGGCGAGACCCACAATTGACGGTCAACTGGGCGCCGCTATCATGCGGCAGACGCCGAGCCGCGGCTTTACGCCGCGCCGGCAACACCGTGGCTGGGGCCGGTCTCCCAGGAATCGGCCTCCAAAGGCTCGAATACGAAACGCCCGCCTGACGAGTCACCGCAGGCGGGCGTCGAGCGTTTGGGCGCAGGATCCGGGTCAAAACGGCCGCAACACGGTTCGTCCGTACGCCACGAAGAGGGCTGCGAGGGCAGGGAGCACCGCCCAGAGCATGCCCACCGACGTGCGAGCCTTGCCGAGCACGATCGAGGCAGAGCCGACCATCACGACGGCCAGGCCCACCGCCGCGATGGCGGTAAGTCCGGTCATCACGCCGGTCGCCCCCGGCACGACGAGCCCAAGTCCAAACAGCAGCTGCAGCCCCGCGACGGTCGACCAGGCCGGGGCAGGGAGAGTGTTCGTCGACGCCGCGCCCAACTTCGGGGCCATGCGCAGGGTCCAGATGCCGCCACTCACGCCATAGAAAGCCAGAAGGATCTGAAGAATCCAGAGTACGATGTTCATGTTCCCCTCAGGTGTTGGTGTGGTTACTCGTTTGCGAACTGCCTGGTGTATTCGCCGCGCAGGCGCTGCCAGGCGCCAAGCTGCATGACGTCTCCGCCGGCGAGCCGGCCGATCGGAGCGCCCGAGAGCAGGTGATCCAGCACGTCGAAACAGATGTGCCATCCGGCCGCGCCCCAGGAGACGAACCGGCGGTCGATGGTGGCCCACAGCGTCAGGCGGGTGCCGCCGCCCATCGCTTCGAGCTCCCACTTCGTGTCGGCGTACTCGAGCATCCTGGGGGGATCGACCCGCGCGACCTTCGCCTCGGTGACCACGCCGGTCCCCACCCAGGTGAGCTTGAGCGCCGAGCCGGCCTTTCCCAGGTCGCCTTCGACTTCATAGGGAGCCCATTCGCGGAGCTGAGCGGGATCGACCAGCGCCTGCCAGACCAGCGCCGGCGCGTGGCGGAGCTCCTTCACGAGGATGAGCGTCCATTTCTCGCCCCCCTTGCGGACCTCCGCCTTGCTGACGGGGCCCGGTGCGTATCGCGTGCGATCGGTCATGTGCGTGGCCCCTTCGTTCGTGTGGGCGGATGCGTCCGGTCGAGATGACGCTCGAGGGCGTCCACGTGACCGGACCAGAAACGGCGGAACTGTTCGAGCCAGGTATCCGCTTCCCGCAACGCATCCGGCTTGACCCGGTAGACCCGCCGCTGCGCATCGACCGTGCATTCCACCAGTCCCGCGTCCCGGAGCACCCGCAGGTGCTTGGACACGGTGGGCTGGGGCATCCGCAACCGGCGTTCGATCTCCCCGACCGTCCGTTCGGCGGACGCCAGGAGGGTCAGGATCGCCCGGCGGTTGGGCTCGGCGATGATGTCGAAGACGGATATCATGGACCTAATATGCGTATAGCAGTATATACTTGTCAAGGCATATAAAAAGCCCGACAAATCACGGTTTCCAGGAATCAGCCACCACCCACATCGCGGCGCCGATCATGACAGTCCCGAGCAGCTCGGTCCAGTTGAAATGCGTTGCCGGGTTACTGATAACCCTGGGGATCCAGACCAGCACCGCGAACGCCAGCAGCATCCCCGCCTCCATCCTGGCCGCCAGGCGGGGGAGGACGCCGAACAACAGGCCAATCCCCGCGGCTGCGTGCGCGGCACCGACCCCGTAGACCACGAACAGCCGCGCCGGCATCCAGAGGGGGACGAGATCGAGCGTGACTTGCTGATACGAGAAGTGAGAGAGGCCGACCGGGAGGAGCGCCAGGCCCACGATGGTGCGGGCGGCGGCGACCTGCCCCTTGCCCGCCAGAAGCCAACCGGCCATCAGCACGATCGTCATCATCCCGAGGACCAGCCAGGTGACCTCGGCTCCCGGTGATTGGATGACCGGTGGCACTCCGATCAGGACATCCCATAGGAGCAGGAAGAGGAGCAGCACGCGGGAGGCTACCACCTGGAATTGCGGTGTGAGCAGACCGGCTCCTGCGACGACCAGCAACACCCCGGTGATGATGGCAAGGACGGTTGTCGTCGACGCGGGGAGGCTCTTGGGGAGCACCTTCCACATCAACGTGTCCCGGTACACGAGGTCCAGGATGCCCAGCGCGATGATCGTTACCGCGAAGAGCACGCGTCCCAGTTTGATCTTCATAGTCCCGGCCACTCGTCTTTGGGCATCCAGAAGAACAGCTCGTTGCCGTCGGGGTCTTTGATCACCATGGTGGGGCGTCCCCATTCCCGCCGCTCCGGGTGCACTCCCATGGACGCCAGATGCTTGATCAAGGGCTCGCCCTGGTCGTCGTCGAGGCCGATGAACAACCGGCCACGTCCCGCCCGGTCGCTCGTTTCCTCATCCGTCTGATTCAGAATCAATTCGAAGCCGAGAAGGCTGACCTGGCACACCCATGCTGGCCCGCCCTCCGGATAGCTCCAATCCTGGGCGAAGCCGAGCTCTTCCTTGTAGAAGTGCAGGGCCCGTTCCGCGTTCTCCACGAAGAAGACGCTTCTGGCGTAGAGGTTGCTCACCGCCCGTCCGGCAGGGCATCGGCCATGACCCACGCCGCCGCCCCGATGAGGAGAGTCCCCAGCATCTCGGTCCAGTTGAACTGCATGGAGGGCTTCGCGATCACCCGCGGCAGCCAGACGAGAAACGCGAACAGGATCAGCTGACTCGCCTCCAGCATCGCGGCCAGTCTTGGCACGATGCCGAAGAGCACGCCGAGGCCGGCCGCGAGGTGGGCGACGCCGACGAGGGCGACCCACAGTTGGGGCGCCGGCATCCAGGCCGGAACCAGGCCCAGCGTGACCTTCCAGAAAAAGAAATGCGAGAGTCCCACGGGGATCAGGGCGAGGCCGAAGATCGTTCGCGCGGCGCGGATCCGCCCGGTCCCGGTCAGGAGCCAGGCACCCACGACGACCATGGTCGCCATCCCCAGCTCCAGCCAGGAATCCTCATTCCGCGGCGCGCTCACGATCCCGGGGAGGTTGTAGATGAGGTCCCAGAGAAGGAGCACGACCAGCGCCAGGAGGGAGGCGGCGACTCGGAATCGGGACAGGAGTCCGATGCCGGCGACGACGAGGAGGACGCCGGTGACGATGGCGATCCGCGTGTGTGCGGGCGAACGGTCGAATGTCTCGTACACGAGAACGTTGCGGAGCGCGACACCGGCAGCGCCGCACGCAATCAGACTTGCCGCGAACAGTGGGCGGCCAAGCGTCTTGACGGTCATCGGACGAAAGTAGGGTCCTCAGGTACCACCGGTAAGGCGGAGCACCGCGCCATTTGGCGCGCCAAACGGCGGTTACGTCGCGGTGGAAGCCGTTCGCCGGCGCCACTCGATCAGCGCGATGAGCACCAGCGCGGGCAGGCACACGAAC
>DASUBP010000232.1:0-4990 GCA_035763205.1 Gemmatimonadales bacterium
GACGCGGCTTCCGGACTGGTGCGGGAGGCCTTGACGGTTGAGGGACCGGACGCCTTCGCTCTCGCCGACTCGGCGGCGGCGCGGTTCGCGGCGCGAATCGGGCGACCCAAACCCACCCCGGGCCTCGAGTCGGTGACCTCACCATCCTTGTTGGCCCACGATCTCTACAACCAGGGCCTGCGGACCTATTACCGGGACGGGGATTACACAGCCGCGGCACGCCTATTCGAGGACGCCCTGGCTCAGGATAGCACGTTCGCCATGGCGTCCTACTACCTCGGCCGCTCCCGCGAAGCACTGGACCCGTCGGCCGGCGCCAGCGACTACGCCCGTGCCGTCCGGCTCTCAGCACACGCCACCGAACAGGAGCGACTCCTTATTCAGGTGCAGTGGCCGGCGGCGCAGAACGAGCCGCGCTGGGTCGTGCTGGCGGAGTCGCTCGGTGCCCGCAATGCCGCCGATCCCGGCGCCCGGTACGCGGAGGGGTCGGCGCGCCTGATGACCGGAGAGTACAGTCGGGCGGCCTCGAGCTTCCGCGAAGTAATCCGACTCGACTCCCTGGGTCTCCGCTACCCGGACGCGCGTTGCATGGCCTGCGACGCCTATGAGCGTCTGGTCCAAACCGATATCGCCCGCGACTCGATGGACCAAGCCCTGCGCGATGCCGGCGCCTGGCTCAAGAGCCAGCCCCAGGCCCCCCGAGCCTGGGATCTCTGGGCCGACGCCCTCGAGCGGCAAGAGCGCTTGGCCGAGGCCCTCGCGGCACGCGACACCGCCGCGCGCTTGCGCAGCGGGTCGGGCGCCACACCCGTGGACACAGCGTACTTCCTGATCCGCGGCGGAAACCCCGACTCAGCCACCAGGATCCTCGCGCGGGCCGAGCACCGCGGATCCACCAAGGACCGGGAGGATGCCCTCTGGTGGCGTGCCATCGCCCTGCGGTACGCGGGCCGCCCACGTGAGGCCTTGCGAGAGGGACGTGCCATCCTTCAACAGGATGCCGCCGGACCCGATGGCCTCGGACTCTCCGGCACGCCGCTCGGCGTGAGTTTCCTCGAGGCCGGAGACCTGGCGGCCGCCGCACGTATCTTCGATTCCGCCGGCGTGCATTCGGCCGCCTACCGGCGTGAGCATCCCGGGCTGGCAGCACGTCACCGGGCCTGGGGATTGGCCCAGCGAGCGACGGTCGCGGCGGCCCAGAACGACGTTCCGGCGTTGCGCATGCTGGCCGAGAGCATTCAGGTAGATGCGGCGCAGAGCGCCTATGGGCGTGACCACACCCTTCCGACCTATGTCCGAGGCCTGATCCTCGCGCGCACCGGACAGCGAAGGGCCGCGGCGGACTCGCTGCGGGCGGCGATCTTCTCCCCCACGGAAGGCTACACCCGCGTCAGCTCGGAGCTTGCGCGGATCCTGCTCGTCCAGGGGCGCCCTGGTGAGGCTATCCCCTGGTTGCAGAGCGCACTGAGGGGCGGAATCGAAGCGTCGAACTATTATCTCACGCAGACCGACCTTCACGAGCTTCTAGCCCAGTGCTTCGCGGCGGCGGGAATGGCGGATTCCGCGCGGGCACACGCCGCCTGGGTCACACGCGCCTGGGAGCGTGCGGAGCCTGAGTTCGCCGCCCGCAAGCAGCTCATGGAGCGGCTCGCCGCGCCGTAAGTATCTTGGCTGACGCATGTCAGACGCGCCGCCCGTGCCACCCGCGTTCCTGGTAGAACCCTTCCGCGATTACCTCGCCCTGGAAGCGGGCAACAGCCCGCATACCGTGGACAACTACCTTCGGGACATCAGGCGCTTCGCCCGGTATTCGATGGCGGCCGGTGTAACGGGGCCAGCCGACGTCACGGGGGCCCGGGTCCGGGATTTCGTCTACTCCCTGAAGGACGTCGGACTGACGCCCGCCACCATCCGCCGTCAGATCTCGGCGCTCCGCACCTACTACCGGTTTCTGATCGGCGAAGGGAAGGTCGTTCAGGACCCCACGGCCCGGATCGAGACTCCCAAGCGGTGGCGCACGCTCCCCGCCGTCCTCTCCGTGGAAGAAGTGGACAAGCTTCTCTCGGCCCCGGATACCGATGCAGAGCTCGCCATCCGGGACCGCGCACTCCTCGAGTTCGGGTACGCCACCGGCGCGCGGGTGTCCGAGCTCGTGGGGCTCAAGCTTCAGGACATCATGTTCGAAGACGGAATTGCCCGGCTGTTCGGCAAGGGCTCCAAGGAGCGATTGGTGCCCGTCGGCAGGCGAGCCATGGGGCAGGTCGCTCTGTATGCCCGCGAGATTCGCCCCACGCTCGATCGAGGGAAGGGGAGCGGGCGCCTTTTTCTCAACGCCCACGGCACGCCGCTCTCCCGGGTCGGGGCCTGGGGAATCATCAAGAAGGCCGCCAAGCGCGCGGGGATCACGAAGCGCGTCACCCCCCACACGCTCCGTCATACCTTTGCGACTCATCTGCTCGAGGGGGGCGCCGACCTCCGCGCGGTGCAGGAGATGCTGGGGCATGCCGACCTCGCGACCACCCAGATCTACACGCACGTCGATCGAGACTATCTTCGAACGGTGCACCGGCAATACCACCCGAGGAGCTAGACGGACATGCCCACCGTCGCGCAGTTCCTGAAGTCCCTCCCCCCCGAACGGCGTCGTGAAGTCACGCTCGTCCGTGACGCAATCAGGAAGCGCATGCCAAAGGGGTACGAGGAAGTGGTCGAGGGCAAGATGATCGTGTATCAGGTCCCGATAGTCCACGCCCCGGCCACATACAACGGTCATCCGCTGTGGTACGCGGCACTCGCGGCTCCCAAGAGCTACCTCACGCTGCATCTCATGCCTGTGTACTCGAGTCCGGCCTTGCTGGATCAGCTGAAGCGGGGGTTTGAGGCATCCGGCAAGCACCTCGACATCGGGAAGGCGTGCATCCGGTATCGGCGGGCCGAAGACTTGGACCTGAAGACGATCGGCGATGTGGTGGCCGGTGTTCCCATGGCGAAGTGGATCGCCCTGGCGAACGCCTCCCGCAAGCGATGAGCGACGTCCCGCAGAGCATCGAAGCCGTTTGGCGCATCGAAGCCGCCAAAGTGATCGCCGTGCTCACTCGCCTGATGGGAGATGTCGGCCTGGCCGAGGATCTGGCGCAGGAAGCCCTGCTCGCGGCGCTCGAGCACTGGCCCCAGTCGGGGATTCCGGACAACCCCGGCGCCTGGCTGATCACCACCGCCAAGCATCGCGGACTCGATATCCTCCGGCGTGAGCACCGGATCGAAGACAAGCATCGCGAGATCGAGGTGGACCTCGCCCGGCGGCCCGACGAGGCGTTGGCCAAGCTCGACGACGTGATCGACGGGGAAGTCGAAGACGACCTGCTGCGGCTCATGTTCATCTCGTGTCATCCGGTGCTCGCGCCGGAGAACCGTGTCGCCCTGACGCTGCGGCTCCTGGGCGGCCTGACCACCGAAGAAATCGCCCGCGGCTTCCTGGTACCGACGCCGACCATCGCGCAACGCATCGTGCGTGCCAAACGCACCCTCAAGGAAGCCCGCGTTCCATTCGAATCCCCCCGCGGCGAAGAGCGGGACGCCCGGATCGCGTCCGTACTCGAAGTGCTCTACCTCATCTTCAATGAGGGGTACTCAGCCACGGCTGGTGACGACTGGGTCCGCCCGGCGCTCTGCGAGGACGCCATGCGACTGGGCCGCGTGTTGGCCGAGCTGGCGCCGCAGGACCCCGAAGTACACGGCCTGGTTGCCCTGATGGAAATCCAGGCTTCCCGCCTCAAAGCCCGGGTCGATGCGACCGGCGCGCCCGTTCTCCTTCTCGACCAGGATCGCACGCGGTGGGACCGCGCACTGATTCAACATGGACTGGAATCGCTGGGGCGAGCGGAGCTCGGGGGAACGCTGGGGCCGTACACACTGCAGGCGGCGATTGCCGCGTGTCACGCGCGCGCCGCTACGCCTGAGGATACCGATTGGACCCGTATCACCGCGTTGTATGACGCGCTCGTACAACTCATGCCGTCTCCGATCGTCGAGCTCAACCGCGCGGTCGCGTACGGCATGGCGTTCGGCCCCGCGGCGGGCCTCGAGATCGTCGAACCCCTGCGTCGCGACCCTGCGCTCGCGCGATATCATCTGCTCCCGAGTGTGGTCGGGGATCTCCTGCACCGTCTCGGGCGGTTCGAGGAAGCCCGTGCGGAATTTGCCCGGGCGGCGACGCTTACGAGCAACGCCACCGAGCAGGCCCTGTTGCGCGCGCGCGCCTCGACAATGACTGGCCAAGGGGGTAGCTAGAGAGAAGATGCCGACCTCAACGACCGCGCCCAGCGTTTTGATCATTGACGATCACTCGCCAGACGCTCGCCTCACGCTCGACGCTCTGCAGGACGGGGCGGACGGCCATCACTTCATTGCGAAGGATGCGCGCGAGGCACTGGCATACTTGCGCAAAGAGGCGCCTTTCGCCGAAGTCCCAACACCGGATGTCATCGTTCTGGGGTTCAACCCGCCGGCGCGCACCGGACGGGAGGCTTTCGAAGGCATCCGGACTCTCGATCTGCATCCCCCGATCATCATTCTGAGCCGCACCATGGAAGAGCCGGTGAGCCGGTACCTGCACGCCGGCGCCGCCGATTTCCTGGTGAAAGACGACCTGCGCCCTCTGCGGCAGGCCGTCGACGCAGTCGTCGCGACCCGCGCGCCCCTGCGCAAACTCAGTCCCCGCCAAATTGAGGTCCTGCGCTTGATCGCCGGTGGCCTCGCTACCCGGGAGATCGCGCAGCGGCTCGAGGTGAGCGGCAAGACGGTGGAAGCCCATCGCGCCGAGCTGATGCGCCGCCTGGGGATCCGGACGGTCGCGGGCCTGGTGCGGTACGCGCTCAGGGCAAGTCTGGTCGAGCTGGGCCGCGAGTAGCCCGGCCCTGGTCTTCATGATCGTCGCCTGTCGGATTCTGGTCCGGCAGGCGATTCTTCTTGGTGTGTCAATTCCGTATAC
>DASUBP010000233.1:0-3530 GCA_035763205.1 Gemmatimonadales bacterium
GTCGGCCCGAACGTGGGTGATCTGATCGAGATCCACGTCGGCGACCATCAGGCCTTCATCGAAGAGCGGCGCGCGGGACACGATCTCGCCCGACGGTCCGACCAGGACTGAGCCGCCGGGGAATCCTTTCCCACCCTCGAAGCCCACGAGCGACGCGAGCGCCACGTAGACACCGTGCTCACCGGCCATGCCGCGCACCACCTGCTCCCAGCGCACCATGCTCGCCGGGAGGCGCGTCCCCTCCTCGTCGACTCCACTCCCCCGCGCCGGCGACGCGCTCGGCACGATGATCAGCTGCGCGCCATCGAGCGCGGCGATCGTGCCGGCGATCGAGTGCCAGGCGTCCTCGCAGATCAGCACCGCCGCCCGGCCCCCCCAACCCGTATCGAAGGCGTGCACACCCTCGTTCCCGCGTTCGACGTAGCGCTCCTCGTCGAAGACGCCGTAGGTGGGCAGGAAGATCTTGCGGTGGACGTGGCGGACTTCGGACTTTTTGCCGTCGAGCGTGGCGTAGAGGCAGGAATTGTGGAAGCGATTGCGGAAGATCTCGTAGAACCCGACGGCGACGTCGATCGCGGGTCCCTGGTGAACGGCCACCAGATCCTGGAACAGGGTCCCGGCGGTCACGGCCACATCCCGGACTCCCCCCTCCAGGAAATAGCCGGAGGTCGACGTCTCGGGGGTGATGACCAGGTCGATCTTGGGTTCGAGCTTGGCGACGTCAGCGAGAATCGCCCCAATGCGCGCCACGTTGGCGGCATAGTCGCCCTTCTTGGGCCGGAACTGGGCGATCGCGATTCTTGGCATGAAGAAAAGTTAGTCGGTCAAACGACTAGGCGGTTAGACGGCTAGACGGCTAGAATAGCCTAATGATTCTCTACATCGTGATCGGCGGCGTCATCGGCACGCTGGGGCGCTGGTACCTCCAGGGCTGGATCCAGACCACGAGCCACGCGGGGTCCTTTCCACTCGGCACCCTCTTCATCAACCTCGCCGGGTCATTCGTCCTGGGCTTCATCACGAAGCTGGGAACCGGCAGCACCCTCATTTCTCCGGAAATCCGCGGCGGCATCACGGTCGGACTCTGCGGCGCGTTCACGACCATGAGCACGTTCTCCTACGAGAGCGTCAAGCTGCTCGGCGACGGAGACTACGTGCGCGCCGGGGTGTACATGGCCGGCACCATCATCGGCTGCCTCACGGCAGTGGTGTTCGGTTCCCTGGCGGCTGGGAGGCTGCTATGACCCAGAAGTTCGCAGGCGAGCGGACGCTGATGCGCGTCTTCATCGGTGAGAGCGACAAGTACCATGGCCGGCCCCTGTACGAGGCGCTGGTCGACCTCTTCCGGAAAAAGGGCCTCGCCGGGGCGACGGTGCTTCGCGGCGTTGCCGGCTACGGCGCGTCGAGCACCATTCACACCGACAAGGTGCTCCGGCTCTCGCTCGACCTCCCGATCATCATCGAGCTGGTCGAGACGCAGGAAGCGATCGACGCCGTGCTGCCGGAACTTGATGCGATGATCGGTGGAGGGTTGATCACGCTCGAGAAGGCGAGGGTGATTTTGTATCGGGGGGAGAAGAAGCCATAAGCCGTCGGCAGGCACGAAAAGGGGGCCCCGTTGTGGAGCCCCCTTTGGTCATCGCCTAGCGCGGCCTGCGCCCGCCACCACCACCACCGCCGCCGCCCCCACCCCCACCCCTCGGCGCAGGGGCCGAAGACCCACGCGAGAATGACGGCATGGAGAACGAGCGCGACTGCGGCGCCGGGCGCGATTCCATGCGCGGTGCGGGACGCGATTCCATGCGCGGGGCCGGACGCGATTCCATCCGCGGGGCCGGACGAGACTCGTACCTCGGCGACTCCATCCGGGGCGCCGGACGCGCCGGCTCCTGGCGAATCGGCTGACTGGGCCGGCTGAAGCCCTGGTCGTTGTTGCCGCGGCCGCGACGAGGCTCGGGCGCGTTGCGACCACCGCGATCGGGGGGCGGCGAGCTCGGGCGAGCCGCCGGCGGGGTCGGACGCGAACGGGGTTCAGCGGCTCCGCCGAACGAACCACCGCGACGCCCACCCTCGAAGCCGGACGGAGCTGACCGGCCACCGCGCGCGACCGGCGTGCCGCTACCGGCCCAGCGATTCCGCACGCCGACACCCGTCACGACCGGGGTCCGCGGCGCGCTGAACGGAGCGTGGAACGTCCCCGCGAACGGGCGATAGACGCCGGGGTGGAATCCCGCGTACCGCGGATAGGAACCGTAGCCGTAGTAGGGGCGACCGTAGTAGGCGCCATAGTAGTAGCCACCGTAGTACGGCACGCCGAACCCGTCACAGAAGAACGGATCATAGAAGCAGTTGTCGTAGAAGCCGTAGCCGTAGTACGGGTGCCGGAACCCGAAACCGAAATTGATGAACACGCCGGACCCGCCATACCACGGGCCGCAGCCCCAGCACGGGTAGTAGGTCGGGTAGTACGTCGGGGCGTAGTAGCCGCCGCCATCCGAATACGCGACCTGCTGGGAGACCGTGTAGGTGGTCACGTCGTACTGGTAGTGATTCGAGCCCGCCATGCCGTGCACGAGATCGACCATCGCCGCTTCGGGATCGTTGCCGAGGTCCTCGTTGTCGAGGGCCTTGTAGTCCCAATGATCGCCGAGGACGTAGTTGTTGAACGCGAAGGGTTGATCGGAAACGGCGGCGAAGATGGTGCCCGTGCCGCTCTGATCGTCGACCTGGAAGGCGTCGCGGTCACCGCGGGCGCGGATCTCGAAGGTCTTGCCACCCTTGATGAAGTTGTCGGCGCCAGGATCGAGCGGGAACAGCACGCGCAAATGACCGCGGGTATCGGCCCGCAGGACGATGACGTAGCCGTCGTCCGAGAGCTTGAACTTCACGGTGGCCCGGTCACCGATCTGGTAGTTGTCGTCGTTGAGCCAAACGCGGATGGGGGGATCGTCGGACGCTTTGAAGGCAGGCGCCGGCTTGGGCGCCACCATCGGCGCATTCAGTACAAAGGCTAGAGCGGTGAGCAGCATAGACCCCCCTGGTGTCAGATAATACACCTCGGTCCATAGTAGTGCATCCTTTGTGCCGGGCCGGACAGGCGCTTTATTACAGGGAAATCCACCTTTTCAAGGGTGCCCCGTGTCTCATCTGCTGGACGCTGTAACGGACGTTTCGAACGCGTACGAGCTGGCTCCCGGTTTTGTCACAGGGGGGCAGCCGCAGGTGGCCCATTTGGCAGCCCTGAAGAAAGCCGGCTGTCAGGTGCTCCTGGACCTTCGCGAGGCCATGGAGGAGCGCCCGTACCGGGTCCCCGACGCCGTGGTCGGTGCGGGCCTCGAGTACGTCAACGTCCCGGTGGGCCATGGGGCTCAGCCGGATGAGACGTTCACGAAGGTTCGGGAGCAGGTCCGGAATCTGGTGGGCAAGAAGCCGACCTTTTGCTGCTGCAATTCCGGCAATCGGGTGGGAGCGGCGTTGCTTCCTTACTTGATGCTCGACCGCGGCATGGACGAGGATGAAGCCACGATGGT
>DASUBP010000234.1:0-11247 GCA_035763205.1 Gemmatimonadales bacterium
CCCGCAACCTGCTGGAACGCGGCCGAGACCGCCCTCGCGGCTTCGTTCTATGCTCCGGGAGACTCCACGCAGTTCAACGCGGGCGCGTACTTCGACTTTTCCACGGACGGGGGCGACGCCACCAACGATCTCTCCGACCCGCTGAACGGCACCACGTTCTACGCCCTTCCGGATTTCCTGGTCGATGCCGACACCCAGGTGGGCGGGGCCAAGGATCTGCGGGCGCTCTCCAAGATCGTCCCGGCTCAGGACACGCAGATTCTGGGCGGGATCCCCATCAATGGAAAGCTCAAGTTTGCCGTGTACTTCACGGGTGGGGCGGTGGACCTGAATCACTCCATCCCGATCATCCGGGATGAAGAGCTGGCCCTGCTCGACGCGGAGGCGAGGATCGGCCTGAACGACCTCACCGGCGCGAATACGATCCTGAACCTGGTGCGCGCGGGGTCGGGGAACTTGCCCGCGGACACGCTGACGGGCGGCAGTCCGAAGGCCGCCTACATCGCGGAGCTCTTGTACAACCGCCGCTACTCCCTGATGTGGGAGCAGGGCACGCGGTGGGTGGATGCCCGGAGGTACGGGCTCCTGGCCAACATTCCGACCGACATCCCCAACACCAATGTGCCCCCCGGTGCGGTGCCGCCGGTGATGCCCATCCCGGACAACGAATGCAACGCCCGGGGTCTCGCGACGGGGTGCGCGCCCTAGGTCAGCGCTTGGGCCGGCGGGCCATGTAGGCCGCCATCTGGCGCATCAACTCCGCGTTGGTAAACGGCTGCCAACCATGCGGCTTGAGGGGCCGCCCGTATTCGACGACAGCGTCGGCGGGCGGCTTCGCCGTCTTCAGAAAGGCATCGACGTAATAGACGGACAGGTTGAGGTAGAACGTGTCCATGTCTCCGACGTACAGGTGCAGCTTGCCACGCAGCTTGGGGCCCAGAGTGGCCCAGTTGCGCTCGAGGTAGTCGCGGATGTCCCAGTCGTGCGCCTTCATGTAGTCGGAAACCTGGTGATTGATCTTGCCCGTCGAGAGGTCCCACAGGTCCACGGGATATCCGTCGGATCCCACCGGCCCCCACGTCGCTTCCCAGATGGCGAACTGCTCGCCGGAGCGGGCATGGCTGCCCAGCACCGCCTCGTACTGGCTCTCCTGCCGCACGGTGATGTGCGGCTGACCCGTTTCCTCACGCTCGGCCGGCACGTCCGCCTGGAACCACTCCGAGACCGGAAAGACGAACGCGTTCGAGTCCTTGTAGACGTTCACCAGCTCGTACGCGCGCAAGTCCAGCGGGTCCGGATAGAGCACCCAGGTGCCGCCGAAGAAGTCCGGGTGATAGACCTGCAGCGCCATCGCCTCCCAGCCTCCCGTCGAGCCACCGACCAGGAGCCGCGCCGACGGTGCCTTGATCATCCGGAAATGCGATTCGAGATACGGAATCAGCTCGGTGAGGATCGCGTCACCGTAGGGTCCGTTGTTCACGGAGTTCACCGCGTACGAATCGTCGAAATACGGTGTCGGATGCTGGAACGTCACGGCGATCATCTGCGGGAACCCTGGCGAGTTCCAGGCCTGCGCGAACTCGTACCCCGGCTCCCGGGCCGTCCGCTTCACTCGCTCGGCGCGTGCCTCCGGGGACTCCGGTTTGCCGCCGGGGTTGAATCCGAACGGCGCGCCCAGGCTGAAGTGGCCCTGCTCGTAGACGGTGGGGTACCGGGTGGTCGCATCCTTGTCGTAGTTGTTCGGCAAGAGCACTACGGCTCCGAGATAGATCGGGCGCCCCCAGAACGCGGTGAGGAGCTTGCTCTGAATCTTGACGCGCCGCACTTCGCGGGTGTCGGGCGCCACGTCGATGGGTCCGATCGCCTTCGTGAGCTCGAGACGGATGGTGTCGGGGTGCGCCGGGTCTACGTGCACGCGCCGGATCTCGCTCAACAAATTCCCCGGAGAGCGATTGAATTGCTGGCCCTCCCACTGGTCGTCATGCGCCCAGACGGTGTGGCCGTCGGCGCGCTTGAACTCCGAGTACACGCTGAGGAGGCCCTGCACGTAGTAGTCGCCCGGCGGAAGATCGGCCATGGACTTGAGCGGATAGCCGAGGGTCGCGCCGTCGATGATCCCGGGCGTGCCGGCCGCGAGGCCGGTGACGTCCACGCCGAAGAAGGGAACGCAGTCGCTCTCGCCCCGCACTCCGGACACCGGGCTCGGACTCGAGTCGCGGCTGAACATCACGTACATCCGGCCCGTCACGGGCGCCGGGCGGAATCCGGGATTGACGGAGATTTCGACCCGCAGTCCCTGGGCGGATAGCGGGGGGGCGGCGAGCAGGGCGAGTGTTGCGACGGCCAGGACGGCCAGGGCCTTACGCACGTAGCGGCTCCTCTGGAGGAGCCGCTACAGTGCACGCGTTAGCGAGCCGGTGCAACCCCGGGGACTATTTCGAAACGGTCATCCCGTTCCAGCTCCCGCCCAGGGCCTTGTACAGCTGTACCGCCGCCGTCAGCTGCCCCAGCTCGGCCTGTGAGAGCGTCAGCTCCGCCGCGAAGAGGCTCCGCTCCGCGTCCAGTACCTCGAGGTAGTTCGCGATGCCTGATTGGTAACGTACCTGGGCAAGGTCGTAGGCCCGCCGCAACGCGCGCGCCTGCGTTTCCGCCGCGGCGACCTGGTCCCGCGCCGCCCGCGCACCTGACAGTGCGTCTCCCGCGTCCTGCAGGGCCCGCAGCACCGTCTGCTCATACTGATTCCGGGCCTGCTCGGCACGGGCCTTCGCCGCCGCGGTCGCGGACGAGCGCGCGCCACCCGCGAACAGCGGGATGGAAATGCCGATCTGCGCCACGTAGACGTCGGATTGCGGCTTGAACAACCCGCTCGTGTTGGCCGCCTGTGACCCGTACGACCCCGTGACCATGATGACCGGGAGCTGTTGCGCGAAGGTTTGTCCCACCCGCGCATTCGCCGCCCGGTAAGCCCGCTCCGCCTGCCGGACGTCGGGGCGGCGCGACAGGAGGGTGGAGGGCAGGGAGTCGGGGACCGTCACCGCCCGGGCCGCATCGGCGAGTGCGCCGGAACGCGGGATGACGGTCGGACCCTGACCGAGCAGTACGTTCAGCGCGTGCTCGGTCTGGGCGCGGGCCTGCTCCACCTGGGCGAGACGGACGGCAGGTGCCGCCACCTGCGCTTCGAATTGCCGCACGTCGAGCTCGGAGATGATGCCCCGGGCGTACCGCTGACGCGCCAGGTCCAGGGTGGCCTGGCTGGTCTGCAGCGTGTGCGCCGACACCTGGGCTTCCTGGTCGAGCTCGAGCAGTTCCAGATATCCGATGGCCACGCTGCTGATCAGGGAAAGCACGGTCTCCTGCTCCACGGCGTCTTGCGCCGCGAGGTCCGCGTTGGCGGCCTGCATCCCCCGCCGCGTCTTGCCCCAGAAATCGAGCTCCCAGGCGACGTCTACGGTCGCGCGGACCGCGTTGTACGGAAACACCTGCGGACCGAACGCAACCTGGTTCTTGGAGGCGCTCCCGTTCGCGGTCAGGGACGGGAAGAGGGGGGCACGGGCCAGTCCGACGTCTGCGCGGTACTCCTCGATCCGTGCCTTGGCGGTGGCCAGGTCCCGGTTCTGCCGCAACGCCGTCTGGACGAGGGCGTTCAACGTGGAGTCGTGCAGGATGTCGAGCCAGGCCAGGTTGGCGACCGAATCGGCCGAGATCCGCCGCGGCGCCAGGGGTGCGGCACCCGAAGTGGGCAGCGTGTCGGCCGCGCGCGCGCGGGCGAGCGAGTCGTAGAACGCCTTGGCCGAATCCGAATAGCTGGCGGCGCCGACCTGAGACGACGGAGCGACCACCGGGGAGGGGTGATAGCCGGGTCCCACGCAGGCGCCCGCGGCGAGGAGGAGAGCCAGCACGAGATGGCGGCCGGCGATCGGCACGCGCCCGGTTGACGGCTGACCTCTGATGGCTGATGGCTGCTTCATTGCTGGCCCCGATCCGCGAATCCCCGGATGAGCCGGAAGAAGAGCGGAATGAAGAAGATGCCGATGGACGTGGCGATCACCATGCCGGCGAACACCGTCGTGCCGATCGAGTGACGGCTGATGGCGCCGGCGCCGCTCGCGACGACCAGAGGCGAGACGCCGAAGATGAACGCCAGGGAGGTCATGAGAATGGGGCGGAAGCGCTCGCGCGCCGCCTCGACGGCCGCCGAAATGATTGAATGGCCCTGGTCCCGCAGCTCATTGGCGAATTCGACGATCAGAATCGCGTTCTTCGCCGCGAGTCCCACCACCGTGAGCAGGCCGACCTGGACGTAGATGTCGCTCGGCTGCCCTCGCAGCCAGATGCCGAGGTATGCGCCAAGGACGCCGAACGGGATTCCCAGGAGGACCGCGAAGGGCAAGGACCAGCTTTCGTACTGGGCCGCGAGCACCAGGAAGACGAGGATGAGACCCAGCGCGAAGACGAGCCCGGACTGGCCGCTCGAGGCACGCTCCTGGAAGGACTGTCCCGAGTACGCGAGCCCGAGCCCCTGTGCCCCGAACTGGCTCGCGATCAGGGCGTCCATCTGCTGCATCAGCTCACCCGAGCTGTGCCCCGGCTTCGGGGCCGCGGTGATGAACGCCGAGGTGAAGCCGTTGAACCGCGAAATCAGCGTGGGAGCGCTTCGGAACTCCACCCGTGCCAAGGCCGAAATGGGGATCATGGAGTCGTTGGTGCCGCGGACGTACAGCCGCCCGATATCCGCCGGGGATTCCCGGTACGCGGCCTGGGCTTCGGCCTGCACCCGGTACGTCTTGCCGTAAATGTTGAAGTCGTTGATGTAGAGCGTCGACAAGTTCGCCTGGAGCGTGCCGTACAGCTCGGAGAGCTGCACGCCCCGTGCCTTCGCGGCCGCGCGGTCCACGTCCACGTAGATCTGCGGGACGTTGGCCCGGAAGGTGGTCTGCACGCCGAGGGCGGCGGGCAGCTGATTCGCCGCGGCCACGAACGCCTGGACCTGGGCGGCGAACTGCTGCACGGTCTGGCCGGAGCGGGCCTGGAGGTTGGCCTCCACGCCGGCGGTGGTGCCGAGGCCGAAGATCTCGGGGAGGTTGAACGCAAAGGACTGGGCGTCCGGCATCATGAAGAGCTGCCCGTTGATGCGTCCCACGATCGCATCGATCGCGTCGTGCTTTCCGCGTTCTTCCCAGGGCTTCACGTTGACGAAGATCACCGCGCTGTTGCTCTGGCTGGCGCGGCTCAGGATGTCGAACCCGACCAGCGCGACGACGTTGCGGACCGCCGGCTCCCCGTGCAGGAAGCCTTCGATGCGCTTGACCACGGCCTCCGTGCGCTGGAGCGACGCGGCGTCAGGAAGCTGGACGGCCACCGCGAAGTACCCTTTGTCTTCCGTCGGCACGAATGCGGTCTGGACGTGCGTCCACAGGAAGCCCAGCAGCAGGATGAGGACGGCGAAGGCGCCGAGCCACGCCTTCGGGCGGCCGAGCACCTTGTCGACGGCGCCGGCGTAATTCCCCGTCAGGTTCTTGAACCAGGCGTTGAACTTCCCGAAGAATCCGCTCGCGTGCGCCTCGTTCGTCTCCTTCAACAGCCAGGCGCACAGGGCGGGCGTGAGCGTCAGCGCCACGATGCCCGAGAGCACGACGGAGATGACGATGGTGATGGCAAACTGCTTGAACAGCTCGCCGGTGACGCCGCCGGTGAAGGCCACCGGCACGAAGACCGCGACGAGGGACAGGACGATGGCGACCAGGGCGCCGGCGACCTGTTGGATGCCCCGGTCCGACGCGACCCGGGCCGAGACCCCTTCCGAGGCCATGATGCGCTCGACGTTTTCGATGACGACGATCGCGTCGTCCACCACGATGCCGATGGCGAGGACCAGGGCAAAGAGCGTCAGCACGTTGATGGACATTCCCAGCAGCCGGAGCCCCAGGAACGTCCCGATCACCGAGACCGGTACCGCCAGCATCGGAATCAGAGTGGCGCGCCAGCTCTGAAGGAAGAGGAACACGACGAAGGAGACGAGAATCATCGCCTCGATCAGCGTCTTGACCACCTCGTCGATCGACGCCGTGACGAAGGGGGTCGTGTCGAACGGGATGGAGTAGGTGACCCCCGGGGGGAACCCGGTCTGCAGCTCGTCCATCCGTTTGGTCACGGCGTCCCGGACCGCGATCGCGTTGGCGCCGGGGCGCAGATAGATGAGGTCGAACGCTGTGGGTCCGCCGTTCAGCCGGGCCGCGAAGTCGTTGCTCTGCGAGCCCAGCCGGGCGTGGCCGATGTCGCCGAGCCGGATGACCGATCCATCGGCCTTGGACCGGACGATGATGCTGTCGAATTGAGCCGGGGTGGTGAGGCGTCCCTGGGTGGTGACCGGGATGGTGAGCTGGGTTCCCACGGGGGCCGGCTCACGTCCGATGCGTCCAGCAGGGTTGGTGGCGTTCTGCTCGCGCACCGCCGCGGCGACCTGGCTCACGGTGACGCCCAGCTGGGCCATCTTGTCCGGATTCAACTGCAGCAGCATCGAGAATTGCAGCCCGCCGAACGTCTGCGCGTTGCCAACTCCGGGCACGCGTTTCAGCTCGTCTTCCACGTACAGCTTCAGGTAGTTGGTCAGGTAGGCGGCGTCGTAGCGCGGGTCCTTCGACGTCAATCCCACCACGGCGAGGATGTCGCTGTTCGCCTTCAGAATGACCAGGCCATTCTGGCGGACGGCATCGGGCAGCTGGGGCGTCGCCACCTGCACGGCGTTCTGGACGTCGACCTGCGCCAGGTCCTGACTGCGGTTCACGTCGAAGTAGACCGAGAGCCCCATCGTGCCGTCGGAGGCGTTGGCGGACGTGTAGTAGAGCAGGCCCTGGAGTCCGGACAGCTGCTCTTCGATGGGTCCGGCCACGGCGTCGGAAACGTCCTGCGCCGTCGCG
This sequence comes from Gemmatimonadales bacterium, assembly GCA_035763205.1. Classification (GTDB taxonomy): domain Bacteria; phylum Gemmatimonadota; class Gemmatimonadetes; order Gemmatimonadales; family GWC2-71-9; genus 40CM-2-70-7. Next base: position 6,918 of record DASUBP010000234.1, read on the forward strand.
CCCGGGTACACGGCCGCGACCTGCACGGCCGGGGGGGTGATGGTCGGATACCGGGAAACGGGCAGGAGTCCGATCGAGAAGATCCCCATCAGGGTGATCGCGATCGAGATCACCGCCGCCAGCACCGGCCGGCGGATGAAGAAGTACTTGATCTGGTGGTTGTTGCCGGTGCTCCCGCTTCCGGCGGTCGCTCCGGCGCTCACTTGTCCTTCCCGGGGACGGTCGTCGCATCGGCGAGGGGCTTGGGAGCGACGGTGTGGCCCGGAATCACTTTCTGCACTCCGTCCACGACCACGCGGTCGCCAGCGTTCAGGCCGCTGGTGATGATCCATTGGTCGCCACTCCATTGGCCCGGCACGACGTCGCGCGGCATGACGGTGTCTCCGGCGCCCACCACGTACACGAACTGGCCGCCCAGGCCGGTTTGCACGGCGCGCTGGGGAACGGCGATGGCCGAGTCGCGGGTGAATCCCACGAGACGGACCTGAATGAACTGGCCCGGCATGAGCAGGTGGTCCGGATTCTGGAAGGTGGCGCGGAACTCCTGCGTGCCCGTCGCGGCGTCGAGCGAGGGGGCAACGAAGTCGAGCCGGCCGGTGCGCGGGTAGACGGAGCCGTCGGGCAGAATCGCCTGGATTTCGAGGGCACTGCCGGCACGCGTCAGCGCGCGTGAGGACGCGCGGCGCTGCCAATCGAGCAGCTGCGCCGAGGACGGACGGAACGAGACGTAGACGGGATCGATGCGATCGATGGTGGTGAGCAGATCGGCGGGGCCGGTGACGCGCGCGCCGACTTCGAGATTGGTCCGCCCGACGCGTCCCTCGATCTCCGCTTTGATCTGGGTGTCGTCGTAGTCCTTCTTCGCCTGGTCGTAGGCCGCCTGCGCCGCCGCCAGCCCCGAGCGCGCGTTGTCGACGTCCTGCTCGGCGACCGCATGCTGCTCGAGCAGCGGCTCCACGCGATTGTAGGTCGACTTGGCGGTCGCGAGCCGCGCTTCCGCGCTGTGATAGGCGGCCGCGTACCGCACCGTGTCGAGCTGGTAGAGAACCTGGCCCGGTTGCACGATCTGACCCTCTTCGAACTCGCGGGCGATGATGATGCCGTCGACGCGCGAGCGGACTTCCACCCGGCGGTACGGCAGCACCGCACCGGGGAACTGATACGACTCGGGCACGGCTGCGCGTTTGGCCGTCACGATGGTGACCGGGGAGGGCGGGAAGCCGCTGAAGCCACCTGCCTTCTTGCAGCCGGAGAACAGCGACAGTGCCACGAGGGCGCTTAGAGCAGTCGTCTTCATCATCATTTCTGGTGTCGGGGAGAGGTGTCTATGAAGAACGCGTAAAGGGGCGGAAAGGTTTTCGAATTCTGGGTTCTTGAGGGTACCCAAAGAAAAACCGAAGCGCAAGGGACCCGGGGTGGGCGGGGTCTATTTCGGGGCGGAAATCTCCTGGAAGCGGATGTTCTGGATCCCATACTGTTTCCAATCCTTGTAGTCGAAGTGCCACCACTCGAAGGGGTACACCGTGAACCCCTCCTTCTCCATCGCGGTCCGCAGGAAGTCCCGCATGTGCCGCTGGGCGTCGGTCCCGCCGGTATAGGTCGGATACGCCCGCTCCGACATCTCATCGTAGACGCTCGGCATGTCCACTGCTTGACCGTCCGACAGGCGATAGAGTGACAGGTCCACCGCACAGCCCCGGTTGTGCCGGGATCCGTCGGCCGGATTCGCCACGAAATCGTGCTTATCCTTTGGCGTCGCGTCCCAGAAGATCTTGGTGATGTACCAGGGCCGATACGCGTCGTGGATCAGCAGCCCGTACCCCTGCGCCCGCAAAGCGTGGCTTACACGCACCAGGGCTTCCGCGGCGGGCCGCTGCAGAAAGGCCCGCGCCTGCTCGTACAGCGGGGTGCTCAGAAAGTTGTCGGTTCCCGCGTAACGGATATCCAATTTGATAGACGAATCGAGGGTCACGATTTCGACAAGCTCGGAGGCTCGGAACGGACCTGCCTCCGCCGGCGGGGTGGCCTTGAGCGCCTCGGCGCGCAGCTCCGCGACGGGCCTGACCGGGGTGATGCGGAAGACCTTTGGCGCGGCCGGCGCCTGGACGGCCAGGAGCAGGAAGAGCGCCTTCATCAGGTGCCGAACCTCTTGAGGGCCCGGGCCTTGGCCTTGGCGGCCTCGACTTCCCGGTTCTTCGGTGGCGCGGTGGTGACCAGAGAATCGAGCAACCTGGTCACGATCTGGGACACCTCATCCACGGCCCGGTCGAACGACTCCTGGTTGGCAGTAGAGGGCTTGGTGAATCCCGAGACTTTGCGGACGAACTGGAGGGAAGCGGCCCTGACCTCGTCCGTGGTCGCGGGTGGCTCGAAATGGTAGAGGGTTCTGATGTTACGGCACATAAGGTGTCTCCGGGAGATGCACGGTACCAACTGGGAATCTGCGGCGTAAGTTCAAGTATGACCAGACTCCTTGGATTGTTACCCGTCTTTGGCGCGATCTGCGTGGTCGCATGCTCGGCTGGAAACGCCGCTCCGCCCGCTACGCAGCAGCCCCCACCGCCCTCGGCACCGCCGTCCATCGATCACGTCTTCGTGATCGTGCTCGAGAACCGGAACTTCGACGTGACCTTCGGCCCCGGAAGCAAGGGCCCGTACCTGGCGGACACGCTCGCGAAGCAGGGGGCGCTCCTCACGCAGTACTATGGAATAGGGCACGCGAGTCTCGACAACTACATCGCCATGATTTCCGGCATCGCGCCCAATCCCAGCACGCAGGGTGACTGCCCGGTGTTCACCGAGTTTGCGGAGAAGGGCACCTCTCCCGACGGCCAGCCCATCGGCCTGGGGTGCGTCTACCCGGCGCACGTGCTCACGATCGGCAATCAGCTTGCGGCCGCGGGGAAGACCTGGCGGGCGTATCTGGAAGACATGGGGAACAATCCGGCGCGCGAGGCGCCCCTGTGCGCCCATCCGGCCATCGGTGCCGTCGATCCCACCGAGCGCGCCGACAACACCAAGCACGACCGCTACGCCACCAAACACAACCCGTGGGTCTATTTCCACGCCGTGATCGATTCCGCGAGCTGCTCGAAGAACGTGGTGCCCCTCTCGAATCTCCTGACCGACCTGGGGTCCAGCACGCCCAATTTCTCGTTCATCGCGCCGGATCTCTGCCATGACGGCCACGACCCTGATTGCGGCGATGAGCCGGGTGGCCTGGAAGGAATCGACCAGTTCCTTTCCCGTTGGGTGCCCCTGATCACGCACTCGGCGGCGTTCCAGCATGGTCTGCTCGTGATCACGTTCGACGAATCGGGGAATGACGACACGGCGTGTTGCGCCGAGCCGTCGGGGCCGAACACGACGGTGCCGGGTGGGGGTGGGCCGGGGGGCGGTCGCACGGGGGCGGTCCTGCTTTCGCCCTACATCGCGCCGGGCACCATCTCGGCGGTGCCCTACAACCACTATTCGTTCTTGCGGAGCGTGGAGGACATCTTCCACCTCCCGTACCTCGGCTACGCCGGCGCCAAGGGGCTCGTGCCCTTCGGCTCGGACGTGTACACGAAGAAGTAGTGGTGGACTTCACCGACGGTCCCGACGACGCGCTCACGGAAGAGGACTTCCCGCTGGGGGACGGCACGGCCGACGGCGCCGCCCTGGTGACGTGTCCCTATTGCGGCGAGGAAGTGGAGATCACGCTGGATCCCGGTGGCGAAGAAGAGCAGGAGTACGTAGAGGACTGCGAGGTCTGTTGCCGGCCCTGGAATGTCACGGTCCACTACGGGCCTGCGGGAGTGGCGGAAGTGCGGGTGGAGCGACTCGAGTGAGACCGACCCCGGTCGTCGCCCTGATGTTGATTGCGAGGCGCGCGTCAGCGGCGTAGCGCATCCTGCGCTTCCCCGACCGAGGTTTCCTGAAACTGCACGGGCTGGGCAGGGAGTTTCTGGGCGAGAATCGGGACATCCGCGGTGATCACCACTGCGATCTTCGGATAGCCTCCGACCGTCGGTCCATCCGCCATCAGCACGATGGGCATCCCGTCGGAAGGGACCTGAATCGCGCCGACGCAGGCGGCCTCCGAAGGCAAGTCGGCAGCCGGGGCCCTCACGGGTACGTCACCTTCCAGCCGATATCCCATTCGATCCGACACCCGCGACACAGTCCACGATGTACCGAGGAACCGATTCCACTCGGCGTCTGAGAACAGCGCGCGCTGAGGGCCCTCCACTACCCGGAGGACCCCGGACGCGTACGGTGGCTCACCCTCGGGTTTCCTTGGCGGAGCCGTCGGGACCCGACCGACAGGGATGCGGTCACCGGTCTTGAT
>DASUBP010000235.1:0-2634 GCA_035763205.1 Gemmatimonadales bacterium
CACGCCGGCCAAGAAGGTGGCCCTGGCGCTCACCCATCTCATCCGGACGCAGTTCCCCGGCGATACCTTGCGGGTCGTCCTCTTCCACGACACGGCGGAGGAGATTCCCATCGCCCAGCTGGCGCATGCCCAGGTCGGTCCTTACCACACCAACACGGCCGAGGGCCTGAAGCTGGCGCGCCGGATTCTGATGGGGCAGCGGAAGGACTACCGGCAGATCATCATGATCACCGACGGCAAGCCGTCCGCGCTCACGCTTCCGGACGGGCGGATCTACGTCAACTCCATGGGACTCGACCCGCAGATTCTTCGCGAGACCTATCGTGAGGTCGGACTCTGCCGCCGGAGCGGAATTCTCATCAACACCTTCATGCTGGCGCGGGACCGCAGCCTGGTGGAATTCGTGAAGCAGGTGAGCGCCATCTGCCGCGGAAAGGCGTATTTCACCAACACGATGACCCTGGGGCAGTTCATCCTGATGGACTTCATGCGGCGCAAGACCCGGCGGGTGTCCTAGCCGTCGTGGGCCGCCCCGCCGTCGCCGCCGTCACGGCCCTGCTGATGGGGGCCGCATGCGAAGCGCCGTTCTCCATTCCGGCCCCCGTCAAGTATCTCAGGCTCGCACCCGACAGCGTGGCCCTCGAAACCGGCGATACGTTCGCCCTGTCGGTCACGGCGACGGACTCCGCAGGCCGGCCGGTGTCCACGCCGGTCGACTGGGCCAGCTCCGCCGAGTCCCTCGCAACCGTGTCCGCATCGGGTGTCGTCATCACCCGTCTTCCCGGGAGGGTGACGATCACTGCCTCCGCCGGTGGCCTCATCGCAGGGGTCCCCATCAGCATCGCCCCGAGGGTCACGGGCGTTGTGATCGAGCAGGGAGACCTCGTCGTCTCCGTCGGTGGGTCCGTCGCATTCACCACCTTCGCGCTGGATGCCCAGGGCGATCACTTGTTCGGCCGGCCGGTGGCGTGGGCAGCGCAGGACCCAGGCATCGTCGACATCTCGAGCAATGGCGTCGCCCTGGTCCGGCACTCGGGGGCGACGCTCGTGATCGCGAGCCACGGGGCGCTGTCCGACTCGGTGGCCATCACCGCGATTGACCCGCATTTCACGCTGCTGCGAGCCGGTCCGGCCGACCACACCTGCGGACTGACGGACGCGTCCGTGGTGCTCTGCTGGGGCGCGAACGATCTGGGCCAGCTCGGTGTCCCCGCCCTGTCTCAGAGTGCCACGCCCATCGGCTCCCCGCATGATCCGGGACTCGCCACGGTGACTGCCGGAGCGACGTTCACCTGTGGCGCCACGGGCGCCGGGACGGTCTACTGCTGGGGTTCCAGTGCGCGTGGGAGACTGGGCGCCGGTGTCAACCAGCTGTCCACGTCGAAACCCGTCGCGGTCGCGGATTCACTATTCCTGGACGGACTCACGTCGGGATGGAATCACACCTGCGGTCTTCGCGCCATCGAGGTGATTTGTTGGGGTGAGAACCCGGGAGCGGGTGGAAGTGGAGCGATTACCTGGAATCCGCTGATCGTCACCGGCGCACCCGAATTCGCGTCCCTCTCGGCATCCGTCGGATTCGGGTGCGGACTCACCGTCGACAGTGCCGCGTTCTGCTGGGGTACCAACGGCGCGGGCCAACTCGGCAACGGGACCATCGGGGAAACCACCGTCCCCATCGCCGTCGCCGGGGGACTGAAGTTCGCCCAGGTCGCGACGGGATTCATGCACGCGTGCGGCCTGCTCGCGACCGGCGCCGTCGAGTGCTGGGGCAATGGGGAGCAGGGACAGCTCGGCGGCGGCGACACCACCAGCCACTTCACACCGGTCCCGGTATCGGGCGGCATCCGCTTCGTGTTCCTCGCGGCGGGAGGCGCTCGTACCTGCGGCCTGACGGCCGACGGCTCCGGGTATTGCTGGGGTGACGGCGTCCTTGTGCCAACCGCCATCCCGGGCGCGGTGAAGTTCACGTCATTGACGGTCGGCAACGCGCACGCGTGTGGCCTCGGCACCGATGCCCGCGCCTATTGCTGGGGCCGGAACAACCGGGGTCAGCTGGGGGATGGAACGCTTGCCGACCGGCCCACGCCGACACTCGTCCTGGGTCAACCCTGATCCACTTCAGAAACGCGGAAGTCGGAAGGCGGAATGGGGAACCGGCCGGTCGGTTCCGCGCTCCGCGTTCTCACTTCCGCGTTTGGCCAGGTTGAAGAGGTCAGTGCGAGAGGATCACGCCCTGCCCGATCGCGATTCCTGAACCCGACACACCGGACACATCCCCACCCACATACGCTTCCTCTCCGTGCTCGCTCAGGTCGAGCCCGGAGATCTCGTCGTGGATCCCCACCCGCGCGCCCATGGTCACGTCGACCACCTTGAGGATCACGATCGTGCCGGCCGCGGCGAGCGCCGCCGCCGCCAGCACCGCGACCAACTGAATCCCGAGCTGCCCGGGGTGGCCGGCGAGTAGTCCATCTCCCCCCGCCGGGTTCGCGGCCTTCGAGGCGAATACGCCGGTCAGAAGGGCTCCCCCGATCCCCGCCAGCCCGTGGCACGAGAAGACGTCGAGCGAGTCGTCCAACATCGACTTGGACCGCACCTGCATGGCCGTATAGCTGATGCCGACGCACAGCA
>DASUBP010000236.1:0-6557 GCA_035763205.1 Gemmatimonadales bacterium
CCAGGAGCAGGGCGATCGCGGCAAGGGCGGTCAGGGGTCGCAACGGGTCTCCCGAATGTGTTTTGGGGCGCGCCCTAGACGCAGGACGCGCCCCAAAGCTACCGACGGCGGCGGTGAATGTGAACGGGCTTACATCCCCAGCGGCACTTTCAGCGCCAGGTGGGCACCGACACCGAACGTGCTGACGTTCTGCCCGAGAAGCTTGCTGTGATCATACGCGATGTGGACGCCGAGCATCCCGAAGCCGACGTTGGCACCGATGGCGAAGCCGAAATTGGCCTTGCTGCTGCCGAACAGGGTGTTGACCTTCGTATACCGGATTCCCGGAGAGATGTAGGGCTCGATGCTGATGCCCGGCATGGGGAGGGTCACTCCGATGCCAAGCGCTCCGGTCACAACGGTGATCCCGGAGTCCGCGGAGGTATGCGCCGCGCCTCCCTGGATGTTGACCTTCACCGGTACGAGAGGGCCGCCGATCACCTGGAACGCCACGTCCCCGCCCAGAGACGTGATTTTTGATGCACCGGCCGGGCTGGGGCTGAAGCTCGCGACGCCCGCGGTCACCGACAACATGCCGATGCCGAGTGTCGCGCGACCTCCGAAGGCACTTCCCCCACCGAAATTATTGTCATTCGGTTTGCCGTAGTCGCCGCTGATGGTCAAGCCGGTTCCGCCAGACGGGCTGTTCCACACCGGCATGCCGATGAACTGGGCAGACGCGGGAGCCGCGCTGCCGACAGTAAGTGCTACCAGGATCCAGGTTCGCTTCATGAGTGCCCTCCGCTCGGGTGAGTACGTCTGTAACCCGCCCAACGGTAGGAAGTCACTTCCGGCAAGTCAACGTGTCAGCCCATTTCGGCGACAGCGGCCCAATGACACGCCGTTCCGAATACACGCCACGCGGGCCATGGGTTCCCCTATCGCAAAAAGCAAACCGCCGCCCGGCTGGGAAGCCGGACGGCGGTTGGCAAATGCGGGTGCGCTACATGCCGAAGCGCAGTCCGACCGTAATCGGTATGAACGTCGTCGCGCCGCCACTCGTCGCGATGTTCATGTACTTGGCTTCGAGGTAAAGACTCATGGACGTCATTTTCATCTCCAACCCTGCGCCGACGCCGAATGCGAACTTGGTCTCGGATTGGTCAAAACTGATGCTCGGTACGGTGACCTTCACGTTATACATGCCTACGCCGCCCAGCACGTATGGCGTGACGCCGGCAGGGGTCTTGAAGTGATAGACCGCGGCGCCCATCCCGCCGATGATTTTCGAATTTCCGTCGGCGCCGTTCTTGTGGCTGGTCTGTCCGTAATCGGCTTCAATCCGGATGCCGATCGGTCCCGCAGGGAACCCGACCCCGGCCTGCCCGATGAATCCCATCTTGTCGACGGTCTTGTAATCGCCCATCGGCATGAGCAGACCACCGCCTACCATGATGCGCTGCGCACTGAGCCTGCCGGCGCCGGCGATCAGCGCCACCATCACGAGCCACCGCAATGTCCGCTTCATGGATTCCCCCTCCAGGAGTGGTGAGAAGAGCCCCGAGACGGCCGCTACTAAATGGGAAATCCCCCCTGCAAAGTCAATAAAAAGGGTCCGGCGGAGCACGCCGGACCCCGGAAACACGTCCACTCTGCGGCTAATGCCAAAGCGACAGGCCGATCCGGCCTCCGATTTCAAAGGTGTTCGGGACGCCGATACTCGTGTCCTGGAACCGATACTTCACATTGGCCTCCAGGCGAATGGCGCCGGACTCATACGGCACCCGGGTTCCAAGTCCGCCGTTGAGCTCGAAGACGGTCCCACTGACACTGGGGAGTCCGCTGAGATTGCCGCCCAAGAACTCGAGCCCACCGCCACCCGTCAGGTACATCCCCTTGCGGTAGTTGCTTCCGGTTCCGACGGGGAAGAGTCCGTTTACGTCGAGAGCGACATCGTGAGCGGTGCCGGCGGCGGATTGAATCAGGATGAAGACCCGCGGCTCGAGCGTCCATCCCGAGTGCATGACGAAGCCGAGACGGGCATCGACCGGCGTCCCGATCGTGAAGATCGAGTGCAAGCCAGACGGTTTGAGGTAAGAAACACCAAGGTCGACACCGATCTCGTGGGCCGGCGCACCCATATTGTGCTGCGCTGCGGCGAGAGCCGGAGCCAGCATCATCCCTGTGACCACCAGGAGACTACCGAGTGTTCTACGCATACGTTCTCCCTCCAAAGGAGTTAGGGAACGGCGTAGAACTGTTAGCGAGGCAGGTTCAGCGGGTCAAGCGGATTGGGCGCTTCCGGCGACGACTCTGACAACGTCATTGAGTACCTGCAGAAATCCACCTGAAACGTCGAAGCGGCTGGACGTGTTGCCGCGGCGCACCGACAACACACCCTTCCCCAGCAGCGTCATGAACGGCGCGTGCCGGGGGAGGATGCCGACTTCCCCGTCGAAGGCGGGCGCGACCACCTGGTCGGCCTCGCCATCGAACACGGACTGCTCGGGAGAGATGACGACGACGCGCATCAGGCCGAGGCCATCTTCTTCGCCTGCGCGATCACGTCGTCGATCGAGCCCTGCATGTAAAACGCCTGCTCGGGCAGCGAATCGAATTCGCCGGACACCACGCGCTCGAAGCTCGACACCGTCTCCTCGAGCTTCACGTACTTGCCCTCGAGCCCGGTAAACTGCGATGCGACGAAGAACGGCTGCGACAGGAAGCGCTGGACCCGGCGCGCGCGCGCCACCAGCGTCTTGTCCTCTTCGGAAAGCTCGTCCATCCCGAGAATCGCGATGATGTCCTGCAGATCCTTGTAGCGCTGCAGAATCCGCTGCACCTCAGTCGCCACCTTGTAGTGCCGCTCGCCCAGGTACTGCGCGTCGAGAATCCGCGAAGACGACGCCAGGGGGTCGACGGCGGGGTAGATGCCGAGCTCCACGATCTGCCGCGAGAGCACGACCGTTGCATCGAGGTGCGAGAACGCCGTGGCCGGTGCCGGATCGGTCAGGTCGTCGGCGGGCACGTAGATCGCCTGCACCGACGTAATCGACCCCTTCTTGGTCGACGTGATCCGCTCCTGCAAGGCACCCATCTCGGTCGCCAGCGTCGGCTGATATCCCACCGCCGAGGGCATGCGGCCGAGGAGTGCGGACACCTCGGAGCCGGCCTGCGTGAACCGGAAGATATTGTCGATGAAGACGAGCACGTCCTGGCCCTCGACGTCGCGGAAATACTCGGCGACGGTGAGGCCCGTCAAACCGACCCGGAGACGCGCGCCGGGGGGCTCGTTCATCTGGCCATAGATCAGGGAGCAGGAGTCGATGACGCCCGATTCCTTCATTTCCAGATAGAGGTCGTTGCCTTCGCGCGTCCGCTCGCCCACGCCGCAGAACACCGAGCGGCCGCCGTGGCCCAGGGCCACGTTGTGGATGAGCTCCTGAATGATGACGGTCTTCCCCACGCCGGCGCCGCCGAAGAGCCCGATCTTGCCGCCCTTCACGAAGGGGGCAATCAGATCGACCACCTTGATGCCCGTCTCGAAGATCTCGGTCTTGGGCTCGAGATCCACGAACTTCGGCGTCTCCCGGTGAATGGGCCAGCGCTCGGCAGATGCCGGGATCGCGGCCCCCTCATCGACCGGCTCGCCGAGGACGTTGAGGATGCGCCCGAGTGCGGCCTTCCCCACCGGGACCGTAATCGGGCTCCCGGTATCGAGCACGGGCATCCCGCGCACCACGCCGTCGGTGGAGCTCATCGCGACCGCGCGGGCCTGGTTCCGGCCGATGTGCTGCTGCACTTCGGCCACTAGCCGGCCCCCCGAGTGCTCCACCACCACGGCGTTGTACAGCTCCGGGAGGTGCTCGGGCTCGAACTCGACGTCGAGGACCGGGCCGATCACCTGCACCACGCGGCCGGTGTTCTGCGCCGACTCGCCCGTCGGCTTCTTTGCGTTGCTCTTGGTCTTGGTCGCCATGCAACTCCTCAGGGGTCAGGGGTCAGGGGTCAGGGGTCAGATCGGGTCTTCGAGGATCGGTCCGTGCGGCACTGATCCCTGACCCCTGGCCCCTGGCCCCTCTATCCGTTCAGCGCCTCGGCGCCTCCGACAATCTCCGCCAATTCCTGGGTAATCTGTCCCTGCCGCGCCCGGTTGTACGTCCGCTTGAGGAGGTCGAGCATCTCACCGGCGTTGTCGGTCGCGTTCTTCATCGCGGTCCGCTGGGAGCCGTAGAATCCGGCGGTCGTCTCCACCAGCGCCCGGTACACCTGATTGCGCACATACAAGGGCAGCAGCTCTTCGAGAATCGCTTCGGCCGAGGGCTTGAGCAGGTAGTCGGCCTTGACGCCGCCGGCCTTCGCTTCGGGGGGCGCTATCGGCAGAATCCGCACCGTCGTCGCGGGCGTCGAGATCGCGCTGGCGAACTTCGCGAAGACGATCTCCACCGCGTCCAACTCCCCCTTGGCGAACTGCTCCAGCACCGGCGTGATGATTTCCTGCGCATGCTCCGCCGTCGGCCGCTCGCCGATGTCGGTGCGCTGCGATGCCACCGCACGCTTGGTGAACCGGAAGAAGGCCGCGCCCTTCCGGCCCACGAGATGCATGTCCACCTGCGCGCCCTGCCCCTCCAGGTCCGCGATGCGGCGGCGCATCTCCCGGATCAGGTTGGTGTTGAAGGCGCCGCAGAGCCCCCGATTGGCGGTAACCCCGATCAGGGCGACCCGCTTCACACCCTTCTCGCCGGGCTGGCGCAGGAGGGGAAAGCGCTCGGCCAGGTCGGGCGCGTACAGATCGCCGATCACCTCGGCCAGGGCGTTGGCGTACGGACGGGCCGCGACGACGCGGTCCTGGGCGCGCTTCAGCTTGGACGTGGCCACCATCTCCATCGTCCGCGTGATCTGCCGCGTGCTCTGGACCGACTTGATGCGGCGGCGAAGCTCCCGGGCCTGAGCCATTAGCGGGCGCCGACCGCCTTGTACTCGTCGATCGCCTTCTTCAGACGGGCCTGGCAGTCGTCGGACATTGTCTTCTTGGTGCGGATCTCGTCACCGATTTCGGGGTGCTGGGCCTTCATGAACTCGTGGAAGCCCTTCTCCCAGGCGCGCAGCTCCTTCACGTCCACGTCGTCGAGCAATCCGTTGGTGACGGCGTAGATGATCATGATCTGCTGCTCCACCGGCATCGGCTCGTATTGCGGCTGCTTCAGGACTTCGACGGTCCGGACGCCCCGCGCCAGCTGACGCTGAGTCGCGGCGTCGAGGTCGGAGCCGAACTGCGCGAAGGCTTCGAGCTCGCGGTACTGCGCCAGATCGAGCCGGAGACGGCCGGCGACCTGCTTCATCGCCTTGATCTGCGCGTTCCCGCCCACGCGCGACACCGAGATGCCGGCGTTCACCGCGGGACGGACGTTCGAATAGAAGAGGTCGGTCTCGAGGAAGATCTGGCCGTCGGTGATGGAAATGACGTTCGTCGGGATGTACGCCGAGACGTCGCCGGCCTGCGTTTCGATGATCGGGAGCGCGGTCAGCGAGCCGCCACCCATCTCATCAGAGAGCTTGGCGGCGCGCTCGAGCAGACGGCTGTGGAGATAGAAGACGTCGCCGGGATACGCTTCGCGGCCGGGGGGCCGGCGGAGCACCAGGGACAGCTGGCGGTACGCCGCGGCCTGCTTGGACAGGTCGTCGTACACGCACAACGTCGCCTTCTTCTCATTGTACATGAAGTATTCGGCCATCGTGCAACCGGAGTACGGCGCGATGTACTGCAGGGGCGCGGGCTCCGAGGCGGAAGCGACGACCACGATGGTGTACGCCATCGCGCCATGCTCCTTGAGCCGCTCCACCACCGACGCCACGGTCGAATTCTTCTGGCCGATGGCGACGTAGACGCAGATGACGCCCTGGCCCTTCTGATTGATGATGGTGTCGACCGCGATGGCGGTCTTGCCCGTGCCCCGGTCGCCGATGATCAGCTCGCGCTGACCGCGGCCGATCGGGATCATCGCGTCGATCGCTTTGACGCCCGTCTGCAGGGGCTCCTTCACCGGCTGCCGCTTGATGATGCCGGGAGCGACGATCTCGACCTTCCGGGTCGTCGTCGTCTTGATCGGGCCCAGTCCGTCGACCGGCTGTCCCAGTGGATTGACTACGCGCCCGACGAGGGCGGGACCGACCGGCACCTCGAGCACGCGGGCGGTGCGCCGGACCTCATCGCCTTCGCGGAGCTGGAGGTAGTCCCCCAGAATCACGGCGCCGATGTTGTCCTCTTCGAGGTTCAGCGCCAGGCCGGTGATCTTCTCGCCGGACCCGGAGGCCGTCACCTCGAGCATTTCGCCCGCCATCGCGGAGGTGAGACCGTAAATGCGAGCGATTCCGTCCTTCACTTCCAGCACGGTTCCGACTTCGCGGACGTCGATGTCCGAGAGGTCGGCCGCCTGAATTTCCTTGAGAAGGATGTCTTTCAGCTCACCAGGTCGCAGGATGGAATCGGTCGCCATAAGCCGTCGTGAGAGAGATTGTGAAAAATATCACAAGGAAGGGGTGCTCGGCAAGCGGGCTACCCAAGCTGAAGCTTGGGC
>DASUBP010000237.1:0-2244 GCA_035763205.1 Gemmatimonadales bacterium
GTGATTTCCTGGCCCAACACCAGCGTATGCACGTCGTGCGTGCCTTCGTAGGTGTAGACCGATTCCAGATTCGCGAGATGCCGCATGGCCTGATACTCCGCGAGAATCCCGTTGGCGCCCAGCAGGCGGCGGGTTTCGCGGGCGATGTCCGTGGCCATGTCGACGTTGTTGCGCTTCGCGAGGGAAACTTGCTGGGGCGTCATCTTGCCCTGGTCCTTCAGGCGTCCCAGCTGGAGCACGAGGAGCTGCGCTTTCGTGATTTCGGTGAGCATCTCTGCCAGGCGGGCCTGCTGGAGCTGGAAGCCGCCGATCGGCTTGCCGAACATGACCCGGTTCTTCGAGTAGCTCACCGCTTCGTCATAACACGCCATCGCGGCACCCAGCGCGCCCCACGAAATGCCGTAGCGCGCCTGGGTCAGGCACATCAAGGGGGACTTGAGCCCGCCCGACTTCGGCAGAATGGCGTCCTTCGCGACGTGGACATCCTGGAGCACTAGCTCGCTGGTGTCCGACGCGCGGAGTGACAGCTTGCCCTTCTGATCCTTCGCGGAGAAGCCCTTGGTGTGCGTGGGAACGATGAAGCCGCGGATCGAGTTGGCGTCGTTCTGGGCGCCCGTCTTGGCCCAGACCACGGCGACCTGGGCGGTCGAGCCGTTCGTGATCCACATCTTGGCACCGTTCAGGACCCAGCCGTCCTTCGTCTCCTTGGCGGTCGTGATCATGCCGGCGGGGTTCGAGCCGTAGTCGGGCTCGGTGAGTCCGAAGCACCCGATCACTTTTCCGCTCGCCATCTCCGGCAGCCACTTCTTTTTCTGGTCGTCCGATCCAAACGCGTAGATGGGGTACATCACCAGCGCGCCCTGCACCGACGCGAACGACCGCACACCCGAATCGCCGCGCTCGAGCTCCTGCATGATGAGCCCGTACGCGACGTTGTTCAGTCCGGCACACCCGTATTCCTCGGGCAGGTTCGCGCCGAACAACCCCAACTCGGCCATGCCCGGGATCAATTGCTTGGGGAATTTTCCCTCGATATAGGCGTCGCCGATGATAGGGATGAGCTGCTCATCCACCCAGGTCCGGACGGTGTCGCGGACGGCGCGCTCTTCTTCGTTCAGAAGGGTGTCGATCGCGTAGAAATCGACGCCGTGGTATTTCGGGGCCAGAAGAGACCTCAGAGGTCAGGGGTCAGTAGTCAGTGGCCAGTAAAGCTAACCCCCGAAGCGGCCTCAACTAACCCCGGGCGCGAGCCCGGGGTTGATCGAAAAGTCGTTGTCTTGTTGGGGTTTACTGCGCTACCCCGACCGAGTCCCTGCGGGCATCCGAATGCGCCCCGCCGCGGGCAAAGGCGAAGGTGTCCGAGGCCCGCCACCGGCCCCGGTCCTGTTCCCACCGGAAGAACGTCACCTGCACGGCGGTAGGCTCGATGGTGACGAAGTTGAAGCAGGAGGGGCGTCCGCCCCGTGAACGCGTGGAGAGGGTACCCGAGGTAGACACCACCACCCGGCCCCCGAGAACGTCCGCGCCCTCCTGATGATCGTGACCGCACAGCACGACGTCGGCGCCCGACTCGAGAATCCGGCGCTGGGCCTGCCGCCACCGGGCGAGCCCCATCCGCTGACTGATGTCTCCCCGGAGCACGTTGTGATGCGTCACCAGCACCCGGGCATCGGCCGGATCGGCTGCATCGAAGATCTGCTTCACCCGGAGGATTTCGGACTTGGGGAGGTGGCCCTTCACGGCGATGTCCCGCAGCCGAGGGGTGAGGGAGCCCCACGCGATTCCGTGGGAGGTGTTGGCCCCGGCGATCACGGCGCCCGGGATGTGGAGCGCCGGCGTGACGTCTTCACCGAAGTACCTGCGGTACTTCTCGTACTTGGCCCGCGTGCCGAACGGGATGAACGGACGCCACCACCACTGCACGTCGTGGTTGCCGGGGATCACGTGCACCGGCGACGTCTCCTTGGCCATGTTCATGAACGCGCGGGCGCGCTGGAACTCGCCGTGCCGGGCGCGCTGGGACAGATCACCGGAGATGACGACCGCGTCGGGACGCAGGTCGGGCAGGATGGCCTCGAGCGCCTCGATCTGGCGGAGGTCCGCCAGGCCGCCGAAATGCAGATCCGACAGATGGAGAATCTGAACCGTCACGAATCCACCTGTACCGTGTAGGTCAGAGTCGCGGTGCCGTTGGCGGGCACCGAGACCCGGAAGCGCTGTTCCGTCGAGGACAACTTCTCCGCG
>DASUBP010000238.1:0-19425 GCA_035763205.1 Gemmatimonadales bacterium
GGCCCGGCTCGAACTTCGCCGAGGGATTGATGAAGTGCACGGCGTGGTTGACGGCGATCGAGGCCTCCGCGACCCCGGTCGCGATGAGCTTCAGCTTGCCGGGATAGGTGGCCATGTCGCCGGCGGCGTAGATGCCGGGAACGTTGGTGGACATGGTCTGGCTCACCTTGATCTCGTGCTTCTCGATCTCCAGGCCCCACTCGGCAATCGCGCCGAGGGACGAAACGAACCCCAGCTGAGGCAGGACACAGTCCATGGCGTGGGTCTCTTCCGCCTTGGTCTGGTTGTTGTAGAGGACCACCGACTCGATCTGCCCGCCACCCTGAATGGCCTTCAGCTCCCAGAACGTGCGCAGCTCGACCTGTTTCGACGCGTGCATCTGCTGCACCTGATCGACGGTCGCCTGATGAGCCCGGAACCCGTCCCGGCGATGAATCATCAGGATCGACTTGGCGATGGGATGCAGGTTCACGGTCCAGTCGAACGCCGAGTCCCCCCCGCCCACGATCAGCACCCGCTTGTCCTGGAAGACCTTGGGGTCGAGCACCCGGTCATGGAGGCCCCTCCCGAGCCACTGATCTGCGTCCTTGAGAGGAAGCTTGCGCGGCGTGAACGCACCGATCCCACCGGCGATGATCACGGTGCGCGAAGGAAACTGGTCCTGGTCCGTAGTAATGATGAAGAGAGGCCGGCCGTCATCCTCTTTCTTCAGGCCGACGACCTTCTGCCCCAGGTGCACCGGAGCCCGGAACTGCGCCGCCTGCTCGGCCAGGCCCTTGACCAGGTCCTTGGCGAGGATCTTCGGGAAGCCCGCGACGTCGAAGATGTATTTCTCAGGATAGAGCGCGGCCAGCTGGCCACCCACCTGGTCCAGGTTGTCGATGATCCGGCAGCTGGCACCGCGCATCCCGGCGTAGAACGCGCCGAAGAGTCCGGTGGGTCCGGCACCGATGATCGTGATGTCCACGATGTCTTGCATGGGCCCAACGGTAACGGGAGAGTCGTCAAGCGAGCAAGACGGCCGTCACGCCGCTTCTCGCGCGGGGCCTGTGGACTCAATAGGTTCCACCCCGTGAAGATCTACACGAAGACCGGAGACGCGGGCGATACGGGCCTGTTCGGAGGGGGTCGAGTGCCCAAGGACCACCCGCGCGTCGCGGCCTATGGTGAGGTCGACTCGCTGAACGCCGCCGTCGGATTCGCCGCGTCCCTGGAGCCGGCCACCTGGGAAGGCGCGCTTCTGGAAGGGATTCAGCGGGATCTCTTTACCACGGGCGCCATCCTGGCGACCCCCGATCCCACGAAGCCGAAAACCCCGCCGGCCCCGATCACGGCTGAGCGGATCACCGCCCTGGAACAGGCGATCGACCGGCTGGAGCATGGGCTCCCACCCCTCGATCGTTTCATTCTTCCCGGCGGCGGACCCAAGGGAGCGGCGTTCCACGTCGCCCGGACGACGTGCCGCCGGGCCGAGCGCGCGGTGGTTACCCTCGCCCGGAGCGAGACGATTCCGAAGGAAGTCCTCATCTACCTGAATCGCCTTTCCGACCTCCTCTTCGTCCTGGCCCGTTCAGCCAATCAGGCCGCGGGACACCCCGAGCTCCAGTGGTAACAGTCCGTGTCGCACTCTCCGCCGAGAGCGGAGGGGAACGCAGCGCGTCTTACGACGTGCTGGTGGGCCGGGGCCTGCTGAAAGACCTCACGACCCTGCTGTCGCGACATGCACCCGCATCCCGCTACGTCGTCATCACGGACGACCAGATCGAGCGCACGTTTGCGCGCAAAGCAGCAAACGATCTCAGTGCCCCACTGCTCAGTTTCCCCGCCGGGGAGGGCCGGAAAACCAGGGAAACCTGGGCCGATCTCACCGACCGGCTCCTGGCTCATCATGTGGGCCGGGACGCCTGCATTGTCGCGGTGGGTGGCGGCGTGGTGGGCGACGTCTCCGGCTTCGTCGCGGCGACGTACCTGCGCGGCATCCCATTCGTTCAGGTGCCGACGACCCTCCTGGCGATGATCGACGCATCGATCGGCGGGAAAACCGGGGTCAACACGGCGGCGGGAAAGAATCTGATCGGCGCCTTTCATCAGCCGAAGCTGGTCCTCGCCGACCTCGACACCCTCGATTCGTTGCCGGCGGCGCAGTACGCCGCGGGGTTGGCGGAGGCGGTGAAGCACGGGGTGATCGCCGACGCGGATTATTTCGCATTTCTCGAGCGGGACAGTGATGCCGTGACGGCGCGGAAGGATGCCGCGCTCGAACGTCTCGTCGCTCGCTCCGTGGAGATCAAAGCCGGCATCGTGGCCGCCGACGAGCGGGAAGCCGGGATCCGCGCCGCGTTGAATTTCGGACATACCGTGGGTCACGCGGTGGAGGCCGCGAGTGGTTACTCGCTGCTCCACGGTGAAGCGGTTGCCATCGGGATGGCCTACGAGTCGCGACTCGCGGAAACCCTCGGCATCGCGGAGTCGGGAACGGCCGAACGGCTCGCCCGCGTGCTCGTGACCTATCGCTTGCCCGTCACTCGGCCCGCTGCCGCGTCAGTAGATCAGCTGATTTCGAAAATGCGGAACGACAAGAAGTCACGATCGGGAGATCTGCGCTTTTCGCTTCCGCGTTCGATCGGCGCGATGCACGGCGGCGTCGCGAGTGGGTGGACGGTGGCGACCCAGGAGAGCGTGATCCGCGACCTCCTGGCGGTCAAACAGTAATCACATATCTCTCAACCACTTCCCACACGCTTTCCACCTCTCCACACAGCCGCTTCCGGCGCATTCAAATGATTTCTCCACAACACTTGTTGATAGTGGACAAACCTCGCAGTGAACCGTAGAAGCAACAACTTGTGGTGTGGAAAACTGCGGGAATTTGCACCATTCTGGGTCAAGTCCTATATTGGCCAGCGTTTCCAGAAGGCTCTGGACGAGTGTTTGGTGCACCGTCCCCCTCAAAAACGTCACAGCCGAAGATGGGAGTGCCGTGCATGGCCCGGTCGTCCACAGGCAAGGCAAAGGCGTTCTTCCGCTCTACTCCGTCTGGCGCCTTCGACCAGTATCTGCAGGACATTCAGAAACTCCCGTTGATCAAAGACCCCGAGGAAGAGCGCCGGCTGGCCCGACGCGTACAAAAAGGCGATGAGCGTGCCGCCGAACGGCTGGTCACGGCCAACCTCCGGTTCGTCATCTCTTACGTGAAGAAGTACCAGGGACACGGACTCGATCTCTCCGAGCTCGTGGCCATCGGCAATGAGGGGCTCCTCAAGGCTGTCAAGAAATTCGATCCCGATCAGGGCGTGAAGTTCATTTCGTACGCGGTATGGTGGGTCCGGCAAGCCGTGCTGAAGGCTCTTGCCGAACAGACCCGCAGCGTTCGGATCCCCCTGAATCAGAATTCTCAGCTCATCCGCATGAGCCGCACCGAGACCTTCCTGTCCCAGGAGCTCGGCCGCGAGCCCACCGACAACGAAATCGCCACGGCGCTCGAAGACACAGTTGAGAACGTGCGGACCGCGCGCCGGATGACCGCGGCCGAGCTTTCGCTCGACGCCCCGGTGGACCGCAGCGACAAGGACGCGGCAACGTTGGGTGAGCGGTTCGCCGGCATCGAAGGCGGCGAGATCGAAGACAGCACCGACGGGAAGCTCATGCGGGAGTTCATCGACCGCATCTTCCAGAAGTACCTGGCTCCCCGCGAACGCAAGATTCTCTATCTCTACTATGGACTCGAGGAAGGCTCTGAGGCGATGACCCTCGAGAAGATCGGCGCGCTCATGGGAGTGACCCGTGAGAGAATCCGCCAAATCCGCGAGCGGGCGTTTGAAAAGCTGCGCGAGTCGCCTGACGGCAGGGCCCTGAAGGGGTTCTGGCGCGCAGCTTAGCTCACACGGTTTGACGGATCACCGGGGGCCAGGGCGGAATCCTGGCCCCCTTCCGTTTGCCCTCCTGACCCCCACACCCCGCTATGCGTCTGTGCGTCTAGCCGTGCTTTTCCTGTATACTTGATTTCGTGACCCCCGAATTGGCCGAGGAACTCGCTTCGATCGTCGGCGCCAGTCACGTCCGCACCTCGCGGGCCGAACGGCTGACCTACGCCGCCGACGGCCTCCCCACCCACCGCACCGTTCCCGGCATCGTCGTGCTCCCCGGAACCCGCGAGGAACTCATCGCCGTCGTCAGGCTCCTCGCCACCCGGAATGTCCCCTTCGTGCC
The DNA here is from genome assembly GCA_035763205.1 of Gemmatimonadales bacterium. Taxonomy (GTDB): domain Bacteria; phylum Gemmatimonadota; class Gemmatimonadetes; order Gemmatimonadales; family GWC2-71-9; genus 40CM-2-70-7. The sequence continues at coordinate 4,210 of DASUBP010000238.1, forward strand.
CCGCGGAGCGGGCACCGGACTCTCCGGGGGAGCGCTCGCCTCGGAAGACGCCGTTCTCCTGGTGCTCACCCGGCTCAACCGGATCGTATCGGTGGAACCCATGAACCGTCGCGCGATCGTCGAGCCGGGTGTCGTCAACCTCAAGCTCTCGGCCGCCGTCCTCCCCATGGGACTCCACTACGCCCCCGACCCTTCCAGTCAATCAGCCTGCACGGTCGGCGGAAACGTCGCCGAGAATGCCGGGGGCCCGCATTGTCTCAAGTACGGGGTCACGACCAATCACATCCTCGCCCTGGAAGTCGTACTCGCTGACGGCTCCGTGGTGGAGCTGGGCTCTCCGGCCGGTGACGCCTGGGGCCCCGACCTCGTCGGCGGATTCGTGGGCTCCGAAGGCAACTTCGGCGTAGCCACCCGCATTACCGTCAGACTCACCCCCCTGCCTCGCACCATCCGCACGCTGTTGGCCGACTTCCTCTCCCTTCGCGCCGCCGGGGAGGCCGTCTCGGGAATCATCGCGAGTGGCGTCGTGCCGGCCGCGCTCGAGATGATGGATCAGTCGTGCATCGGCGCGGTCGAGGACTCCGTCTACGCCGCCGGCTATCCGCGCGATGCGGCCGCGGTACTCCTGGTCGAGTTGGACGGGCGCTTCGAGTCGGCGGTCGTCGCGGATGCCGAGGCGGTGGCCCGCCTCCTGACCTCCCACGGCGCCAGGAGCGTGAAGACGGCCGCGGATCCCGCCGAACGCGAGCGGCTCTGGCAGGGCCGAAAGAAGGCGTTCGGGGCCATGGGCCGGCTCTCCCGCGACCTCGTGGTGCAGGACGCCGTGGTCCCCCGGACCGCATTGCCGGACGTTCTCGAAGCGATCGGCGCCATTGCGGCCCGGTACCGGCTACGCGTGAGCAACGTCTTCCATGCCGGGGACGGGAACCTCCACCCCAATATTTCTTTCGACGCCACCAATCCCGACGAGCACGATCGGGTCCAAAAAGCGTCGGCCGAGATCATGAGCACGTGCATCGCGTCAGGGGGCACGATTACGGGCGAACACGGCGTGGGGGTGGACAAGCTCCGGTACATGCCCGCCATCTTCGATGGTGAATCGCTGGCGGCGATGCATGCGGTCCGCCGGGTGTTCGACCCCCACGAACGGGTGAACCCCGGCAAAGTGGTGCCCTTGCACGCGTGCCGGGAATGGAGCGCCGCGTGAGCCTCATCGAGAAGATCACGACCCTGCTGGGTCAGGACGCCGTGCTCGAGCGCCGCTCGGGAGACGAGCCGCCCCGGGTCGCGCCAGCGGCTCCCGATGCCGTCGCGCTGCTCCTCGCCACCGCAAATGCCGAAGGATGGAAGGTCCGGGTGGAGGGCGCGGGGACCTGGATGCCCGGGGATGCCCCAGCCGACCTCATTCTCACCACCCGCCGGCTCGACAAGATCCCGGCGCTCGAAAGCCAGGACCTCACCGTCACCGCGGAGTCGGGAGTCGGGCTGGACGTGTTGCGCCGGGAGCTCGCCGATCGCGGCGCCTGGCTCGCCCTCGATCCACCGGGACTGGCCGGCAGGACGCTGGGCTCCGTCGTGGCCACCGCCAGCGCCGGTCCCCTCCGGCTCGGTTACGGCAGCGTCCGCGACCACCTCCTCGGCCTCGCGTTCGTGACCGGGGACGGCCGGCTGATCCAGAGTGGCGGCAAGGTGATGAAGAACGTCGCCGGGTACGACCTGACTCGACTGGAGACCGGGGCCTTCGGAGCCTTCGGGGTCATCGTCCTGGCACACCTCCGCCTGCGCACCCTGCCGAGGGCCGACGTCACCTGGGTCCTGGAGGGCTCGCGTGAGGACCTCACCAACGCCGTGGATGACATCCACGCAGCGGTCCTGGAGCCGGCGGCTCTCGAGCTGCTCTCGCCGGCGCCGGCGCGTCGCGAACGCTGGATGCTGGCGGTCCGCCTCGTGGGCTCCCCGCCGCACGTCGCCGCAGCCGAGCAGGAATTGCGGATCGCGGGCGGTGGGCGGCTCGCGCCCCTCCGGGGCGAGGAAGCCCAGCGATTCTGGCAGCATGCCGCCGAGGGATTCGCAACGAGGCCGGTGGTGTTCCGGGTCGGTGGACTCCCCGACGGCTCGGACGGGCTGCTCGACCTGCTCCAGCATCAAGTGGGAGATGACTGGGTGCTCGCGAGTCCCACCACCGGCACCGCGCGTTGGGCAGGGGATACGAGCGCGGACCGGCTGATCAAGCTCCGCCGCACGCTTGCCGCCCGTGAAGTGCCGCTCACCCTCGAGCGGGCCCCGTGGTCGGTGCGGTCCGTCGTGGGACACTTCGGCGCGTACCGCGAGGGCGTGGGTCCGCTGGTCGCGGGGTTGCGGAAAACCTTCGACCCCAACGGGGTCCTGGTGCAGGCCGCCGAAGCCACGGAATGACGGCAGCCGATCGCGGGGGCTTCGCCGCATTGGACCCGTGCGTCCACTGCGGGTTCTGCCTTCAGGCCTGCCCCACGTTTCTCGTCACCGGCGACGAAGCCGACGGGCCCCGCGGCCGCATCGAGCTGATGCGATCCCTGGAGCGCGGCCTCATCGCACCCGATGACGAAGGACTCCAATACCACCTCGACCGCTGCCTCGGCTGCCGCGGCTGTGAGCCGGTCTGTCCTTCAGGAGTCGGCTACGGCCGGGGCCTCGAAGCCGCGCGCGAACGAATCGCCGAGATTCGGCCCGTTCCCTTGATCGCCCGTCTCGCACTCTGGCTCCTCACCACTCCGGGTATTTCGCGGATCGTCTACCTCGCCGCGCGGCTCTTTCGAGCGACCGGGATCCCCGGCCGGCTGTCGGGAACAGGACGGATTGGTTTCGCGATGGGGATGCTGGCAGCAACGGAGAAGCGGGATTCGGGATTGGGGATTCGGGATTCGCACGGCGCCGACCAATCCCCCATCCCGAATCCCCAATCCCCGGCGCTGTTGTTCACCGGCTGCGTAATGGACGGCCTGTTCTCTCACGTCCACGCCGCCACCATCCGCACCCTCCGCGTGAACGGCTACGGGACCACCGCCCCGGCCGGGCAGGTCTGTTGCGGAGCCCTGCACGCGCACGCGGGGTTGGTGGGGGAGGCCCGGGAGTTGGCTCGTCGCAATATCGAGGCGTTCGGCGACGGCGACGAGCCGATTGTCGTGAATAGCGCGGGCTGTGGGGCATTGCTGAAGGATTATGGGCACCTGATACCCGACGATCCCAGAGCCGCTCGCTTCGCGGCGCGCGTCAAGGACGTGACCGAGGTGTTGGCGGATGCCGGGCCGGTCCCGGCCACCCATCCTGAGCTCGCAGTGGCCTACGATCCTCCGTGCCACCTCATCCACGCTCAGCGGGTGAGCGACGCGCCGCTGAAAGTGCTTCGGCAGATCTCCGGCGTGAAAGTGATCCTCGCGCGGGACGCCGAGAAGTGCTGCGGGAGTGCCGGCATGTACACGGTTACCGAGCCGGGACTGTCGAAGGACGTCTTCGCGGTAAAGGTGGACGGACTCCTCGACGCCTCGCCCGACCTGGTGGTCACGGGCAACCCGGGCTGCATCATGCAGATCGGCGCCGGGCTCGCCGCCCGGCGGGTCCCGACACCCGTCCGCCATCCCGTCGAAGTGCTCGACGATGCGTACGCATCTTCAGGCCGGTACGGGTGATCACGGAGCTGGTCCAGACCACCGACGGCGTCGCGGTGGGCCTCCATCATCTCGAGCCGGTCGCGCCTCCCACCGCCCCGGTCCTGCTCCTCCTGCACGGTGCGTTCTCCGGTCACACCATCTGGCTGCGGAGCTTCGCGGGACAGCTCGCCATCCACGGGTTCGATATTTGGCTCACCGACTTCCGCGGCCATGGTGTCGCGCACCGCGAAGGGGCACCCAGGACCTGGTGGTTCGACGACCTCATCGAGCGCGACGCCCCGGCGCTGATCGAGCGGCTTCGCGCGCACATCGGGTCCCGCCGGCTGGGGGTGATCGGACATTCCGCGGGTGGCGCCGTCGGCCTCGCCGCGCTCGCCCGGGCGGGAGCAGGACCGCGATGGGATGCGCTCGTCACCCTGGGAACCCCGGGCCCGAGCCGCATGGGGCTCAAGCGGTACGCCGGTGCGTTCGGGTTCCGCACCCTGGCGCTCGCGCTCGGACGCTTTCCCGCGCGGGCGCTGCGCTTCGGCAGGGACGACGAGGGCGCGCTGATGTTCGGTCAATGGATGGGGTGGAATCTCCAGGGGCGCTGGCTCTCGCGGGACGGCTTCGACTACCTTGAGGCACTGTCTCGGGCTCGCACTCCCTTTCTGGGCGTCGCGGGCGGGCGAGACCTGCTCTTCTCGCCGCCGTACGCCTGCCGGGAAATCGTCGAGCGGATCGGATCTCCGACGAAGGATTTTCACATCGCGCCCTCGCTGAATCACCCCGGCCTGGTACTCGACCCCCGTGCGGCGACGGAGGTCGTACCCCCGGTCGTGTCCTGGCTCAAGAGGGTGCTGCAATGACGGACGCCACGGACCTGCCGGCCACCCTCGCCCGGGTCGGGCCGGCATCGGTCACTCCCGCGGTGGCCCAAGCCCTCCGCGCCGGGGCGGTCGTCGCTGCCGCGCCTGCCGGTGTCTTCGACCTCGCGGGGCCGGGCGCGGTCGCCTGCATGCAGGGACTGCTCACCAACGACATCGAGAAACCGGGCGATGGCGCGCTCGTCTATGGAGCCGTCCTGACGCCGAAAGGAATGATCGTCTCCGACGGGTGGGCCGGGCGTCGGGGGGAGGTGGTCCGACTCACGACCTCTGCGGAGGGGCAGGAACGCACCGCCAGCCTCCTGCAGCGATCCATCCCCCCCCGGCTCGCGAAGATCGCCGACCGAACGTCGGAGCTCCGCGTGCTTCGCCTGACGGGTCCCTCCGCGCTGGCGCTCGCCGAAGCCGCGCGTCTTCGTGTTCCCCACGCGCCCGGGCGCGTCGAGCTCGACGGTGAAGTCGAGGTCGGCCGTGCGACGGAAGGCGCGCCCTTCACGCTCCAATGGATCGGCGTTCCCGGGTCACTCGAGCTGTTGAAGAAGCGGCTGACGACGGCCGGCGCCGTCGAAGGAGAGCCAGCCGCCCTGCAGCTCGCGCGTATCGCGGCGGGGTGGCCGTCGCTCGCCGCGGAGGTGGACGACAAGACCCTCCCTCAGGAAGTGCGATACGACGAGATCGGTGGCGTCTCCTACACGAAGGGCTGCTATACCGGGCAGGAGACGGTCTCGCGCGTCCACTTTCGCGGGCATCCGAATCGCGGCCTCCGCGGCATCCACCTCGCCGGCGACCCGCCCGCGGAATGGCACACGCCACAGCCGGTCCTTCTTGGCGACAAGGACGTGGGTCGACTCACCAGTGTCGCCTGGTTTCCCGATGGTCCCGCGGGATCGGGGGTCTGGATGGGTCTCGCCGTGCTGCGACGGGAGGTGCCCTCCGCCGCAACCGTCCGCGTCGGCATGATCGAGGGCCAGGTGACGGCTCTTCCACTTTCCTTGCCTCGGTTCGAGCCGGCGTGACGGTTCTCGTCACCGGCGGGAGTGGATTGGTCGGGAGTCACGTGATTCGAGCCCTGCGCCAGGAGGGGACGCCGGTTCGCGCCCTGATCCGGCCTGCCAGCCGGCACCTCGTGGCCGGACCGGGCGTCGAAGTAACTGAGGGCGACGTGACCGATGAGCAGGCGTGGCGTCGCGCCGCGCGGGGCATATCCGGGATCATTCATTCAGCGGCCCTCATCGCGCAGCGAGGCACGTGGGACGACTTCTCCAGAGTGAACGTCGGTGGCACGCGGCTCGCCGTGGCCGCGGCGCGCGCCGCCCGGGTGCGCCTGGTCCACATCTCCTCGGTGGCGGTGTATGGCCGCGGCAACGCATACGCCGCCGGCGTGGGCGGTGTGGATGAACGGTTCCGCTTTGGCCCGATCGACGGGCACGACTATTACGCCCACAGCAAGCGGGAGTCCGAACAGGTGGTGTGGGATGCCGTAGGTGCCGGGGTCGATGCGGTCGCTCTCCGGCCCAACGTCATCTACGGCGAGGGAGACCGCCTCTTTTCCCCGAGGGTGCTCGCGGCCATTCGTCTGGGCATCGTTCCGCAGGTGGGCCGGGGGACCAACCATCTCTCGTGCGTGTACGCAGGAAATGTCGCGGCGGCCGCGCTCCTGGCACTCCGGACGCCGGCCGCTGGCGGATTGGCCTTCAACACCACCGATGATGGACCTGAATGCCATACCCAACGGGGATTCTCCGACGCCTTCGCGGATGCACTCGGCATTCGGGTACGGCGCGTGAGGCTCCCCTATCCAGTGGCGCGCGTCGCGGTGGATCTCTGGGCTCGCTGGTTGACGATCCGCAGTCCCGGCAAGTATCCCGGCGTGGGCGCCTCCGCGGTGCGCTTCCTGGCGGAGGAGAATCCCTTTGTCGCGGAGCGGGCGCGGCGGGAGTTGGGCTGGAAGCCGGTCACTTCACCACGCGAGGCAGTGAGGCGCACCGTGACCTGGCTTCTGGAAAACGAAAAGCCCGGGATGTAAGGCCCGGGCTTTGATCGTCAACGGGACGGCGAGAAGCTTACGGCTTCTTGGCCGGAGCCTTGGCGGCCGGCGCCATCATCTTCTTCGACGTATCGGCCATCATCTTCTTGGAGGTGTCGGCCATCTTCATGGCGGACGTATCACCCATCTTCTTGGTCGTGTCGGCCATCATGTGCTTCGTCGTGTCGGCGGCCATGGTGCCACCGGCGTTCTGCGCGTTGTCCTTCGCGCAGGCACCGAGGACCACGAGGGCCACGGCGAGTGCGATACGCTTCATTACGTACTCCTCCGATATAGGGGCGAGTGGTTCTTCCGGCGCGGGGAAAAGGTAGCATTGACCAGATACCCGTCAAGGCCGCGCACGTTCACGACGGATGCAAGACCACACAAGGGATGCGATGTATGACTGATCGCCGAACGTTCATGGGCTCCGTCGCAGGCGTGGCGGCGGCGCTGCGAAATCGGCTCCGATTTCCGGCGCCCGCGCCCGTCATCGAGGCTCGCCCGACGGCGCTCTACGCCCAGCCCGACGGTCACAACAACCTTGTCCGGGTCACCGTCACGGGGCTCGATGCCCCCGCCGCGCGCGCCCGGGTCACCGATCGCCGCGGCCAGCTCGTGGGGTCGGCCGGGCTGCTGCCGGCGTCGGACGGCACTTCGCTCGCCGGTGAAGTGTTCGTTCCGCTCTCCGAACCCACCGACTACCAGTTCGAAGTCGTCGTCGGAAAGGATCGCCGCGCGAGCCGCCGCATCCGGCTGTCGCCGTCGAAACGCTGGACCCTCTACTGGCTCTCCACGAATCACACGGACGTCGGGTACACCGACCTCCAGGAGCGATGTCTCGAGATTCATCGCAAGAATCTCGACGCGGCGCTCGCCCGCCTGACCCGGGATCCGGATTACCGTTGGAGCGCCGAGTGCGCCCTGCAGATCATTTCGTATGCGGAGAACCGCGCGCCGGAGCAGACCCAGGCGCTGGTCCAGGCACTCCGGGACGGGAAGATCGGTTTCCAGGCGCTGTTCGCGAACATGCTCACCGGCATCCTCGATCACGAGACCGCGGCGCGCATGGTCTGGCCCGCCGGCGTCTTCGCCCGCGAGAACGGCCTCGGCTTCGTCTCGGCACAGATCACCGACGTCCCCGGTCAGGTCCCGACGTTCCCCATGATCCTGGCCGCGAGCGGTGTGAAGTATCTCGCGTCGGGCCCCAACCCCGATCGAGCCTTGCCTCTCTTGCCCGAATCGGAGGGCACCCCCAACGGGCTGACCGGACCCTGGACCTCCTATCCCCAACTGTACTGGTGGGAGGGCCCCGACGGCTCCCGGGTGCTCCACTGGCGCAACCACCACTACGGGGACGGGCTCCGCTACGGCTTCAACCTCGGCGCGCTCGAGATGGGCCGGCGGCTCTCGGATTGGCTGCTCACGAACCCGGTCTTCCTCTCGCCCGATTGGCCGTACGACGTCGCCCTCCTGTATGGAGTGCAGTGGGACAACGCGTTGGTGGACGAGCGGATGATCTCGAACATGGAGGACTTCAACCGGCGGTTCATGTATCCGCGGATCGTCCCGGGACGCGCCGAAGATTTTTTCCGCGACGTCGAAAGCCGCTATGGCACCCGGATTCCGGTACGCCGAGGAGATACAGGGACGTATTGGGAGGACGGCGCGGCATCGACCGCGCTCGAGCTTGCGCTGTTCCGGCGGGCTCAGCTTGGGCTCCGCGCCGCCGACCTTCTGGCGCTCTGGGACGAGAGGTCAGACCAACCGGAAGACGGACGTCCCGGACGGATCGCGGCACGGGCCGCCGAGCGGCGGGCCGCCTGGCGAGACGCCCTCCTGTTCGGCGAGCACACGTGGGGCGCGGCGGCGAGCATCGACGCACCCGATAGCCGGCAGACCGTCGAGCAGTGGGACTACAAACGCCGGTTCGTGCTGGGTGCCGCCGCGACCGCTGACACGCAGATCTCGGACGGTCTGGCCCGGCTGGCCCTCGGACAAGACCGCGGGCGCACGCGCGTCGTGCTGAACGCCGGGAGCTGGAACCGCACCGACGTCGTCCGAATTCCCGGTGGCGCCGGCTCCGGATGGACGGCCGGTGGCGCCGATGTGGCCGCGGTGGACCTCGAGGACGGGGACGCTCTCGCTCTGATAGAGAATGCGCCCGCGCTTGGTTACGTCGCCCTGCGGGAATCGGGGCACGCGCCACGCCCGCCCGCGGACGACGGGAATGCGACGGACGCCGTGGCGGGCGGATTCAAGATCCGCCTGGACGAGGCGACGGGGGCCGTCGCGTCCCTCGTGGGACCCGATGGCAAGGAGCGGGTGAAGGCATCGCCGTGGGCCGGACTGAATCAGCTCGTGTACGTCACGGGCGGCGAGAGATCGGCACTCTGGACATCCGGAGACCGCCGGACGGTCGCCAATCCGCCCGTCCTCGACGTTGCGCAGGCCACGATGGCGAACGTGCGGCGGCAGCGGCTGCCGGGCATCGGCGTGCGGCTGATCGCCGAGCGGCACCTCAAGGGATTCCCGACGGTGACGTCGACCGTCACCCTCTACGATGCTCTCCCGTGGGTGGACTTCGAGAACCGAATCGAGAAGAGTCCCACATTCGGGAAAGAGGCGCTCTACGTCGCCTTCCCGTTCGCATTCACCCAACCCACCGTGGAAATGGAAGTGCCGCTGGGCCGGATGACCGCCGAGCGCGACCAGCAGCCGGGTGCGTGCCGCGACTGGTACTGCCACCAGCACTGGGTCTGGCTCCACGAAGGGACCGATGGCGTACTGTGGAGCGGCCCCGACACCCCGATGTTCACGCTGAACGACATCGTCCGGGGCGCCTGGGCCCGCCGCATCGCGCCGGACGGGACGCTCTTCGCGTACGCGATGAACAACTACTGGTTCACGAACTACGCCGCCCGTCAGGACGGTCCGTTCACGTTCCGGTTCCGGGTGTCACTGGTTCCGACCAACGATCCGGCGGAGCCGGTCCGGCGGGGCTGGGCTGCGTGCGATCCGTTGTATGTCGGACCCGCCGTGGATCATCCCTCCCCCGGCTCGCTCATCCCGCGGGACTCCGCCCTGTTCATTCCCGACACGGGAACGATGGTGGTCGGCGCAAAGCGCGCGGACGACCTCGACGGCGTGGTGGTCAAGCTGGTGGACGTAACGGGAGCGGCACGGAGTGTAGGGGTGTGGCCGGCCGCCTATGTGTTCACCGCGGCCCGGAGCGTCAACCTCGTGGAGATGAACGGGGACGCGCTCTCCATCGGGGGAGATCATCGCGTGCCCGTGGACCTCAAACCGTGGGGAGTGGCGGCCGCACGGCTCTTTACACCGCGCGCGCCGACCGGTTAACGTCGGACATGATCACCAAACCCGCCACCTTGGGTGAGCTGCGCCAGACCGAGTGGGCCAGCGAAGCCCGTCGATCCCGCAGGGTCAAGGATGAGCTGCGGGAAAACCTGATCTGCCTGCTCGAGAACGGGTCCCCGCTCTTCCCCGGCATCGTCGGCTACGAAGAGACGGTGGTGCCGCAGCTCGTGAATGCCATTCTCTCCCGGCACAACTTCATTCTCCTCGGACTCCGCGGGCAGGCGAAGAGCCGGATCCTCCGGCAGCTCGTGACGCTTCTGGATGACGAGATTCCTATCCTGTCGGGCTCGGAAGTGAACGACGACCCCTTCGACCCGATTTCGAAGTACGGGCGCGAGCTGGTGGCCGAACAAGGCGACGCGGCGCCGGTCAGCTGGCTGCCGCGCGAGCTCCGGTACGTCGAGAAGCTCGCCACACCGGACGTCACCATCGCGGACATGATCGGCGACGTGGATCCGATCAAGGCCGCCCGGGGCGGGCACCTGCTCGCCGACGAGCTCACCATGCACTTCGGCCTCCTGCCCCGCGCGAACCGCGGGATCTTCGCGATCAACGAGCTCCCGGACCTGGCCGGCAAGATCCAGGTCGGGATGTTCAACGTGATGCAGGAGGGGGACGTCCAGCTGAAGGGCTACCCGGTCCGGCTCAAGCTCGATGTCGCGATCGTCTTCACGGCGAACCCCGAGGATTACACGGCCCGCGGCAAGATCATCACGCCGCTCAAGGACCGCATCGGCTCCGAGATCGTCACGCACTACCCGCTCACGGTAGAGCTGGGGGTCGGCATCACGGGCCAGGAGGCCTGGACCGACCGGGCCGGGCGCAGCGTGCGGATTCCCGACTTCCTCGGCGAGCTGGTCGAGCGCGTGGCCTTCGAAGCCCGGGCCGACAAGCGGGTCGACAAGAAGAGCGGCGTCTCTCAGCGGCTCCCCATCTCGCTCCTCGAGAACGTGGTCTCCGCCGCCGAGCGGCGCGCCGTCATGTGCAAGGAGAAGACGGTCGTGCCGCGGGTCTCGGACGTGTACGCCGCGCTGCCCGCGATCACGGGCAAGCTCGAGCTCGAGTACGAAGGCGAGCTTCAGGGCCCCGAGACCATCGCGAAGGAGCTGATCCGCAAGGCCGCGGGCGCGACGTTCGAGGCGCGCGTCGGGGGCGCCAACGTCGACGACATCGTGCACTGGTTCGACGAAGGGGGCGCCCTCAAGATCTCCACCGACGAGCGCTCGGAGACCTGCCTCAAGGGCTTCAGCGTCGTCCCGGGTCTGCTCGACCTCATCGACCGCGTGGGGCTGGCCGGAAAGAAGGACCCCGGGACGATCGTCTCGGCCTGCGAGCTGGTCCTCGAAGGACTCGTCGCGGGCCGGCGCATCTCGCGCTCGGAGGAGCTCGGCTACGTCCGCGCCCGTCCGATTCCCAAGGAACCGCCGTTCGGCAAGGGCGGCGGGAGCGGCCTCGGTGGGGGAGGGCCAAACCTCTTTCAGTGAGTTTGCTGAATCCCCGTTTCTAGCAGCCCTCCCCTCCTTCTGGAGCTGTCATGGGCACGATGATTCTGGGTCTTCTGCTTCTCCTCGCCGCGTTCTTCGTCCGCCTCGGCGCCTCGCTCGTCAAGTCCGATTCCGGCGCCGGCCGCCCCATCGGGGGCATCCTCAAACTCACGTCGCTCGGACTGGCCGTCGCCGGAGTGCTGGTGGTCGTCGGCGCCGCGAACGTCGTGATCGATCCCGGCCAGGTCGGAGTCCAGCATGCGTTCGGCACCGTGTCCTCGAGCCCCCTCATGCCGGGCATCCGCATCGTTCCCCCCTGGGCTTCGGTGGAGAGATTCTCGAGCCGCGAAGAGCAGTGGCCCCCCGCCGGCCAGCAGGTGGAGGAGATCGAGGCGCTCTCGTCGGAGCAGATGGGCATGCACGTCGAGGTCTCCATCCGGTGGCAGATCGACCCCATGCAGGCGCCGCGCATCTACACCGAAATCGGCGATGAACGCCAGATCCAGGGCGCCGTTCTGAACGCAATCCGGAAGGGCGTGCGGGACGGGATGGTCCAGTATTCGATCAACGACATCGCCAAGCGCACCCAGATCGCGCAGACCATGGAGGCCCTCGTCGATTCCGCGCTCATTACGCAGCCCCGCTCGGGCAGTGGCCCGTTCCGCATTGCCACGGTCACCGCCTTCTTCCTCCGCGATCTCCAGCCGCCGCCGGCGGTCGTCCAGGCGATCAACGCGAAGATCGCGCAGGAGCAGCAGGTCGAAACCGAGCGCCATCGCGTCGAAGTCGCCCGCCTGCAGGCCGAGCAGGTCCGGCTGCTCAACGTGACGCTGACGCCCGAGGCGCTCACCAAGCAGTATCTCGAGGTCCTTCGGGACATGAAAGGCTCCGACAACCTCATCATCATCGTGCCGACCGAGGGAGGACTCCCGGTGCTCAACCTCGGGGATCTGAGAAAGAACCTGGGCCGGCATTGACCGAGAATCCGCCGCTCATCACGATCACCCGGCAGTACGCCGCCGGCGGCTCCGAAGTCGCGAAACACGTCGCGGCGGAGCTCGGCTGGACGGTGATCGACAACGAGTTCGTCGACGAGGTCGCCCGGCGGGCGGGCTTGCCTCCCGACGAAGTGGCGCAGAAGGAGGAGCGGGCGCCGGGGCTCCTGGCCCGGATCGCCCGCAACCTCGCGGCCGCGTCTCCTGAGATCTCGGCCGGCACCCGGGCCGGGACCACCGCTCTGCCGGAGGCCGAGGCCGAAGAGGCGACCATCGTGAAGATCACGGAGCGCGTCATCACGGAGGCGGCGATGCACGGGCGCGCGGTGCTCGTCGGCCGCGGAGCGCAGGCCGTCCTCGCCCGCCGGCCGAACGCGCTGCACGTCTACCTCGTCGGACCCAAGGCGTGGCGCATGGAGATGGCCGTCGAACATCTCGGCGTCGCGCGCGAGGATGTCGAGAAGGTGCTCGACGAGACCGACCGGGACCGGGACCGCTACGTGAAGGCTCACTACGGGCGGTGGCGGCAGGAAGCCACGCTCTACGACATGGTGCTCAATACGCAGCGATTGGGATTTCGCGGTGCCGGTGACGTCGTAGTCGCTGAAGCAAGACGGAGGCAGTGGAAATAGGCGTTAGTACGTCTCCCGCAGCGCCGGCACCCGCCACCACGAGATCAGCATCGCGGCCAGGCATACCACCCCGCCGGCCGCCGTCGCAAACGGGGCGCCGATGTGCTCCGAGAGCCAGCCCGCCTGAAAGGCCCCCAGCGGCGCCATCCCGACGAACATGAACGCGTAGAATCCCATCACCCGGCCACGCAGCTCATCAGGCACGAACGTCTGGATGAGCGTGTTCGTCAGCGCGGTCGTCACGATCATGGCGCAGCCGGTCAGGGCGAGCAGCACGAGGGAGACCGAAAACCACGGCGAGAGCGCGAAAAATGAAAGGAAGATGCTGAACGCAACCCCGCCACCCAGCAGCGTCCGCCCTTTGGGCACGCGGTCCGAGACCAGCGCCAACGCCAGAGCACCGAGCATCGCCCCGAGCCCCACCGCGGCCATCAGCGCACCGTACCCGCCCGCCTGCGTGTGCAGGACGTCACGCGCGAACACCGGCATCATCACGAGCACCGGAAATCCGAAGAGCGAAAGAATCGCGACCTGCAGAACGAGGGCGGACATGCGCCGGTCCCCCAGAATGAAGTGCAGCCCCCCTCGAAAGCGCTGCCACTCCGATTCACTCGAGGGCGCTTCCACGAACTTGGGGAGCCGCATGGCCAGGAGCCCCCAGATCACCGCGATGTAGCTTACGCCGTTCAGGAAGAAACAGAGACCCACGCCCCGCCAGCCGATGATCACGCCCGCGATGGCCGGACCGACGATGCGGGTCGCATTGAACAGTGACGAGTTGAGGGCGATCGCGTTGACGAGGTCCTCCTTCCCTACGAGGTCCACCATGAACGCCTGGCGGCCGGGAATGTCGAACGCATTCACGACGCCGACGAACGCCGCGAGCGCCATCACCTGCCAGACGGCCACGGTGTGCGTCCACACGAGCGCCGCGAGGATCAGCCCTTCCACCATCTGCAACAATTGCGTCAGCACGATCAAGCGACGCTTGTCGACCCGATCCACCACGATGCCGGCATAGAGCGTGAACAGCAGCACCCCGAGTGACCGCAGCGCGGAGTTGAGGCCGACGAGAAAGGGCGAGTTGGTGAGCTCGAGCACCAGCCACCCCAGGGCGACGGACTGCATCCAGGTCCCCACGAGGGAGACCCCTTGCCCCAGGAAGAACAGCTGGAAGTTGCGGTGGGCTAAAGCGCCGAGACGGAAGCGCAGTGCGCCTTCGGACATTGCGGGAAAGCTCGCCACCCCCTCAAGTTTGGGGTAGGGCAATGCGCTACACGACCTATCAGAAGTACCTGCCCGAGCTGGCCGACACGATCAACCTCCAAGGCCTGCTCGATCAGCTGGCGGATTTTCTCCTCCAATCCGGCTTCGCCGGAGGCCAGCAGCACCCCTACTGGGGTGAACTCTCCGACGGCGAGTCAGACCGCTCCCTCGACGCCCTGCGCCAGGCCATCCTCCAGGCCCTGATGGACTCGGGCCAGCTGACGCCGGAAATGCTTCAGCTGCTGCGCGGCGAATCCACCGGCGACGCCGATCGCGACGCCGATCTGGAGCGCCAGCTCTCCGAGCTGCTCGACAAAATCGTCCAGCGTCTGATGGAGGAGGGGTATCTCAACGTCAGCGAAGCCCCGCAAATGCCCGCGGGCCAGCAGCCGATGTTCGGACCGGGGGGCATGGCGCGCGAAGCGGCGCAACAGGTCCAGTTCAACCTTACCGAGAAGGGTATCGACTTTCTCGGCTACAAGACGCTGCGCAACCTCCTCGGCTCCATCGGCAAGTCCAGCTTCGGGGCCCACGAAACCGAGCACCTGGCGACCGGCATCGAAGCCGAGGCCGCGAGCAAGCAATACGAGTTCGGCGACACCTTGAACCTGGACGTAAACGCCACGCTGACCCGGGCCCTCGAGCGCGAAGGCCTCGGCGTTCCCATCAACCTCGAGTACGGGGACCTGATGGTGCATCAGGCCGAGTACCGGTCGTCGTCGGCGACGGTACTGATGCTCGACTGCTCACATTCGATGGTGCTCTACGGCGAGGACCGGTTCACGCCGGCCAAGAAGGTGGCCCTGGCGCTCACCCATCTCATCCGGACGCAGTTCCCCGGCGATACCTTGCGGGTCGTCCTCTTCCACGACACGGCGGAGGAGATTCCCATCGCCCAGCTGGCGCATGCCCAGGTCGGTCC
>DASUBP010000239.1:0-4688 GCA_035763205.1 Gemmatimonadales bacterium
CGGCCACGAAGTCCTGGCGTACGTCTCCGGAAAAATGCGGAAGAACTACATCCGCATCCTCCAAGGGGACCGGGTCGCCGTCGATCTCTCCCCGTATGATCTCACCAGGGGCAGGATTACCTACCGGTACAAGTAACAAAAAGACGTCAAGCGACTGCGTCAAGCAAATGCGTCGAGCGAAAACGTGGCGGCCTGGTTACGCAGTTGCTCGACGTTGTTTGCTTGACGCTTCTGCTTGACGCTTCTGCTTGACGCCTTTCTGTCTGTCAGTGGACTTCCATCCCCACATAGAAATTCCTTCCCGGCGCCGGCTCATAGTACCGCCCGCCCGCCGCGTTCACGGTGACCGATCCGACGTAGTGATGATTGAAGAGATTCTGCACCGCGAAGAACGGATCGAGACGCACGCTCCCCGCCGAGCCTCCCCAGCCCAGACGCAGGTCAGTCCGCCACCAGCCCGCGACGCGTGTGCTCAGCGTGTCGTTCACCAACTGACTCGACGCATGCACGGTCTCGAGCTCCATCCAGCCGCCCTTCGGGCCCCAGGGACGCACCCCCACGAGCGCGCGAAGCCAATGCTCCGGCACGCCCGCCAGCGGACGACCGTCGAGCACGTAGTTCGTCGCCCCCACGGCGTACCGATAGTCCGTGTAGCGGAAATGCGAATACGTGTAGGTGAGGGCCACGGAGAGCCCGCGCACGGGCGACGCGGCGGCCCCGATCTCGATCCCGCGATGACGCGCGCTGCCGGCGTTTCGGTAGAAGACCCGCTGCGGGGACGACGGCTCCTGAAACGGAATCAGCTCGTCACGTACGTCCGCCTGAAACACCGCCGCGCTCCACCGTACGAACTCGTTCGACGCTCCACGAGCACCGATTTCGTAGTTCCAGGTGCGCTGCGGCTGGAGCAACGGGTTGAAGCCCCCCACGGTATCCGGGCGATTCGCAAGCTCCGTGGTGGTCGGCGTCTCGAACGATGATCCGGCATTCGCGTAAACCGTCAGCCCGTCCGACAGTGCCTCCGCCGCGCCGAGCGATCCCGAGAACGAGCGCATCAGGCGGCGGCCGGAGTCCTTCAGATAGATGGGGTTCGTAAGGGCCTTCACCGAGTCCACCAGGCGGTCGTCCGCCTGGAAACTCACCCAGTCGTAGCGCATGCCGGCGGTGACGGTGAGGCGGGAAGTCAGGGTGACGGCACTCTGCACGAAGGGTCCCACCTCGGTCACATGCTCGAGCTGGTCGAGCTGACGTGACGTATCGGCGGTAGAGCTCGCACCGACGTAGTTGAAGTTCACGCGGTCATCGTGCGTCCGCTGAAAATCGAAGCCGGTGGTGAGGACCTGCGCGAAAGGTCCGACCGCGAAGGGCTGCGCCATCGTGAACCGTGCACCGTAGTCGAACCGCTTGAGCCGGATGAACGCGAACGTCTGGGGATTGGAGAGATCACGGGTGAACCCGTAGACCGTGGCGTCGGCCTCGCCGCCATTGTCGAATACCCGCCGGAGCGTCACGCCTCCCTGCCCCTGCGTCACCGCCTTCCCCGCGTTGCGGCTCAGGTTCGTCGGCGCCGCGGAATCCTGGTTCGCGTGCAGCTCGGCATTCGTCAGAGCACCGGGATTATCGGCTCTCGGATCGTCGCCATATGCGGCCACGGCGGCGAGCGACCAGTGCTCGCCCAGCGGGAGCCGCAGACGCGAGTTGAAGTCGCGTAGATCGGCCGCGCTGTGATTCCGTTCTCCCTGATAGGAGAGGCGGGATGCCGTGAGCATGACACTGCCCTCTCCCACTCGTGCCCGCGTCGTGGACGACCACTTGGCCCAGCTTCGGCCGCCGTCGAACTGCCCGCCTGCCACGCGCGCGTCCTCGGAGAGGCGCGACGGGGGCGCCGGATCGGTCCAAATGCTGATCACGCCGCCGGTAGCGTTCCCGAAGAGGGCCGACGACGACCCGCGTTCCACCTCGATGTGGTCCACCTCGCTGAGGTCCAGATTGGTGAGCTGGCCCTGGCCGTCGGGCAGCGTCTGGGGAATTCCATCGACCAGCACCTTGATGCCACGGATCGCGAAAGCCGACCGGGCTCCGGCACCCCGGATCGAGAGCTTCTGGTCGAGCGAGAAGTTGTAGCGGTTCTGGTCGACGACCCCGGGAACTCCACCGAGCGCTTCATCGAGGCCCCAGGTGGGGCGGGCGGCACTGATGTCGGCACGGCTGACCGTCGCGATGGCAGCCGCGGTCCGGGAGAGGGGACGGTCGGCGCGGGTGGCCGACACGACTATCGCGGGAAGGGTGTCCTTTGGAACCGAGTCTGCGTTTTGCGCCGCCGCCGTCGCCGGTACCGTGAGCCCCCACCACACCAGCCACGCGTGCCGCATGCCGATGAATCGGCTAGGACGGGTGCCGGAAGAACCGGTTCCAGCGGATGCGGAGGGGCGAGAACCCCATGCTGAAGTAGATCAACTCCGGCTTGCCTTCGACGTGCGAGCGCGGCAGAAAGCCCCAGAACCGGGAATCGTAGGAGTCGTCCCGGTTGTCTCCCATCACCCAGAAGCTGTCGGCGGGGACGACCAGCGGGCCCCAATCGTGGGACGTCGGATTGTACTTCTCAGGATTCTTGCCGACGTAGTGCGGGAGCTCGTTCCGGCGCATCTGCAGCTTGTAGATGTCGGCGTCGGCGCCCGGATTGAGGTGCAGCGCGTACGGCTCCGGCAGCACCTTGCCATTCCGGTACACCGTGTCGCGCACCATCTGCAGCGTATCTCCCGCTTCGCCGATGATTCGCTTCACGATATCCAGATCGGGGGTCGAATCCTCGACCGACCGGAATACCACCAACCCGTCCCGGTGGGGCTGCGCGTATCCCTTGACGGTGAGGAAACGGATTCCCGTGAGCGGAATCTCCAGCGTGCCGCCGTAGATCATCTTGTTGACGAAGAGCCAATCCCCCACCAGCAGCGTGTTCTCCATGCTGGACGACGGGATTCGGAACGCCTCGACGAGGTACGACCGGATCACGATCCAGCACAGAAGCGCGATGCCGATCGACTTGGCCCAGCTCTTCACTTCTTCCGCAAAAGTCTTGGGCCCCGCCTTGGGGGCGAGGGGGGCGGGAGCGTTCTTGGGACTCACGGGTGCTCGACCCAGTCGGCGATGAACAGGTTGGTCTCGTGCGGCACCGACGCCCCTCGATTGGAGGCCCACACGAGATGCTTCCCGTCCGGCGAGAACATGGGAAACGCATTGAACGAGTGATCCGTCGTGATCGTTTCCAGATTCGCGCCGTCGAGATCCACCGCATACAAGTCGAAGTGATCGGACTGAGGGTCCGTGTAGTTCGACGAGAAGATGATCCGCTTCGACCCGGGATAGAATGCCGGCGCGAAGGACGCCCCGGCGAGATGGGTGATCTGCCGCTGGTTCGAACCGTCCGCGTTCATCACCCACAGGTCCATTTTCGTCGGCCGCACCACCCCCTGCGCCAGGAGCGTACGGTACTCGGCGGAGTCGGCGGAGGTGGACGGATGATAGGCGCGATAGACGATCAGCTTCCCGTCGAGGGAGAACGTAGGACCGCCGTCGTAGCCGAGGGTGTTGGTGAGCCGCCGGACGTTGGTTCCGTCGGCGTTCATCGTGTAGATGTCGAGGTCTCCGTCCCGCTCCGACGTAAAGACGATCGTCTTCCCATCCGGCGACAGCGTGCCCTCGGCGTCATAGCCCTTGCTGCTGGTCAGCTGCACCTTGTGGCTGCCGTCCGCATCGGACGCGTAGATGTCGTAGTCGTAGAGGGCCCAGACGTACCCGTGGGAATAATCGGGACGTGGAGGACAGGTGACCCCTACCGCCTCGGTGCTCGCATAGAACACCCGCTGGTCCCCCGCGAAAAACCAGCCGCAGGTGGTTCTCCCCTGCCCGTCCGAGACCCGGTGGAGCCCCGTGCCGTCGACGTTGATGATGAATTCCTGATCGCAGCCGGCGGTGTCGGGGGGAGGCGTGTGCTGAAAAATCAGCCGGGACCCGTCGTGCGAGTAGTACGCCTCGGCGTTCTGGCCGCCGTTCGTGAGACGCCGGAGATTCCGGAGATGTGGTTCATCGGGACGGGCCGGGACGGATGCCGCCTGGAACATGGAGGCGGCGAGCAGGAAAGTGATCATGGGACGGGCAAGCTAGGGGCGAGGGCGAGGCGGCGAAAGGCCCGCCCCGCTAGATTTCTGGAGAGCGATGACCGGCAGTCCTCCCAACCCCCCTCGCAAGTCCCGCGTGCCGCTTCTGGACGCGCTGGGACAACTGTGCACCGACGGCAAGTCCACGGCCGAGTATCTCTGGCAGGTTCCGGACGACACGCAGGCGCGGCTGAAACTGGTCGGCCTGCTCGACCAGATCGCGGTGGAAAGCGCGAAGCAGGGGCGGAAGGAGATGGGGCGGATCTGCGCCGACCTCGTTCCCGCGGCCAAGGCGAGCCCGAGCCCCCAGCAGGTCGAGCTCCTGGTGGACGGTTTCGACCGGCTGTTGAAGCTTTGGCAGTCTGCAAAGTCTGGCCTCCTCTAGACCTTCACGGAGATTGGATGACGGACGTCGCCGCCGGTCCTCACACCGATTTGGATCTGCTCTGCATCAACACGGTGCGGACCCTCGCGATGGATGCGGTGCAACAGGCTGATTCCGGCCACCCCGGCACGCCGATGGCCCTGGCG
>DASUBP010000240.1:0-24409 GCA_035763205.1 Gemmatimonadales bacterium
ACCAACGCTGCCAGCCGGGACTTGTGCCGGGCGGCATTGTTCTTGTGGATCAGCCCCTTCCGAGCGGCCCGATCGAGCAGCTGGACGGCGCGGCCATACGCGGTGGTCGCGGCGGCCTTGTCGGCGGCGGCGCGGACGCGCTTCAGGGCGGTCCGGAGCTCCGAGGTCTGAGCACGGTTGACGAGGGTGCGGGCGCGGGCCTGGCGCAGCGCCTTCTTCGCGGACTTGATTTTCGGCACTTGGTCTCCTGTTCGAGGCGCGGAAAATAGACGGTAAGTTATGGGGGATCAAGGCCCTACGACGTTGACCGGGAGGGGGGCGATTTCCTATCTTACAGCGTCGCAAACGACTTGGGGCACGCTATCTCGCTCGACATCCTGCTCTGGGCCCCGGTGTTGCTGTTCTCCATGGTGGCGCATGAATATGCCCACGCCGCGGCCGCCTACCGTCAAGGTGATGATACCGCCTACGCTCTGGGGCGGCTGACGTTGAACCCCCTGAAACACATCGACCCATTCATGACCGTGCTCCTGCCGATCCTCTTGTGGGTGGCGTCGCACGGGACTTGGACCTTCGGGGGCGCCAAGCCGGTCCCGGTCGACCCGAGGAAGTACCGTGAATACCGGAAGGGCGACATCATCGTGTCCCTCGCCGGAATCGCCACGAACCTGGCGATCTTCGCTGTCTGTGTGCCCCTGTACGTCGCGGCGGGTTTGGCCGGATCGGCCGCACCGGGAGTGGCGCGCGTGATCCAGGAAATGCTCGTCTGGGGGATGTATCTCAATCTGGTTCTCGCATTCTTCAACCTGATACCGATTCCTCCGCTGGACGGAAGCCATGTACTGTACCATGCGCTGCCACCTGCCGCGAGGTTGAGATACCGGCAGATCGCCAGTTTCGGGTTCCTGCCCATCATGGCGGTCAGCTACTTTCTGCCAGGGGTGATGAACGTGCTGCTCTGGCCCGCCGACCAGCTGATGGTGGGAGCCGGATTGATCATCAAAGGGTTCACGATCAAGGGCGGGGTACTATGAGTGCACCGACCAATCCTGTCATGACCGGACAACCGGGTTTCGTCATCGAGCTGGAGCAGTTCTCCGGCCCCCTGGATCTTCTGCTGCACCTGATCCGGGAAGATGAAGTCGACATCACCGACCTGCCCATCTCGAAGATCGCGGACCAATTCCTGTCCGTCATCAGCGAGCTCGGCCTGAATCAGGCGGCGGACTATCTCGAAATGGCCGCCCGCCTGCTGCGCATCAAGGCCCAGATGCTGCTCCCGCGCCGCCTCGGCGACGACGAGTGGGAGGACCCGCGCTCGGAGCTGGTGCGACGTCTGCTCGAGTACCAGCAGATCCGTGAGCTCGTGGACTGGTTGCAGCGAGCCGCCGCGACGCGCGCCGAGCAGTATGGCCGCGGATACGAAGCCCCGGCGCCCGATGCGCCCCCCGCGCCACTGGAGATCGAGCTGAACGACCTCCTGGCGGCGGCGGAGCGGGTGATCTCGCTCATTCCGGAGCCGATGATTCACCGCGTCGTGCCGCGCCCGCTGGACGTGGAGGGCGCGACCCGGAAGATCCACGCGCTGCTCGAGTCTCGCGGCGAGTTCGGCTGGTTCGACATCGTGGGCGAGACGCCCACCATCGTCGATGTGCTGTCCGCGTTCATCGCGCTCCTCGAGCTGGCCAAGCGGCAGTCGGTCACGCTCGAGCAGCCTTCTCCCTTCGCACCCATGGTGATCCGACGTGAGTCCCCTCGCGAAGCTGCTTGAGGCCGCGCTCTTCGCGTCGTCCCGGCCGCTGACGGTCGAGGAGCTCGCGACGCTCGACGTCGAGTCGGGGGAGGCGGCGGTGCGTGCGGCCCTCGAGGAGATTCGCGCCGAATTCGACGGCGACCGCCATGGCGTGAGCCTGACGGAAATCGCGGGCGGCTGGCAGTTCCTCACCCGCCGCGAGCACGCTGAGTCGATCGATCGGGCGGCCTTCGCGCTGCGTCCGCGGCGTCTGTCGCCCGCGGCACTCGAGACGCTGGCCATCATCGCCTACCGGCAGCCGGTGGGACGGATCGAAGTGGACGAGATCCGCGGCGTGGATTCGGGAGCCGTGATCGACAAGCTGGTCGAGCGCGGCCTGATCGAAGTCGCGTCCCGCGGCGAGGGACTGGGCCGCCCGCTGCTCTACGGCACCACGCCGCAGTTCCTCGAGCTCCTTGGGTTGGTAGACCTGGAGGAGCTGCCGCGGCTCGAAGAGCTGTCGGTCGCCCTCCGCCCGCCCGCCGCGGCCGAACCCGAATGACGGAGATGCGCCTGCAGCGCGCTCTGGCGCGCGCAGGCGTGACGTCCCGGCGCAAAGCCGAGGACTTGATCCGCGCCGGACGGGTGCGGGTGGACGGCGTCGTCGCCGAGATCGGCTCCAAGGTCGACCCCGGCCGGCAGCGCGTCACCGTCGACGGGAAGCCCCTCGCCGCGCCCTCGGTCGCCTGGTTCGCCCTCAACAAGCCGATCGGGTACGTCGTGAGCCGCGGAGATCCCGAGGGACGGAGGACCATTTTCGAACTCCTCCCGAAAGTCCCCGGGCTCACCTACGTTGGGCGGCTGGACGTGATGACGTCGGGGCTCCTGATCTGCACCACCGACGGCGACGCGGCCCACCGGATGACGCATCCGAAGTTCGCCGTGGAGCGGACCTACTGGCTGCGGGTGCACGGCCGGCCGGCGTCCGAGGTACGGCAGGCGCTCTCAGGCCGCCCCGTGATCGAAGGGCGACCGGTCGTGATTCGCGCCGTCCGCGTGCGCCCGGCCCATCGCGGCAAGGGGAGCATCGAGGTCGAGCTGACACTGGCGGAGGGACGGCATCGGATCGTTCGCCGTCTCGCGGAAGAGCTGGGACTCAAAGTCGAGTGGCTGCACCGCGTGTCGTACGGGCCGGTGCGGCTGGGCAAACTTCCGGAAGGGCAGTGGCGCGCGCTCACCCCACGCGAGATCGAGGCCATCGGACGGATCCATGCACCTCGCTGACAAGACCGTCATGCTGCTCGGAGGATCGGGGCTCGTGGGGCACGCGGTCGCCCGGCGGGTGCTGGCGAAGGGCCCCCGGCGGCTGATCCTGGTGGCGCTGTTCGAGGACGAGGTAAAAAGCGCGGCGGCGGCGCTCGCCTCCCATCGCGGCAAGGTGGAGATCGCCGTGGAGTGGGGGAACGTGTTCCTGCCGGCGTCCGTCGCTCGGCACGACCGCGGAGACATTCTGGCGGACGCGAAGCAGCGTGCGCTCGTGATCCAGGATCAATTCGGGGACCTGACGGACGAAGTCCTGGAACGCAATCTCCTCTATCAGCTGCTGCTCAAGTACCGCCCCGACGCCGTGGTCGACAGCATCAATACCGCCACCGCCTTCGCCTATCAGGACATTTTCCAGAGCGCCCGCGACCTGCTCACGGCGTCCGCGGCGGGCACGCTCGACCGGGCGCTGGTGGAGCAGCACATCCTCACGCTCACCATGCCCCAGCTGATCCGCCACGTGCAAATCATCACCGAAGCGATGAAACGGGCGGGGACCTCTGCGTATGTAAAGGTGGGCACGAGCGGTACCGGGGGCATGGGATTCAACATCCCGTACACGCATTCCGAAGAGCGCCCGAGCCGGACGCTCCTGACCAAGTCCGCGGTCGCCGGGGCCCACTCGCTCCTGCTCTTCCTGCTGGGGCGCACCCCGGAAGCTCCCGCGGTGGTGGAGATCAAGCCCACCGCCACCATCGCGTGGCGCGAGATCGCGTTCGGGCCGATTCGCCGTAAGGGAAAGCCGCTGCCCCTGGTGGACTGCCCGACGCCGCTCGCCGTAGGGGAGGCCTTCCGCGACGGGGCGAAGCCCTGGAAGGATCAAGGAAAGCCGGTGCAGGGCGTATTCATCGACGTCGGGGAGAACGGCCTGTTCGCCAAGGACGAATTCGCCACGGTGACCGCCTTGGGGCAGATGGAGTTCATCACGCCCGAAGAGGTCGCCGACTACGTCATTCAGGAGCTCGAAGGACGTCCGACCGGAAGAGATGTGATCGCTGCCCTGGACGGCGCGACCGCCGGACCCACATATCGCGCCGGGCTGCTGCGGTCGGCCGCGCTGGGTCGGTTGGAGGAGCTGGAAAAGGAGTCGGCGACGAGATCGGTGGGCTACGAAATGCTGGGCCCGCCCCGGCTGACCAAGATGCTCTACGAGGCGTTCCTGCTCTCCAGGCTCCGGCCCTCGGTGCGCGCCCTGGCGGCGGCGGATGGGACGGGCCTGGCGCGGGAGGCGCAGGCGCTCATCGAGAAGGATGCCGGGCTGCGCGCCCATATCCTCTCGGTCGGGATCCCGATCCTGTGCGCTGACGGAGCGCACGTGTACCGGGGAAGTCTCGTGGTCGTACCGCCTTCCGCGAGTGGCGACCCCCTTGCGGCGGCTCCGCGAGGGTGGGTAGACCTCCGGCCGGGGTACTTCGGGGTGTGGGTTACGCGGGCACAGGCGATGGTGCGCGCGGCCGACCTCAGGACCGGGACGAAGGACTCGGGCAGCGACGTCGACTGGACGGCGATCGGCGCGGACGATCCGGTGGATCCGCCGCGCCTCGCCACCTGGGTCTTCAGCCAGGAAGACAAGGGTGAGCGGATCAAGCGGTAGGAGGCGGCAGGGGCAGCAGGGGACGGACGATACTTGAGGGAGGCGTTGGAGTGGCAACGACGACTGGACGGACCTCGAAAGCCGTGGCGGCTGATGCGGCGCTCGCGACCGCCCTGACCCGCGAAGTTTCGAAGCGCGTCGTGGGGCAGGAGGTGATGGTCGAGCGCTTGCTCATAGGATTGCTGACGGGTGGTCACATTCTGCTGGAAGGTGTCCCGGGGCTCGCGAAGACGCTCTCGGTGCGCACCGTGGCCGAGTGTCTGCGGATCAGTTTCTCACGGATCCAATTCACGCCCGACCTGCTTCCCGCCGACGTCATCGGCACCATGATCTACGATCAGAAGACGCAGGAGTTTTATCCCAAGAAGGGCCCGCTCTTCGCGAACCTGATCCTCGCGGACGAAATCAACCGCGCACCGGCCAAGGTGCAGTCGGCGCTCCTCGAGGCCATGCAGGAGAAGCAGGTGACCATCGGCGGCGAGACCTTCTACCTCGGCGAGCCCTTCCTGGTGCTCGCGACGCAGAACCCGATCGAGCACGAAGGCACCTACGCCTTGCCCGAAGCCCAGCTCGACCGGTTCATGCTCAAGGTGCGCGTCGGGTACCCCACGCGGGACGCCGAGAAGGAAGTCGTGGGGCGGATGGCGTCGGGGCGTCCGATCGAAGTCGAGCGGATCGCCTCAGGGGAAGACGTGCTGGCCGCACGCAGTGCCATCGCCGAGCTGTACATGGACCAGAAGGTGGTCGACTACATCGTGGATGTCGTGCGCGGCACCCGCGAGCCGCAGTCGGTCGGACTGCCCGAGCTCAAGCCGCTGATCGCCTTCGGCGCGAGCCCGCGCGCGTCCATCTATCTGGCGCAGGCGGCGCGGGCGCACGCGTATCTCCGCGGCCGTTCCTACGTCGTGCCGGAAGACGTCAAAGCGATGGCGTACGACGTCCTGCGCCACCGCGTCCTGCTCACCTTCGAGGCCGAGGCCGAAGACCTGGATTCGGACCGGGTCGTCGGCCGGATCCTGGAGGCGGTCGGCGTGCCGTGACCCCCGAGGTTCTGCGGCAAGTCAAGGGGATCGAGCTCCGCACCCGGTCCCTGGTCAATTCCCTGTTCACGGGCGAGTACCGGTCGGTGTTCCGCGGGCAGGGCATCGAGTTCGCCGAAGTGCGCGCCTACCAGCAGGGTGACGACTTCCGCGCCATCGACTGGAACGTCTCCGCCCGCATGGGGACCCCGTTCGTCAAGGAGTTCATGGAGGAGCGCGAGCTCACGCTGCTCCTCATCGTGGACCATTCGGGCTCGCTCCACTTTGGACGCCCGGCGTCCAAGGCCGGCATGGCGGTCGAGATCGGCGCCGTCCTGGCCCTGGCGGCGGCGCGTCACTCGGACCGCGTCGGGGCGCTGATCTTTTCCGATCGCGTGGAGCACGTCATCCGTCCCGCCAAGGGACGGGGGCACGCCCTGCGCGTCATCCGCGACCTCCTCGCCTTCGCGCCCCGGGGCCGCGGAACGAACCTCGGCGAAGCGCTGCAATACGCGACCAAGCTCCTGCGGCACCGGGCCGTGGTGGTCGTGATTTCCGATTTTCGCGCCGAAGGCTGGGACGAGCCGCTGGCGCGCCTCGCCAACAAGAACGACGTCGTCGCCATCACCATCGATGACCCGCGCGAGACCAACTTGCCCGACGCCGGGTGGGTGGAGCTCGAGGACGCGGAGACCGGACGCCGCGTCCTGGTGGATACGGGACATGAGGGAACCCGCGGGAAGGTCCGGCTCGCCGCGGAGCGGGCCCTTCAGGAACGGCAGAAGAAGCTCCGCCGCGCCGGCGTCGACGTCATTGCACTGCAAACGCACGTCCCCTACGCACAGCCCCTCCGCCGCGCCTTCGCGGAGCGGGCCCGGCGGCTCAAGCGCTGACCGTGAGTCCGCTCCTCTTCGTGGCGCTGATGATGCGGGTGGCACCCGCGGACAGTCAGTGGATGGTTGCGCCACCGTCGCCCACCGTCGGAGACACCATCTGGCTCTTCCGCGTCGTCTCGCACTCGCCCGACTGGCGCGTGCGGGCCGGGGCGTTCGACAACCAGGGCGACATCGTCTCCCTCGGAGACCCCCAGGTGAATTTCGGAAGCACCGCCGACACCGTCCGGTACGCCGTGGTGGCGTGGACGGCGGGACCGCATCGTTTCGCGCTGCCTTCACTGTGGCTGATGGGTGGCGCGGGTCGCTCGGACTCCCTCCCCGGGGGAACCGGGACCGTCACGGTGCGCAGCGTAATTCCTGCGGACAGCGCCCGCCCGTCACCGAAAGCGCTCCTGCCGCCCCTGGATCCACAACGGGTTTCCCTCTGGCCCCCGTTCGTCGCCGGAGCCCTGGGCGTCATCGCGCTGCTGCTTGGGGTGCGCGTGCGGCGGCGGAACACCGGCGCGGCCGCGCCGCCCGCCGACTTCGTCACCGGTGGCGGGGCTCCCGACGAACGCTGGCTCGCGGCGGGGGAGCCGAAGGCCGTGGCGGCCCGCGCCGCCCGGGTGCTCCGCCAGGCGCTCGCGCGCGTAGTCCCCGACGCGGGGGAGTCCCTGCCGGTGCGCGAGGCGCTCGAGGCGGCTGAGGGCAAGATGCCCGGCACGACCTTCCGGCGCGTGCGGGAGTTGCTGCTCGCCCTCGATCAGGTGGCGTACGCCGTGGCGCACGGGACCGACGTCGCGCGGGTGGCGGCGGACGCCCGCACGCTCGCGCGGGAGCTTTGACCCGTGAGCTTCGCGCGCCCAGTCCTTCTCTTGCTGTTGCTCGCCATCCCGGCCTGGTGGTGGTGGCGCCGGCGCCGGCTGGTGCGGTTCGGCGGCGTCCGAATGAGCGACATCGGAGCGGCGGCGGGTGTGGGGGGCCGGCGCTGGCCCGCCCGCCTGCCGCTGATCCTCCGCTCCCTCGGCGTCGGCGCGTGGATTTTCGCCGCGGCGGGGCCGCACGTCGGCCTGGGCCGCTCGGAAGTGAAGAGTGAAGGGATCTCGATCGTGCTCGCGGTGGACGTGTCGAGCAGCATGCTCTCGCAGGATTTCGCGCCCGCCGACCGCATCGACGTCGCGAAGCAGACCGCCATCGACTTCGTCCGGCACCGGCCCGACGACCGCATCGGTCTCGTGGCGTTCGCCGCCCAGGCCCTGTCCCTGGTGCCCATCACGACCGATTACGGTGTCCTCGAACAGGCGCTCGGCGATCTGCACGTCGGGACCGTGAGCGAGGACGGCACCGCCATCGGTACGGCGATCGGGACGGCGGCGAGCCGCCTGCGCCGGGCCCCCGGGAAATCCAAGGTCGTGGTCCTGCTCACCGACGGCGTGAACAACCGGGGACTCGTGGACCCCCGGACCGCGGCTCAGGCGGCCGCGGCATTCGGCGTCCGGATCTACACGATCGGCGTGGGGACGGAAGGAGAAGCGCCGGTGCCCACGGGGCAGGGACTCGAGGGCATGCGCTACCAGACCATGCCCGTCGAGCTGGACGAACGCCTCCTCGGCGACGTGGCGACGATGACGGGCGGACGCTACTTCCGCGCGACCGACTCCCAATCGCTCCGCGAGATTTTCGGCGAGATCGACCGGCTCGAAAAGACACCGGTGCGCCAGGTGGTGAGCCGCCGCTTCGATGAATCGTACCGGACGCCGCTCGCCATCGGCCTCCTGGTCCTCGCGCTCGAGATCGCCCTGTCGGCCACCCTCACCGTGCGGGTGCCCTGATGACCTTCGACGCGCCGGTCGTACTCCTCCTCGCCCCGCTGATTGCCGGCGCCGCGTGGTTTGGAGCGGCGTGGGCCCGGCGGGTCCGGCTGTCCCGGGCGGCGCAGTGGTCCGTCGACACGGTGGTGCGGGCCCAGGCCGCGGGCCGGTTCGCTCCCACGTCGCTGGCGCTGGCGACGTTCTGTGGAACGGTGGCGCTCGCCGGACCGCGCTGGGGCACGGAGCGCGTCACCACGCAGGCCCGGGGACTCGACCTGATCATCGCGGTCGACATTTCCCGCTCGATGCTCGCGGAAGACGCGGGAGGCTCCCGGCTGGCGAAAGCCGTACGCGAGGCGCGCCGGCTGGTGCAGGATCAGCCCGGCGACCGCTTCGGACTTGTGGCATTCGCGGGCGCGGCCTATACGCTGTCGCCGCTGACCGTCGATGGGTCCGCCATCAGCCTCTATCTCGAATCGCTCGATCCCGACATGGCCTCCGCGGGGGGAACGGCGGTGGCTCCCGCCCTGCAGACGTCGGGAGCGCTCCTCGATGCGGCTCCCGATCTCTCCGACCGCGTGTTGGTGGTGTTCACCGACGGCGAGGCGCACGACACGGTCACGGACATCGCGGCGCAGAGTGAGCGCCTGGCGAAGGACGGCGTCCACGTAATCTTCGTCGCCGAGGGGGAAGCGACGCCGGCCCGGATCCCCGTCCGGGATGATCATGGCGCTCTGCTGGGGTGGCAGCGGGACGCGGATTCGACCGTGATTGGAACGCGGCGCCGGGATGATGAGCTGACGGCCTTCGCGGACGCCGCGCACGGCACGGTGGTGGCCGCGGACCTCCCCGATCAGGCCGGCGCGATTCGGTCCCTTCTGGCCGGATACAAACGCACCGGGGGTACGGAGTCGCGGGCCGACACGGGTCGCCTCCAGGCATGGATTCCGCTCCTCGCCGGTGCACTCATCCTCCTCGGGCAGGCCGCAACCCGCCGGGCCGCCTCACTCATCTGCCTCCTTCTCCTGGCCGGCGGGATTCGCGGGGCATCGGCGCAGCGGCTGTCGCTCCGTCCGCGGACTGAGGCCGCGAAGGCGTGGGACACGCGGGACACGCTCGGTGCCCGGGCCGCCTACCAGGCGGAGCTGAATGGCCGGCGCACTGTCGACACCGCCTGGTACAACGCCGGAACCGCCGCCCTGGCGGCCGGAGACTGGGAATCCGCGCAGCAGGGACTCTCCCGGGCCGCCTCGTCCCTCGATCCCGAAGTCCGCTTCCGCGCGCTCTACAACCTGGGCGTGCTCGACTTCCGGCTCGCCAGGGTCGACAGCGCGAACCGGGATGCACACCTCGGGGACGCGGAGAAGGCGTATCGCGAAGCGCTGTTGATCAAGCCGCATCATGCCGCGGCGAAATGGAATCTCGAGCTCGCCACGCGCCGCCGCGGCGGGAGTGGCGGCGCGAACAACCCGTCACCCCAGGGGGGCGGGGGTTCGAACAGCCAGAACCCGACGCCCAATGGTGCCGGACGGGGTCAGGACCGCGCGCTCTCGACCGGACAGGCGGATGAGATCTTGCGCTCCATCGGGCAGGAAGAGCTGCGTGCGCGCCGGGACAAGACGGGCCGGGTGAAGCGGTCGGGAGAACCCGACTTGAAGGACTGGTGATGTTGCTGCTCCTCCTGGCGTTGCAGGCTGGGGGAACGCGACCGACCCTGACGGCGTCGGTCGATCATGCGCACGTCCGGGTCGGCGACGAGCTGACGCTTTCGATTCAGGCGAAAAGCAATTCGACGGATCCTCTCACCCTGCTGTTGCCCGGCCTTTCGGGCTTCACCATGGTAGGCTCGCGTGAGGCGACCCAGGTATCGTTCGGCAGCACGGGGCCTGGCGAGCGAGTGACCCTGCGCGAATTGTCGCTGCGAGCCGAGCGCCCGGGGCGGCTGGTGATCGGCGGCATCGCGGTGACGCAGGGCTCGTGGCGGGCCAAGACGGCGCCCATCGTGGTGACGGTGGACTCCGGCGTACTCGCCACTTCCGTCAGTGCCATCACGCGCGCGCTCCTGGCGTCGGCCCCACCACCATCGAAAACGGACCAGGTCTCCCTGACCCTCGTCGCCTCACGTGACTCCGCGTGGCCGGGGTCTCAACTCGACGTGGTTGCGGCGGCCTGGTTCCCGCGCACGGTGCGGAATCAGCTCACGCGAGATCCGTTGCTCACCTTGCCGACGGCTGTGGGCGCGTGGGGATATCCTCCCGACGGCCCCGCCGGCGTCGCGACGAGCAGGCAAGTCCACGGTACCTGGATGGATCTGTACGTCGTCCACCAGACCCTCTTTCCGCTGGCGAGCGGACGCCTGGCGCTGCCGCCGGCGACGCTCGAGTACGCGCTCCCGGTCACCGCGTCCATCCTCACTCGTGAGGAGCGGTACGAGCTGTCGAGTGACTCGTTGGTCATCGCGGTTCCGCCCCTCCCGGTGGAGGGGAGACCCTATGACGACCGTGGCGTGGTGGGCCACGGATTGTCTCTCACCGTGACGACGGACTCCGCGCCCGCCCGGGTGGGGGAGCCGATGCAGCTGACGGCGACCGTTGCGGGCACCGGCAATGTCACGCTCTGGCCCGCGCCGGTGATCGCGTGGCCGGCGTCGCTGCACGCGTATCCCGGTGAGGAGGACACCCAGATCGAATCGCGGGACGGAACGGTGGCGGGCACCAAGACGATCCGGTATCTCGTGGTGCCGGATTCGAGCGGAAACGTGCTGCTCCCGGAAATTCGCTACCCATATTTCGATCCTGGCACGCGCTCATATGCGGTGCCGACGGTCCCGCCTCGCGTCATCTCGGTGGGTGTGGGAATGGGGCTGGCCGCGGCCCGGCAGAACTTGCCGCTGCTCCCGTCGAGGGAACCCGCGTGGGCTCCGTTCTTCACGGAGGCGGCGTGGCCTTGGGGATGGCTCGCGATCGCGCTGGTTCCGCCAGTTCTCGGACTCCTCGGCGTCACCATCCGGCGCGCCCGATCGGCCCCGCGGCCTCCCGCCCCCGCGCGCACTTGGGGAACGCGCCTGGGCAGACTGGAGCGGGATTTCCAGGACGTCCTCGTGACCTACGTGTCCGATGCCGAAGGACGTGACGGCGACGCGCTGGCCACGGCGCTTCGGGCGGCGGGGCTGGAACACGCCGTGGCGGGGCACGTCGTCCGGCTCCGCGACCGGCTGCGAGCGGCGCGCTACGGGCCGCAGGGGGCCGCGGATCAGGTGGAGCTGGCGGAAGAGCTGACGCAGGTTCTCAAAGTGCTGGGCGGCGAGCCGGCCGGGGGCGGGGGGCGTCGCCACGTTCGTGTCCTGGCGACCCTCGCGCTGGTCTTCCTGGCCCCTCAGGCCCGTGGGCAGGCGCCCAGTCCCGAGACCCTCTATCGGGCCGGCGCCGTCCGGGCCGCCGCGGACGCGTTCGCCGCCCGCGTCGCCCTTCACCCTGACGATGCCGGGGCGTGGTACAACCTGGGGGCCGCCAGCTACCGCCAGGGCGCGGATGGCAGGGCGGTGGCGGCGTGGGCCGAAGCCGCGCGGCTCGCGCCCAGAGATGGCACCATTCGCAAGGCCCGGGCTATTCTGGCTCCCCCTGACCTCGTCACCGAGGATCTGCTCTCAGTCGGTCCGCTCACGCGAGCGGAGTGGGCAGTGCTCGCCGGGCTGCTCTGGGTGGCCTGGTG
Source organism: Gemmatimonadales bacterium (assembly GCA_035763205.1). Classification (GTDB taxonomy): domain Bacteria; phylum Gemmatimonadota; class Gemmatimonadetes; order Gemmatimonadales; family GWC2-71-9; genus 40CM-2-70-7. The sequence continues at coordinate 12,066 of DASUBP010000240.1, forward strand.
GGGCGGCGTTCTGCTGCGCCGCCCGCGGTTAAAGTTGTCTCTGGGCCTCGCCCTGGTGGTGGTCCTGGGCATGGGTGCGTACGAGTGGTGGCGCTTGTCCCGGCCCGTGGTGGTGGTCGTGGAGGGACCAGCCCCCGTCCGCAGTGCGCCGTTCGGGGAAGCCAGTGCTGCGTCGTCGTTGGCCGCGGGAGCGGCTGGATTGGTGGTGAAGACCTATGCCGGATGGGTCGAAGTGGAGCGCCCCGACGGCGTGCGCGGATGGATTCTTCAATCAGAGGTGATGCGGCTGTGAGTGGACGGATCGCCGTCCTTCCGGACCGGGTGGCCGACCAGATCGCGGCCGGCGAGGTCGTCGAGCGTCCGGCGTCGGTCGCGAAGGAGCTGGTCGAAAACGCGCTCGATGCCGGGGCCAAGCACGTGCGGGTGGAGATCGAGGACGGCGGGCGCACACTGATCCGCATCTCGGATGACGGACATGGGATGGGGCGCTCCGACGCCAAGCTCGCGCTCTCCCGACACGCCACCAGCAAGATCCGCGATGCCTCCGACCTGATCGGCGTCCTCACGTTCGGTTTTCGGGGCGAGGCGCTCCCGGCCATCGCCTCCGTGTCGCGGTTCGAGCTGGAGACGGTCGAAGCCGGTGATGGCCAGTCGGGCACCCGTCTGTCGGTGGTGGGCGGAAAGCTCGAAGGGGAAGAGGATATCGTCCGCCGGCCGGGAACGACGGTGACGGCCCGCGGCTTGTTCTTCAATACTCCGGCGCGCCGGAAGTTCCTGCGGGCACCCGCATCCGAGACGCGGGCCGTGAGCGAGGTGCTGACCCTGCTCGCCCTCGCGCGTCCCGACGTGGCGTTCAGCCTTTCGAGTGACGGACGCCAGCTCTTCGACGTACCGCAGGCCACCCGTCCCATCGACCGCATTCACGCGCTCTGGGGTCGCGACCTGGCGGACTCGCTGCTTCCGGTGGCGCTTCGCAGGGGGACGGTCGAGGTCACGGGTTTCGTGCAGCGTCCCTCGCAGGCGAAGCCGGCGGGGCGCAAGGCGCACGTCTTCCTGCGCGGCCGCCCGATCAAGGATCCGTTCCTCATTCGCGCCGCCGAGGCCGGGTACCGGTCCACCATTCACCCCGGGGACCGCCCCACCATTCTTCTGTTTCTCGACTTGCCGGGCGACGCCGTAGACGTGAACGTGCACCCGGCCAAGCTCGAGGTGCGCTTCCGCGACCGGTACGCGATCGAGAAGATCGTCGAAGAGGCGGTCCGCGAAGCGCTCGCGCCGCTCGCCGCGGCCGCGCCCCTCGGCGACGGTCCGACCGGAACCGCGTGGGGGGGCCTGGACCAGGACATCCCCGAGGGACAGCCGATCACGTTGTTCCCCGCGGAGGTGGTGTCACCCGAAGAGCGGCGCCCGGTGCCGGCCCTCCTTCAGGTCTTCGACACCTACATCCTATTCCAGACCGACCATGCGGTGGCCATCGTCGACCAGCACTCGGCGCACGAACGGGTCCTGTATGAGGCGGTGATGCGGCAGCTTACGGGGGACGGCATGCCCGCGCAGCGGTTGCTGCTCCCGCTCACGCTCGAGCTGACCGCCGGCGAGCTCGACGCGGTCGAGCAGCACAAGGAGTTGCTGGCCCGGGTGGGCTTCGAGGTCGAGATGTTCTCCGGCCGTACGCTGGTCGCGCACACCGCGCCCAACCCCCATCCGCGCTTCGAGGCCCAGCGCTGTCTGCAGGAGCTCATCGCGGATCTGGCAGGGGGCCGCTTCGGCGGGTGGCAGAACCGGCTCGAACGATTCGCGGCGACCTTCGCGTGTCGCGCGGCGATCAAGGCCGGGCATCGACTCGACCCCGAAGAAATGCGGGAGCTGATCTACCGTCTGCTCACGGCCACTCTGCCGGCCCACGATGTGCACGGGCGGCCCACCATCGTGCAGCTTCCCGCGGACGAGGTGGAGCGGCGCTTTGGGCGGAGCTGACCCGGCAAGAACCATGGTGATCGTGGGGCCCACGGCGGCGGGGAAAACCGCGCTCGCCGTGGCTCTCGCCGCGCACCTCCCGCTCACCGTGATCTCGGCCGACGCGCGCCAGGTGTACCGCGGTTTGGATATCGGCACCGCCAAGCCGGAGCCGGACGTCCTTCGGCGTGTCCCCCATCTCGGCCTCGATCTCATCGCCGTCGGCGAGCGCTACAGCGCCGGCCGGTTCGCGGCGGACGCCGCCGGCTGGATCGGGGACGTGCGGCGCACCGGGCTGACGCCGGTCGTCGTCGGCGGGACGGGGTTCTACATCCGGGCGCTGGGCGACGGACTCTTCCAGGAGCCCGACCTCGATCCGGAGCGGCGCGAGGCGTTGCGTGATTGGACGGATGGGTTGGAGACGGGTGCCCTGGTCCGCTGGGCGGGGCGGCTCGACCCGCGGTTCGCGGGGGGCGGCCGGCAGCGGGCGGCGCGGGCGATCGAGGTCGCGCTCCTCACCGGACACCCGCTCTCCCACTGGCAGGAGGTGGCCCGGGAGACGGGTGCGATCCGGCCGTGGTACATTCAACTCACCTTGCCGCGCGACGTGCTTCATCGCCGGATCGCCGAGCGGGTGGACCGGATGCTCGAGCGGGGGTTGGTGAATGAAGTGAGGGGCGTGCTGGCCACCGGCGTGGCGCCCGATGCTCCGGGGCTCGATGCGGTCGGGTATCGCGAGGTCGTGGCGGCGGAGCGCGGCGAGCTGTCGTGGGAGGCCGTGCGCGAAACGATCGTGATCGCCACGCGGCAGTACGCGAAGCGGCAGGAGACGTGGTTCAACAATCAGGTGTCAGGGGTCAGGGGCCAGGGGTCAGTGGCTCCGGTTTGGAAGCTCGACGCGACCCTGCCACCCACAGAACTGGCACGACTGGTGTTCGATCGCTGGTCGTCGCTGACCCCTGACCCCTGACCCCTGGTCCCTGCATCTCATGCGCATCGGTATCACTTGTTACCCGACCTATGGCGGTTCCGGCGCCATCGCGACCGAGCTGGGCCTCGAGCTCGCGAAGCGCGGGCACGAGATCCACTTCGTGTCGTACGCGAGCCCATTCCGGCTCCCGTCCTTTGCCGAGCGGGTGACCTTCCATGAAGTGACGCAGGCGGAGTATCCGCTCTTCGAGACGGCCTCGCCCTACGCGCTGGCCCTCGCGGTGAAGCAACACGAAGTGGCGCTGCGGGAGCAGCTCGACATCATGCACGTGCATTATGCCATTCCGCACGCGGCCACGGCCTGGCTGGCGAAGCAGATGCTCGCCGACCAGCGGGATCTCAAGTTGGTGACCACCCTCCACGGCACGGACATCACGCTGGTGGGGAAGGACCCGAGCTATTACACGCTCACCAAGTTCTCCATCGAGCGGTCCGACCGGGTGACCGCGGTGTCCAAGTATCTCCGGGAAGAGACGTACCGGGCGTTCGGATGCCAGCGGTGCGACGTCACCGTCATCCCCAACTTCGTCTCCACCACCGCGTACAAGGCCGCGAATGAGAGCTGGTTCCGGCGGGCGTTGGGCGCCGGCACGATGCCGATTCTGCTCCACGTCTCGAATTTCCGCCCGGTCAAGCGGGTCGTGGACGTCGTACAGATTTTCGCCGGAGTCCGCCGGGTGATGCCGGCGATGCTGGTGATGGTGGGTGACGGCCCCGATCGGGACGCCGCGCAGGCCGAAGCCGATGGGTTGGGGCTCAAGTCCGACGTCCGGTTCCTCGGCAAGGTGGACAACGTGGCCGACGTGATGCGCGGGGCCGATCTCTTCCTGCTGCCGTCCGAAGCCGAGTCCTTCGGCCTGGCGGCGCTCGAGGCGATGGCGTGCGGCGCGCCCGTGATCGCCTCCAACGCCGGCGGCCTTCCCGAGCTCGTGGTCGAGGGTGAGACGGGCTTTCTCTCGGCGCCCGGTGCAGTGGACGACATGACCGGCAACGCGCTCAAGGTCCTCCAGGATTCGGCGCTGGCGGCCCGGATGCGGGCGGCCGCCGTGGAACGCGCGCAGGCGTTCTCGGTCGACAAGGTCGTGCCTCAGTACGAACGGCTCTACGAAGATCTCCTCCGTGGTTGATCTGCTCCGACTGGTTCGGGCGCACAATCTGGTGGTCGCGGGTCTCGGCGTCTTCGCCGGTGGGTGGATCGCGCTCGGTCGCGTCGGCGCTCCTGGCCCTCTCGTGTGGGCCGTGCTCTCCGGGGTCGGGCTCGGGGTGGCAGGGAACGTCCTCAACGACATCTGGGACGAAGCCGGGGACCGGGCCAATGCCCGGACCGATCGGCCCCTGGCATCTGGCCGCGTTCGCCGGGGGAGCGCGGATCTGCTGGTCTTCTGGGGCGCGTTCCTGGGGCTGGGGACGGCGGCGCTCGTCAGCGGAACGGTGTTCGCGCTCGCGGGTGGCGCGCTCGTGCTGATGGCGGCGTATTCGCCCTGCCTCAAGCGCCGGGGAGTGGCCGGGAACCTGACGGTCGCCCTCGTGGCGGGATTCCCGCTGATGTATGGCGCCCTCAGTGTGGGCCGCGGCGCCGCGGGACTCGTGCCCTGGGTGCTCGCGGGCTGGCTGCACTTTGGCCGTGAGGTCGCGAAGGATCTGGTCGACGTGCCCGGGGACCGCGTACTGGGGCGCCGGACTGTCCCGATTCTCTCAGGGGAGGCGGTGGGACGGAACGTCGCGAAGGCGATCTTGTGGAGCTTCATTCCCGCCAGTCTGGCCCTTCCGGCGCTGGCCGGATACGGACGGTGGTATTTCGCCCTGGCGGTTTTCGCTGACGTGCTCGTGTGGAGTGCCGGCCGCGCCCTCTCCGGGCAGCGGTACCCCGTCGCCGTCAGGCACGCGAAACTCGCCATGCCTCTCGGCGTGGCCGCACTCGTACTGGGGAGGGTCGTGTGACCTGGTGGCAAGGCGTGATTCTCGGGCTGGTGCAAGGCCTCACGGAGTTCCTGCCGGTGTCCAGCTCGGGACACCTGCGCGTCATCGAGGTGCTCACCGGCGTCAAGGCGCCCGGCGTTTTCGTCGAAGTCTCCTTGCACGTCGCCACCCTCTTCGCGGTGCTGGTCGTGTACGGTGCGAGTCTCTGGAGCATCGTCCGGGGCACGCTGTCCGGTGACCGGGCGTCGCTCCGGCGGGCCGGGTTGCTGGTGATCGCCACGATTCCCGCGGCGATCCTCGGCGTGCTCTTCCACAAGCAGGTGGAGGAGGCCGCCACCAGCCTCGTCCTCATCGGGATCTGCTTCGTCGTCACCGGGATCGCCCTCTGGTCGACGAAAGAGCGGCACGGCATGCGACCGGAGCCGACCGTCGCGGGTGCCGTGGTGATTGGTCTCGCGCAGTCGGTGGCCGCGCTCCTGCGCGGCATCTCGCGCTCCGGCTCTACGGTCACCGCGGCCCTGTGGGTGGGCTTGGATCCGGTCGATGCGGCGGAGTTCTCGTTCCTGCTCTCGATCCCGATCATCGCCGGCGCTGCGTTGGTGGAGGGCCGGCACGCGACCGTGGACATCGCGGCGGTGGGCGCGGGGCCTCTCGCCCTGTCGTTCGCGGTCGCGTTCGTGGCGGGGATCTTCAGCATCCGGTTCCTGGTCGCGATGCTCAAGCGCGGACGATTTTATCTCTTCGCGCCCTACTGCTGGGCGGCCGGTCTCTTCGTCATCGCCTATGGGCTGTGGCATCCCTGACCCTGGATGGGGTCTCGGGCGGCTCGCTCGCCAAGCGGTGGGGCGTTCCGCAAGCCGGGTTGTTCGATTCCCTCGGTTCCACGCTCGACTCGATTCACGAGTTGGGGACCTCCGGTGCCCCCTCGGGAACCGTCGTCATCGCCGACGTGCAGACGGCGGGACGGGGGCGCGACGGACGCACGTGGCGGTCGCCGATGGGTGGGCTCTGGCTCGGCGTGTTGCTGAGGCCGCGGACGTCCGATGTCGGGGTCTATTCCATCCGGGTCGGACTCGTGCTTGCCGACGCGATCGACGAGGTGTTGGGACGTCCCGCCGCCCGGGTGAAATGGCCGAATGACATCGTCCTGGCCGACCGGAAGGTGGCGGGCATTCTGTGCGAAGGGCGCTGGCAAGGGGAGACCCTGCACTGGCTGGCGGTCGGCATCGGATGCAACGTCGCGAACGAACTCCCCCCGGATGTCGCCGGCCTCGCGACGCGGCTCGCCGATCACCGGCCCGGCGCTACCCGGCTCGACCTCTGTGACCGGCTGGTACCGGCGCTCCCCCGCCTGGGTGCCGCCGGCCTCCGCCTCACGGAGGCGGAGCTCACGGCATTCGGGTCGCGGAACTGGCTCGCGGGGCGGCAGATCCGGGCGCCCCTCGCCGGGAAAGTCATTGGACTCGAAGGAAATGGCGCCTTGCTCGTGGAAACGGCCCGGGGCCGTCAGACCGTTCGGGAAGGGCACGTCGAGCTTGCCTGAGGTAAATTAGCGCCCCATGCTGCTCGCCCTCGACGTCGGGAACACCGAAACCACGCTGGGCTTGTTCGACGGGGACCAGCTCGCGCACCATTGGCGTCTCACCACTACGGTGCAGCGCACGCCTGATGAGTGGGGGGCGGCGCTCACTTCCTACCTCATGCAGGCCGGCCACTCCACCGGCGAAGTCCGCGCCGCGATCGTCGCCTCGGTGGTCCCCCTGGTGTCCCATGCCTTGGGGGAGGGGATCCGGATCGCGATCGGACAGGCTCCCACGTTCGTTGACGCGCGTTCCCGGCTTCCCATCACGCTCGACGTGGATGAGCCGCTGACGGTCGGTGCCGATCGCATCGTGAACACGCTGGCGGCTTCCCAGGTCTACAAGGACGACTGCATCGTCGTCGACTTCGGCACCGCCACGACTTTCGACTGCATCACCAAGGACGGGCGTTTCATCGGTGGCGTCATCATGCCGGGCGTCGTGACGGCCGCGAACGAACTGGTCCGCAAGACCGCGAAGCTTCCCGCCGCGGAGCTCTCGGCGCCGCCGCACGTGATCGGGCGACGCACCGAGGACTGCATCCGGTCGGGCGTGCTGTTCGGAGCGGCCGAAGCGATCGACGGTCTGATTCGCCGGGTACGCGCGGAGTGGCCGGAAGGGCGGAAGCCGCGGGCGATCGCGACGGGTGGACTCGCCACGCTCATCGCGCCCCTGTGCAAGGAGATCGGCGGAACCGACCCCGATCTCACGCTCACGGGCCTGCGGCTGGCCGCGGCCGTGCTGGGGCTCAAGTGGTGACCGACGCCCACGCGACGAAGACACTCAACGTCTGGCGCCGGGCCGGGTACGGCGCGCTCCCCGGGGACGCGTTCTCTTACATCCTTCATATGCGGCCCGCCGAGTGGCCGATCATGGCGGCGCACACGGTGTTGGGGTACGTGCTCGCGGTCGGCTGGTCGGGGCTCCGGTCGGGGCAGCAGCTTGGCTCCGCGCTCTTCGCCCTGTTCATCTGGGTCATCTGCCTGAACGGCGGCACTCTCGCGATCAATAGTGTCTACGACAAGGATGAGGGGGACGTCGGGTACCTCAACTCGCCTCCGCCTCTTCCGAAGCATCTCCTCACCTTCAGCTGGGTTCTGCTCGTCCTCGGCCAGGTGCTGGCCTTCCGCTTGCCCTGGGGATTCCGGATCGCCTACGCGGTCTGTTTCGTGATGTCGGTGGCGTATTCGGTGCCCCCGCTGCGGTTCAAGGCTGTCGCGGGACTGGATTGGGTGATCAACATGTGGGGGTTCGGGACCCTGACCCCGTACGCCGCGTGGGCCGCCACCGGCCGTCCCCTCGACTTGGGGCACGCGGTCATCTTTCTCTCGTTCTGTGCGCTGTTCGCCGGCCTCTATCCGCTCACCCAGCTCTATCAGCTGGAGGAGGACAAGAAGCGCGGAGACCGGACGCTGGCGCTCATGTTCGGGCTGGAGGCGAGCCTGTGGCTCGCGACCGGATCGGTGATTCTGGCGTTCGGCGGCCTGTCCTGGGCCGCGGACATTCTGCGCCGGTCTGGAACGTTGATTTTCTTTGCGCTCGCCGCCTGGCTGGCGGTGCTGGTGCCGTGGATTCGGGCCCGAAACGTGTGGACACCGCAACAGCACCAGCGCGGGATGTATTGGGCGCTGGGGGCCTGGGCGGTGACGGACGTGGCGGTCCTGCTCGTCTTTGCGCGATAGGCTTGTTAGATTGACCGTCGGACCCCTTTGATCGAGGAGCCTTGCTGATGTCGGCGACCGCCACTCCCACCATGACCGACCGTACCGAGCTGCCGCACGTCCTGATCAGCGGCGCCAAGCTGGGCGTGCTCACCGCGGTGTGGGTCGTGCTCTATCTCGTGATCTGGCGGTACGTTCCGGGCACCGTCGGCGGCGTGCTCGACGCCGTGATCGTGCTGCTCGGGGGCCTGTCGATGGCGCTCTTGCCTGCCGAATGGACCGGGGCACGGCACACCGAAGGGATCGCTGGGGCCGCGGGCGTCGGGCTCTTCAGTACCGTCGTATTCTCCGCGATCGACATCATCATTCTCCGGAACGTCCACGCGTATCCGTGGACTTGGGACGCGATCGGCGGCAACAGTACCTGGTGGTATCTGCCGACCTGGTGGCAGCTGGGCACCTTCGTGTCGTGGATGGGCGCCATGCTGACCGCCGGCCGGAATTCGAAGCACGCGGCGTCCATGACCAGCCTGGCCCTCCCGCTCGTCGTCGGCGCCGTCGTGATCGGTGAGATCGCCCACCTGATGGGGTTCGGGTTCACCTCGACCTACCCGGTCGCCATCGGCCTCGGATTCTCGGTCATCCTCACCGTCCTTGGAGTTGCCGCCATCGCGCGGAAGGCGTGACGGACGGAGGCGTGCCGCGCTGGCTCGCGCACTTCCTGCTGGTCGTCGGTTGGCTCCTCACGCCTCTCTGCGCGTGGGGAGCTTCTTATTTCGGGCTCTGGATCGGGGCCAAGGTCGGCGTGCGGTTCTCGGGACCGGGGGCCATGGTGGGGGTAGCACTGGGAATCGCATTTCTGTCCGGCTTCGTGATGCTGGCCTTGTGGGTGCGGATGATGCGGCGTTTCCCGCACTGGCTGGCCCACCGGATGGCTCCCCGCCCGTCACAGGAGAACCGTGCGACGGAATGACGTCGGGTTTCTGATCGTCACGCTTTCGCTGGCGGCCACTTCCCTGGCCGCGCAGGGGGAGATCGAGTTCCGGTACGGGCAATGGTACCGGGCCGGCCACGGCGCGACCTATGAGTTCCGTTCGCATTCTCCACTCACCGGTGTCATTTCGCAGACCTTCGGCGCGACCGTCATTGTCAACGATCGCTTGGGGCGGCGGCAGGCCTTTTACGGCGGCGGATGGGAAGCGCACCTCTTCCGGGGCTCCTACACGTTCGGGCCCTATGGTCTGCTCGGCGTCGCGCTTGGCCTGTCGACCGATACCGCCAAGCAGGAGCTGGCGGCGCTGTGGAGTGTCGGCGGTGGCCTCGAGTGGAGGCCGTTCGACCGGATCGCACTTGGCGTGGAAGGGCGCTATCGCGACGAGGATCGGGGGCCGCGGGGATTCTGGTCGGGGGGCGGCAGCCCCCGAAAGGGATTCTCGCTCTCCCTGGGGCTCGCCATCGGACTCGGCCGACATGGCGGCAGGATGTCCGCTCCGTCAAACCCGGTGCTGCCTCCACCCGCTTCGACCGTCCCCAGCAATGCCCCGGTGCAGCCTCCGACGACCATTTCAGGAAATGCCGCGGCCGCGGATGTGGTTCGCACGGCCCTCGACGTGCTGGGCACCCCGTATCAATGGGGTGGCACGGCGTCGAACGGATTCGATTGCTCCGGCCTGATCCAGTACGCCTACGGGCAGCATGGCGTGCGGTTGCCGAGAATCAGCCGGGACCAGGCGCGGGCCGGTGCGGAGGTTACGCCGGTGGTGGAGGCGCTCCAGCCGGGTGACATTCTTCTGTTCTCGGCCAGTCCGGGTGCCGGCGTGACGCACGTGGGCATGTACGTGGGGGAGGGGAAGTTCATTCACAGCGCGAGCAGCGGCGTGAAGATCTCCCGGCTCGACCGGAGCGACTCCGACGGCGCCTATTGGATCCCGCGCTGGGTGGGCGCTCGACGCATCCTTCCGTGAGCGGCCGCTGGGCGGTGGCCCTCGGCCTCGCGTTCGCGTGCGCGGGGAATCCCGGCCCCGCCGGTCCTCCAAGTCCCCTGCGTGGTTACGACATCGTGATTCGAGGGCGCGATTCCCTCAGCCACGCCCTGCAGGGGGCGTTCGCGCGTGCTGGATACACCGTGCGGGACGACGTGCGCGGGGGCGGTCATATGGCCGCCGCCCTGGTTTGGTGGAAGTACGTCGACCAGGAGGGGCGGGGGACCCTTGAGGCCCAGGTGGCGGATACCCGCCGGGGGCATGTGCTTGCGGTTGCGACGATTCCTGCGGATACCCTCCCCGGCGACTGGCAGGGGCGCGCTGAGCTCCTCGTAAAGGCCCTCCTAAATCCGTCTCCTTGACATGCGGTTCCCGCCTGTCGATAATTCGTCCGGTTGCTAGCACTCACCACTCAAGAGTGCTAACGATATCAGAAGCAATCACTTAGTCCTTGTGGAGGCAGAGGGTTATGGCGACCGGAAGCAAGGGTGGGAAGCACAAGCTGCTCCCGCTGGGTGATCGCGTAGCGATCAAGCCGGCTGAGGAGACGGAGACGATGAAGGGGGGCCTCTACATCCCCGATACCGCCAAGGAAAAGCCGATCCAGGGTGACGTCGTCGCCGTGGGTCCCGGCCGGACCGAAAAGGGCGAGAAGGTGCCGATGGAGCTGAAGGTGGGTGACCGCGTGATCTACGGAAAGTATTCCGGCACCCCGGTGGAGCTCGACGGTGAGGAAGTCATCCTCATCAAGGAATCCGACGTCATCGCGAAGCTCGGTTAAGGAGAGACCAACAGATGGCTGCCAAGTTTCTGGAGTTCAACGTCGAGGCGCGGGCCCGCCTGAAGCGGGGTGTGGACCAGCTGGCCGACGCCGTGAAGGTGACCCTCGGGCCCAAGGGCCGGAACGTGGTCATCGAGAAGAAGTTCGGCAATCCGACCGTCACCAAGGACGGTGTGACGGTTGCCAAGGAAATCGAGCTCGAGGACGAGATCGAGAACATGGGCGCCCAGATGGTGAAGGAAGTGGCGACCAAGACCTCCGATCTCGCCGGTGACGGCACGACCACCGCGACCGTGCTCGCGCAGGCGATCTACCGCGAAGGCCTGAAGTCGGTCACCGCGGGCGTGAATCCGATGGCGTTGAAGCGCGGCATCGACAAGGCCGTCGAGACGATCATCGAAGAGCTGAAGAGGATCTCCGTGCCCACCAAGGGCCGGAAGGAAATCGCCCAGGTCGGCACCATTTCGGCCAACGGCGACAAGGAAATCGGCGACAAGATCGCCGACGCCATGGACAAGGTGGGCAAGGACGGCGTGATCACGGTCGAAGAGGCGAAGGGACTCGAGACCACGCTGGAGACGGTGGACGGGATGCAGTTCGATCGCGGCTACCTCTCTCCCTACTTCGTCACCGATCCCGAGAAGATGGAAGCCGTGCTCGAGGACGCGTACGTCCTGATCCACGACAAGAAGATCTCGTCGATGAAGGATCTGCTCCCGGCGCTCGAGAAGGTCGCGCAGTCGGGCAAGCCCCTCCTCATCATCGCCGAGGACGTCGAGGGCGAGGCGCTGGCGACGCTGGTGGTCAACAAGCTGCGCGGGACCCTCAAGGTCGCGGCGGTGAAGGCCCCAGGCTTCGGCGACCGCCGGAAGGAAATGCTGATCGACATCGAGAAGGTCACCGGCGGCAAGGTCGTGGCGGAAGAGAAGGGCATGAAGCTCGAGAACACCGTCCTCGGTGATCTCGGCCAGGCCAAGCGGATCGTGGTGGACAAGGACAACACCACCATCGTCGGCGGCCGAGGCAAGCAGGCCGACATTCAGGGCCGCATCGGCGAGATCCGCGCCGCGATCGACAAGTCGACGTCGGATTACGACAAGGAGAAGCTGCAGGAGCGGCTGGCGAAGCTCGCCGGCGGGGTCGCCGTGATCAACGTGGGCGCGGCCACCGAGACCGAGATGAAGGAGAAGAAGGCCCGGGTGGAAGATGCGCTGCACGCCACCCGCGCCGCGGTCGAGGAAGGCATCGTCCCCGGCGGTGGCTCGGCGCTCCTGGTCTGCCAGAAGAGCCTCGACAAGCTCAAGGGCGGCGACGACGACGAGAAGATCGGCGTCGATATCGTCCGGCGCGCCATCGAGGAGCCCATCCGGATGATCGCCCAGAACGCCGGCGCGGAAGCGTCGATCGTGGTGGGCAAGGTGAAGGAGTCGAAGGACAAGAACTTCGGCTACAACGCCTCGACGAATGAGTACGA